>JBFGKW010000187.1:0-1594 GCA_041576495.1 Aridibacter sp. | reverse complement strand
TCGAATCCGAGGAGTTAATTGAGATTTTTGGCGATGAATATCTAGAATACGCCGAAAAGGTCCCGCTTTTTTTCCCTCGGTTCAGGACCATTGCTCCGAGCGGTCAAATGTTTGATTTGAGCCTGTAGTTGCGGTACCGTGAGTATCGTGCCCTTTTGGGTTATTTTGCAGGCACTGCGATACTGATCTTAAAGGTCTATTTCATTGGCTAACTTATGTTTAGACGACGGTTTATAGTCTTAATTGCGGTTCTGGCGCTGTGCTGGATACAGGTGTCTGCGCAGACCGGACCGGACCTCAATCCGTACCCTGCCGGCGAATCTCTTACGTATATAGGTAAGTTCAAACGATTCGGATTCTCGTTTGCGATAGCCGAGATGGATTTCAAGGTAATGGAAACGGCCCCTGACGGCCATCATTACGTGGTTACCGAGGCCAATTCGAAGGGAAACCTGGCGAGACTTTTCAATTTCAAGTTTTATATAAAAATCGACTCTATAATTGACCGCGAAAAGTTCCATGTTGAGCAAACAAAGAAGCGGGACGAACAAGGTGACCGGATCCGTAACAGCGAAGCGGATTTCGATTACGAGTATGAGAGGGTCGTTTACACAGAAACTGATCCAAATAACCCCACGAAGGCACCAAGGCGAGTCGCATCCGAGATTGGTCCCGACACGCAGGACATTGTTTCGGCGGTATACAAATTACGGAGCCTCGATCTTGCTGTCGGAAAATCATTCAACTTCAAAGTTAGTGATTCCGGCCTGGTTTACGACATTCCGGTGAAGGTCACGGCCCGTGAACGAATCAAGAGCGAGCTTGGAAAGCGATGGTGCTGGAGGATTGATCCTGAGATATTCGGACCGGGAAGGATTATCGAGCGGGAAGGAAGCCTGGTTATCTGGATCACGGATGATGAAGACCGGGTCCCCGTTCTTGCGAAATTGGATACTAAACTGGGGGATGTTGAGATAAAGCTCCGAGAATTTGCAAATCTTCGAACGCATGCACGCGAATCGAAACAGGCCATTATCGATTAGTCGGCACTTGTAAGTTTCCTTAAAAACGCCCATAATCGCTGTTTTGCGATAATGAGGTGTTAATTTTTTGTATGACTGACAAAAAGAAAAGCAAAAGGCGCTCGAAACCGGCAACGGAAGATTTTGTATTCGAGATCTCCAGTCCGGTAACCGTCTCTTCCGGTATGGCGACTTCGGGACCACTCAGGAAATTCGAGGCTGGCGAGGTAAAGGCCTTAAAAACGGCTCCTGCGCTGACGGCTGAGAAAGTGAAAATGGATCCTTTGCTTCGGATGCTCGCGGAGGCCAAGCTCCCGGCCCTGCCGAAACAGGACCGGGCGCGGCTTCAAATGCAATCGCCGAACAGAATTTACTTTTACTGGTCTGTAAAAAAGAATCCTTTCAGCACGTTAAAGAAAGCATTCGGCGGGCAAACCGGCAGTTATACACTTGTAGCGAAGCTCAGGAATATGACCACCGGTTCGGAAAAGATGTTCCCCGTTGAGCCGGCCGGCAACTGGTGGTTCGATGTTGACTCCGATAACGTGTATCGCGCGGAAATCGGCTTTTAC
>JBFGKW010000186.1:0-2009 GCA_041576495.1 Aridibacter sp. | reverse complement strand
ATCACGTATGCCGTTTGCCGAATCGCGTGCCTACATTGCAACGCTACCCAATCAAATGTATATTAGGTTTCGCTTTTGGAATGCGGACGTGGCGGAACTGGTAGACGCGCGGGTCTCAGAAGCCCGTGATGGCGACATCGTGGAGGTTCAAGTCCTCTCGTCCGCACCAATTTAGGGTCCGTAATCCCGCATCAGCGTTAAGCACCAAAATGAAAAGCAAATTTTTTAAGGCGCTCAAGAAGCATCAGGGCGCGTTCGACGTAACCCTTTCCGAAGAAAACATCGCACAGCTCGAGCATTTCTATCGCGGCGTACTCAAATACAACGATATACTCCACCTGGTCGGAAGATGTGACGCCGAAGAATTCGCAATCCGGCATATCCTCGAATCAATCTATGCACTGCAGTATGTGGCCGAAAACTCGGAGTTTGCTGATATCGGGTCGGGCGCCGGACTTCCCGCAATTCCTTGCCTGATCGTCCGCCCCGACTTAAAGGGCATTCTCATCGAATCAAAAAAAAATAAATCCGGCTTTTTGGAAAAGGCGGTCGTCGAATGCGGCCTGGGAGGCCGGGCGAGGGTGATCAACCAACAGTTTGACGAAGTCCCTGATCAGGATGTGACCCACGTATTTTGCCGCGCGCTTGACGGTTTTGCAAAGAAAATACCGAGGATTCTGAAGTGGTCGAAGTCTGCAGACCTGGTGCTATTTGCCGGAGAGGCGGTTCGAAATGCATTAAAAAAATCGGGTGTGAAGTTTGATGAAAAACTGATCCCGTTGTCGGAACGGAGATTTCTGTTTCATATCAGGCGGGACGGCGAAAAACCGGTTGGTTCAGCCGATCCGGTAGATGAAACTGCCGCCGGTTAAAACCCGTATTCCCTTGACCACAACTGCGGTTTGAGGTTATCATCGCTGTTTGCACTTTTGTGTAAATGACAATTGATAAGGGGATTGTGAAAACAATGAAGCCAGAAATACATCCAAAATATAATGCGATCACGGTCAGCTGCGCCTGCGGAAATTCATTCAAGACAAGGTCGACGATGAGTGATGATCTGAGCATCGAGATCTGTTCCGAATGCCATCCGTTTTTTACCGGCAAGCAGAAACTGGTCGATACCGCAGGTCGTGTAGACAGGTTTAACAAGCGTTTTGCGAGAAGACGCGGCACCGCGCCGGCGAAATCGGAATAAGTTTTTATGTGTGCGCAAATTGATTTTAACCAATTATAGCTGTAGTAAAACCGACGCCGCGCCCTGGTTTGCGTCGTCAATTCCTGGTGTATAATCACACTTGGAATGACGCCATTTAAGTAAAGGGTCCGGCGTTATTTTTGTATTCGCCCGCGGATTTTAGAAATTTCGCTGATCAGACATCTTTAATGGCCAATTTCAAATCCAAACCTATCGGTTGAAACTGCAAGACCGGTTACAATCAGAATTTAAACGGTTATGCCCGGGATGGTGTAAACATGAGAAAGTTTTTGCAATTATTTTTATCGCTTGAGAAAGATTTGATCGTCGGCGGCCAGGCTGTGATGGAAGGCGTCATGATGCGAACGCCAAACGCGTATGCGATCGCCTGCCGAAAGTCTGACGGCAGCATCGTTCATACAGCAAAACCGCTCCCAAAATGGAGCGACAAGTACAAGATCCTGAATATTCCGATTCTCCGCGGAGGTGCGACGCTGATTCAGTCCCTCGCCCTCGGCGTCAAGGCGCTGAATTATTCCGCCGGTATCTATGAAGAAGATCTCAAACAGCAGGAAGTCTTGGCAAAGGCAAAAGATACGGCTCGAGAGCCCGTGCTGGCGGAAGGAACGATGGACGAAAACTTTACCAAGTCGCCCGCAAAAGTGATTCTTCCGGAAGAGCAGGAGAATAATTCCAAGGGATCCAAGGCAAAGCAATCGGCGGGCGCCGTCGGCTCAATCGTTTTTGCACTCGGATTCAACATCCTTCTGTTTATCGTAGCGCCGCTGATTCTGACCAATGTCCTGTTTAT
>JBFGKW010000185.1:0-2053 GCA_041576495.1 Aridibacter sp. | reverse complement strand
TATTCCGAAGAAACGGCAATTAAGATCGATCAGGAAGTAAAACGGATCATTGCCGAAGAATATGAGCGGGCAAAGGAAATTATCGGGGAAAACAACGACGCGATGATTCGGCTTGCCGAGGCGCTTCTTGAGCTTGAGACGCTTGACGGCGTCCAGATCAGACGGGTTGTGGCTGGATTGCCGTTGGAAGGTGACGATGAGAGCACCAATCCGGACGATACCGATGGGTCGGAATCCGAGGCGAAGAACCCGTTCAAGAACAAAAAGCCGATCCTGCCACCGATCACGGGAAATAATCCCGCAACGGCCTAAGGCACGCGAAAATCGACGGAATGACGGCGCGGACAGTATTGTTCGTCCCGTCTTTTTGCGGTTATTATCTGTATCACAATGGCATTTCATAAATTGAATCAGTTTAATCGCGGCGTTTATTCATTCTCGCCGCTGTCCGGCAATGAGTAACGGGCAAGCGAGGTCAAAAGACTGGATAACCAAACGAAGGACTCTCTCGTTTGCCGACGGCCCGAAGCTGATGGCGATCCTGAATGTGACCCCCGACAGCTTTTCTGACGGCGGCCGGTTTGCGGAATTGGACGCGGCACTCCGTCAGGTTGAAAAAATGATCGAAGACGGCGCCGAGATCATCGATATCGGCGGGGAGTCCACGCGGCCCGGGAGCGAGCATATTTCGCCCGAAGTTGAGCTGAGCCGAGTCGTCCCGATAATTGAGGCGGTTGCCGGGAGATTCGATATAGCAATATCCGTCGACACTTCGAAATCCGCGGTTGCAGAACAGGCGCTGGAAAAAGGGGCTGATATAATCAACGATATTTCCGGATTTCGCTTTGATCGCGACATGGCCGGTATCGCGGCAAAATGTGAGGCGGGAGTTGTTTTGATGCATCTTAAGGGCAGTTTTGAAACGATGCATAATACCGATCCGGATACCGACATAGTCGAAGAAGTATCGAACGGTCTTCAGTGGAGCATCGAAAAAGCCAGGAGCTCGGGAGTCAGCGACGACCGAATGTGCATTGATGTCGGGATCGGCTTCGGCAAAACTCAGGAGCAAAACCTCCGACTTCTCCGGTGCCTTCCGGAAATAGTGTCTCGGTTTCCGGTGTTTCCGATGCTCGTCGGGCTTTCGCGAAAATCGTTTATCGGCAGGATAACCGGAGAATCCGACCCCGAAAAGCGGCTTGCGGGAACGATTGCGGCCAACTGCGTCGCATTGATGGCGGGAGCGGATATACTGCGTGTACACGACGTCAAGCCGGCAGCAGAAGCGTTAAAAGTGGTTTCCGCGGTTTTAAACTAATTATGAGAGTCCTAAGAACGACTATTGTTATTGGGCTGCTGTTTGCGGTCAGCGGTTTCACAGAGTGCTACAAACCGGTAACGCGGAGCGGCCTGCCCGGTCACATCAAGACGGTGGCGGTCCCGTCATTTCAGTTCGAGGCAAGGGGCGCGCGTTACCGGATTGCAAGCAGATTTACCGATGCGATGATCCGTGAGGTAATAAAACGCGGGAGAGGGCTAAAGGTGCAGGGTACCCGGGAAGGCGCCGATGCTGCTATAGAAGGAAATATCAAGAACTTCAGTTTTTCCGGTGTTTTGCTCGATCGTGAGGGCCGCGCACGCGTTTACGAAGTCTCGATCACCTCGGCAGTGACCGTAATCGACCTCAAGAACAACAAAATTCTCTACGATAATCAAAATTTTGTATTCCGTGATTCGTTTGAGTTCAGCGAAGACCCCCGTTCTTTTTTTAACGAGGAAGATCCTGCTGTGGAACGCATCGCCCGCTCGTTTGCCGAGTCCGTTGTCTCGACGATTACAAATGGCATAGGAGTCAGGAAAAAGAAGGGAACGTAATTGTTGAAGCTGTTGCGGCTCGGAATGGTTTCTAACACTGATCCTCAAAATGAAAATACTGACCAGAAAAGACCTCAGAGAGCAGATTCGCCGCAGGGAGATATCTCCCGTTTACGTTCTTTTTGGTGTTGAAACACACCTTCGGGACCTTGCTGCGGAAACGATTGCCGAATTTTCT
>JBFGKW010000184.1:0-2156 GCA_041576495.1 Aridibacter sp. | reverse complement strand
TTTCTCTCAATATTCCAACCGATACCGCCTGGCCGGGCGCAGTCGAAGCGATCTTTCCGATCAAATCCTGAGCGTTGACAACTTCCTTTCCGTCAACCGGTAGAATTATGTCGTTCTCAGTCAACCCCGCTTTCGCCGCAGCGCCGTCCGGGTTTCGGACCGATGTGATCACGGCGCCCTTGGCCGCCTTCAAACCGTAGACTTCCGCGAATTCTTTGCCGACGGAATCCAGGTACACACCCAAATAGCCGCGTTTTACCTTTCCAAACGAGCGGATCTGCTGATAAACATATGCGGCTTCGTTTGAAGGAAGAGCAAATCCGATGCCGTTGTAGTCCCCGGTCGAGGTCGCGATCTGAGAATTAACGCCGATAACACGGCCGTTCATGTCCACAAGCGGTCCGCCGGAATTTCCGCGGTTTATTGCGGCGTCTGTCTGGATGAACTGCTGAAACGGATTACCTTCGGGCGTAGCTCGGTTTGTCTGCGAAATGATTCCCGCGGTGACGGTCCGGGCGAGTCCGAATGGCGAACCGATTGCCAGTACCCAGTCGCCGATCTGTGCGGCATCTGAATTGCCGAAGCTGATATATGGCAGGCTTTTTCCGGAATCAATCTTGAGAACGGCAAGATCCGTCTCTTCATCCGCCCCGACGACCTTTGCGATAAACTCGTCGCCGTCCTGGAGTTTTACCGTGATCCGCTCGGCATCCTTTACGACGTGATAATTAGTCAAAACATAACCTTCCGGTGCGACTACGAATCCGCTTCCCACCGAATAAGACGGTCGTGGCGGCAGGTTTCGCCTGATGAAATCCTCAAGGTCCCGTGAACGGTCCTCCTGATCGCCCCGTATCGTGACTTCAGGCATACGGCCTTTGGTGTCGATGCTTACAACCGCCGGTTCAACTCGCCGCGCGACATCGGCAAACGAACCCGAAAGAAGCTCGGGTGCAGTAGTACCACTCGTTTTTCTGATGGTTTCAGGCGGTTGTGCCTGTACAGATACGGCCGAAACCGCGACTAACGCCATCAGCAACATTCGCGCCGGGCCCTTATTGAGTTTCAAAAAATCGTAGAAACCGGATATCCGAACCATAAAAACCTCCAATCAAACCTCAAACTAACCGAAATTATAGGTTTGAATACTGCCGATGTACAGAAAATTAATGACTCCTTCTAAAATCCCGGACGCAAAAGCACTTTCATAACGCCCGTTTTTTCTGCCTCGGTTAATGCCTCCAGACCCTTTGATAAGGGCATTTCCTCCGAAATCAGCGCATCCAGCCGAAAGCGCTTGTTCCTCAAAAGATCCAATACCGGGGAAAATCGGCCGCACCGTGATCCGACGACCGAGATTTCGTTGACGACTACTTTCCACGCCTCCCATTGCGGTTTCCCGTGAAATGTGGATTTCAACACGAGCGTTCCGCGAGGTCTGAGCAATTCAAGTGCGCTTGCGAACCCGCTTTCCGAACCACTCGCTTCAATCACAAGATCGAAACTCCCCCCGAGTTTCGCCGCGTCCGCCTGCAGGACACCTTCCGCGTTCCCCAGTTCGCCTATCCTTAATTTATTCGGATGTTTTCCTATCAAAAAAAGATGTTGGGTTTTTTCGGCGAGTGCCCAGGCGCAGAGAATACCCAGTTTTCCGTCTCCGATTACAGCGACACGTGATTCCGTGTCTATATCGACCCGCTCGGTGATGCCAAAAGCGGCCGCCAGCGGTTCCGCAAAAACGGCACGTTCATCGGATATGTTATCCGGTACTTCCAAAAGGTTTCGGACCGGCAGGTTTACGTATTCCGCGTGACAGCCGTCGCGCCCGACTATCCCGAGAACGGTGCGGTTGGGGCAATGGCGGGCGTCATTTCTCTTGCACCATTCACACACTTCGCACCCGACATTTATCTCCCCCAACACACGCTTACCGGTCCAATCTTGTGCATTCGGCGCTGATTCAACAACCCCGACGAATTCATGACCGATCGTGCCGTGAAACCCGGCGTAACCCTTGACTATTTCGAGATCCGTATTACAGATACCCGAAAGGGCGACCCTTACCAGCGCTTCATCAGGAGCATTGGGTCTGGGAACATCGGCCATAATCGGTCCGGTTTCTTTATTTCTCAGTGCCAGCATAGTTTTTCGCGGTC
>JBFGKW010000183.1:0-2204 GCA_041576495.1 Aridibacter sp. | reverse complement strand
GGTCAGCGTTTGTCCGTTAAACATCCCGCCCGAGAAAGTATATGTGGTTGACCCTGTCGGCGCGTTGAGATTCGAATCAACAAATGTCGGTAGGTTTCGACCCCAGCTGAACAGCCCGGATATCGACACAACCGTGTTTTTCGCAATCACACGTTCTAAGACCACGTCACCCTGGTGGATCAATGGATTTTCCATATTCCGGGAGAAAACTACGATATCCGGAGTGCTTCCGACATTCGGCGGCGTTGCGAGAATGTTCGGATAGGTCGGCGATCCGGCATCACCCGGAACCCGCTGAAACTGCCGTTGCCCTTCGACAACGCCGGTGTTGGTTATGGCGTTCGAAATCGTCGAGTTAATAATTCGTCCGAAGTAAATTCCGTAACCGCCCCGGAAGGAGGTTTTTCCATCACCAAAAATGTCGTAAGCAAAGCCGACACGGGGACCGAAATTATTCTTGTCTGCCGGGAATGTGGCTGTCCGCGCTTCCAGTGCGTTGGGGATTTGCGGATCGGGCAACTGCTGATACTCGTACCTGAGTCCAAGATTTACACTCAAACTCGGATTTACCCGGATATCGTCCTGAACAAAGAAATTATAATCGGTGGTTGAGAACTTAAACGCCGTCGGGCCAAATCCCTGGTTCATTCTCGAATATCGTTTTTGCGACGGAATCGAGAAATCAGTCAGAAAATCGGCGAGCGTCGTATATGTGTATATTCCGGCATTTTGGAAGAGATTGTCCAAAACATCGGAAACACGGTTGATGTCGCCGCCGAACTTCAGCGTATGGGTTCCCTTGATAAGCGTCGTTGTATTTGCAAACTGCCAGCGCTTTTCGTCGGGATAAGCCGTTCGGTCCAGAAAGTTCGGCTTTCCGATCGTGATGCCCGATCCGCCGCCAATTGATGCTCCTGGCGGAAACCCGTTAGCCGTTGTCGGTTCGCTTGGATCCGGTGCCTGGCCAAACTGCTGCTCCAGGTCACGCGAATACTGAAATCTCGCTTCGTTAAGAAAAGTAGCCGAAAGATTCGAGTTAAGCCGCAGGTTTAAGGTATCAATCGACACCTTGTCGTCACCGAACGCAGTCCGACCGCGGGTAACGACCGCCTGGGTTTGAACACCCGCCGGTGAATCCCAGCGAAGCCGGTTGAATACTGCGCTGAATGAATGCTTGTTGTTGATCACCCAGTCAATCTTCGGAAGGAACAACGTTTGATCTCCCTTTCTCGGAACTTCGCCCGTCAAATTGCGGAGATAATTCAGCCCGGCATTGACTTGTGTCTGGGTGACGCCGCGGCAGGCGAGGGTTTCGCTGGCGGTTTGCCCGCTTGAAGAACAGGTTCTCGGAGCTATCGGCAGCGCCACGGTAATCGGATTTAGAAAGGTCGGCGAGCCCGGTGCAGCGACGCCGGGAAAATCCCGAATCTGCTGGTCATAACTAAAAAAGAAGAACAGCCTGTCTTTGGCGATCGGTCCGCCGATCGAGCCGCCGAACTGATGTCGTTCATCTTTTGGTTTGAGACCGATTATGCTGATCGAACCGTTTGGATTCAAAACCGATTGAGTCGCAAACGCGTTGCGGGCCCCATATTTGTTATCGCGTAAATAGTAAAACGCCGAACCGTGAAATTCATTGGTTCCGCTTTTTGTTACGGAATTGACGACCCCGCCGGCCGCCCGTCCGAATTCAGCCGAATAGTTAGAGGTATTGACCTGAAACTCGCGGATCGCGTCCTGACTGATCGAATAATTGATCCGGGTCCTGCCTCTTTCTTCCGAGAAGAAAGCCTGGTTATTGTCACCGCCGTCGACGGTGCTGTTGTTGAGCAGACCGGAGATGCCGCGGAAACTGATCAGGCCAAAGTTGCCATCCGGTGCTACACCCGGCGTAAGCAACACGAAATTTGACGCCCGGCGCCCGTTGATTGGAAGCTCGTTGATAGACGTTTGATCGATATTGTTTGAAAATTCGGGAGTGATCGAGTTTATAACCGGGGCATCGACTGTTACTTGAACATCCCCGGCAGTGACACTCATCGAAGCCGTTACGGTAGTGATTTGTCCGACTTCGACGACGACGCTCTCCCGCTTAAAATTTGCAAACCCCTCAAATGCCACTTCGACTGTATAAATCCCGGGCTGAAGGTTGGTAAATCTAAAGGTCCCGTCATCGGTCGCATTCGCATTCTGCGTTTTGTTTG
>JBFGKW010000182.1:0-2232 GCA_041576495.1 Aridibacter sp. | reverse complement strand
GCGATGTAACCGTAGGACGTTATTTGCTGCTTGGCGTCCTCACGGTCGATCCAAAACTCATAGACAAGCGCATTGCGCCCCCTAAGGAATCCGGTATCGAAAAACGTAAAATCCGTTTTGCTTTCGGGTTTGAAAATTGTCGCAAGCACGGTCACGAATTCACCGGTCGAACTTGTTCCGCCTACTTCCGAATAATTGCTGCGCGCTCTTGAATCTGTCTTATCGACCCCGTTCTGCGAAAGCAGGCGATACTCCTCGCGGCCGTCAGCGCGATAACTCACCGAGACGATCAGGCGGTCGAGACCCTGGAAATTATTGGTTCCCGCGTATGCGATCGAACGCCTGATACGTTGCTTTACAACAAAATCCGGCATTTCATCTACCGCCGCGAGAGTATTTTCGCGTGTCCTTTTTATAAGGGCCGCAGCTTCCCCGGCACCCGGCCTCTTCGCCGATTCCGGATTCTCACGGCGTCTGTTGGCCTCTTCAACGGTGCGCTGCAGCTCCGAGTCACCTTTTGATTTCGATTTTGTCAGCGTCCGCAGACCGCTCGTCATTTTAAAATCTATGCCACGAACACGGACCATTTCGACAAAGTCATCCAGTTTTGAAGGAGACTGCTCTACCTCATAAAGCATGCGGACATACTCGGTCTGCGTAATCGGAACGACAGCCGGCTCCTGCGCGAGGGCGGCGGAAACCAGTACAAAGAAAAGGAGAGCTATAAACGACTTTCTCATTAGTTACAAAGATGCGGTAGGCGATTCGCGGGTTCGCCCGTAAACGAACCACTTCCTAGAATAACGAACAGCGGCCCTGTGGCCGCTGCGCGAACTATCCCAAAAACATTCTATCCAGTCAAGTGGCTAGTTGAGCCAGTCGTCACCCTCGTAATTTACCGCTAAATCCCTGGAAACCCATTCCTGCGCCGCATGAAGAGCAGTATCGCGCCATTTCGGAAGGCTTTTAGATATCAAAAGAGCCGCCTTGGGTTTTGCCGGGTCTCTTTCCACACGGATTACAGTCGCCGAAATTGAAATGATCTTCTTTTTGCCGTCGGATAGTGAAAGTGTGAGTTCTTCTCCCACCGGAGGGAGAATGTCCACGCTCACCGATGCTCCGGTCGCTCCAAGGTTAACGGTATTGCCGTAGGTCGACAATTTCTCTCCGGACGACTTGTCCGTCCAACTCAACCTGGCGTCCAATGAGGCATATATACGTTGGTCCGCGTGGGAATTTTCTGCAACTGCGTTTTCGGATAAATGTGACATATAATTTCCCCTTCTAGAATCGTTATAAATTAAAACACGGTCAATATAAGGGATTTGAACCAGCAAGTCAAGTGTAAACCGCTCAAATCGCTCAGTCTGATTTGGCCCGTATTTACCGCCGATAACCGTCGTTCAAGAACATTAGCCGGACTCGAAATCGAAGCGGCGAACGGCAGTGCTTTCTTAAAGAAATTCTTCAAAAACCGCATTTTATTCCGTACTTTAAGAACACCAATCCTTAATACGATAATTCTTAATGAAATATCGACACTCGTACAAAAAACTTTCGGATATATGGCTGTGAGAGAGATTTATTGCTGTTTTTGAGGTACAATGTTTGCCTTAATCGATACCCGAATTCGCTTTTCAATTCGCTACGTTTCTCAATCAAGTTAGTCAGGATAGCCCCGTGTTTCAGGAAGCCATTGAATTCTTATATTTACGGCTTCCAACGGTGAAAAAATGAATTGAGGCAGTTAGGAAAAAGACGCTGTTTGGCAAATTAATATCCGAGATTCAGGATTTAGATTCAAAGATTCCGATAACTTTGTTTGAAATTCAGATTCGTACCCGTATTTGGAAGTGAAAAGGTTAAAAAAAGCTCGAAATAATTACGAATAATTCGACTCTTTAGATATCCGGCAATTTCTACTGAGTTCCCAAAATGAAAAGTGGGCCGGAAAACAAACGTTTTAGGAATCGCTTTGTCCGGCGCTGCAAATGGTGACTAAGAGTTTTTTGTTGAAGTGGGGCAGTAATCCGGCATTTCAAAATTTAGAATACGAAAAAAGAGGTCAACAATAAGAATGACAAAAGATAAAATGAATATGGAGACTTTTATACGCCAGATGCTGGTCGCGCTGCTGGCCGGTATCTTTTTGTTTTCAGTATCCGTTACCGCCCAGATAACGACGGCTGAACTGGTAGGACGGGTAACTGATCAGCAGGGAAATTCTGTGTC
>JBFGKW010000181.1:0-2246 GCA_041576495.1 Aridibacter sp. | reverse complement strand
GTTGCTGCTGCGCCGATCTGTTTAAGGATCTCGCGTCTCGAAAGGTCTTTCATAATAACCTGGCGGAGAAGAATTCGTGCAGCGCCGGGATCATTTTGGCTGTTGTCCGGTCAAATCGCTTTGCAAATCCACTTTTATCTCGGGACCTCGACGGTCCTGATGATGTCGCTGATGACTGCGTCCGTGGTTGCGCCGTCCAATTCGGCTTCCGCGCGCAGAGTCAAACGGTGGCGGAGTACCGGAAGTGCCACGTCGCGAACATCATCCGGCGTCGGAAAATCCCGTCCGCGTATCGCCGCAAGCGCCTTGGAACACAGTAATAAGGCGACCGATGCTCGCGGGCTGGCGCCATACAGCGCCGCGGAGTGATTCCTTGTTTTTTGAACGATCTCGACGATATATTTCTGAATCCCGGTTTCTGTTTTAATCCCACTGACCTCTTTTCGGCAGACCCCGATCGACTCCGGCTGCGGGAGTGGATGAATTTCGACCTCTTCCAGATGCCTTGAGTTGAAGCCATCGTCCCATCGCGAGACAACTTCAAGTTCCTCGGCCTCATTCGGATAATCAATCAGGATTTTCAGCAAAAACCTGTCCAGTTGGGCCTCCGGCAAGGGATATGTTCCTTCGTATTCTATCGGATTCTCGGTCGCCAGAACCGTAAAGATTGGTGAGAGTTTATAGCGTTTGCCGTCGATCGTCGCCTGTCTTTCCTCCATCGCCTCGAGCAGTGCCGACTGGGTTTTTGGCGGTGTCCGGTTGATCTCGTCTGCGAGGAGCATATCCGTAAAAATCGGCCCCGGCCGAAGCTTGAATTCCGATGTCTGCATATTATAGACGTTGGTTCCGGTTATATCAGAAGGCATCAAATCGGGCGTGAATTGAATCCGGGAAAACTTGGCGCCGACGATTCTCGCCAGGGTCTTAACGATCAGAGTTTTGGCCGTCCCCGGAACCCCTTCAAGCAATACGTGGCCTTCGGCCAATACCGCCACCAGTATTTGTTCGATGGCTTCGTCCTGCCCGACGATGATTTTGGCGAGTTCTTTCTTAATGTGCGCGACCGTTTGCGGCGTCTGATTTAACATAAATTCCAGGTGACCCAAAAACGGGATTAAAGACTAAAATAATTGCAAAAATATGAATGAAAACACTCGAATGGAGCCTGACCCGGCCGCAGACTAATCAAAATTTTCAAGATGCAAAATCAAAAATCGTTTTCAGCGCCAGCAGAAAAACTGCCGACAGAAAAATTCTTTTAAGCCAGGTTTCGTTTATATATGCGATGAATGTCGCGCCGAAATATGCCGCGGCAAACATCGTAACCGCTAGAATAATGCCGAGCAGGTAATCAATCAAACCCTGCCAGGCAAAAACCAATGTCGCAATTCCGGAGGAAAAAATGTTTATAAATTTCGTTCCTGCAATCGCTGCCGTAAAATTCACGCCATAAAATGCGACCAAAACAGCGGTTAAAATAGTCACGTATCCGCCACTGTAGAGGCCGCCGTAGATTCCCAGTAAAAACGCCAATGCGAAGGTCACGATTTTCGCTTTGCTTGAAGGGGCAGGCGCATTGGACCCCGGATCTCGCCATGTGAGAATAAATACGGCGACTAAAATCATCGATATTGAAACTACGATCGGGACTGCCCGGGTGCTGATTATCCCTACCAACAGGGCGCCGATTGCAGAAGCAACGAGTGTGATCAGAATTATCGGCGCCAGCTTTTTGTAATCGACTTCCCGGCGTTTGATAAACGGGATACTCGCTCCGATGCTCATAAACGTCAGCCCGAACATATTGGTCGCAACGGCAACCTTCGGGTCAATGCCGAATTGGAACATCGCCGGCACCGTAATCAGGGAATTGCTCCCCGTCACAACGCCGATGACGCTCGTAACAAAGAAGATGATTATCAGGAAAAATAAATCCAGTCCGGCCATTTCACTCAGTTTCTCCCAGCACGCCTCAGCAGGCCAAGGGATTCCTCAACTTTACGAAGGCGGCGCACGATATCCAGAAACTGCTTCTTTCCGGTCGGCTCTCCGTGGGTGATGTCCGCGCACTTAAACATCAAATCTTCAAGTTCGGCCGCATCATATGAAGACCGCTCGGCAATTCGCTGCGCCAGCTCTTGTCGCGCAGTTGTGTGGTTATCTACGCCGACGTATCTTGAAACTCGGCGGCGGAAATCGGAATAAATATTCTCGATCGCCAGGTCGTAGGCCCGTGTTCGTTGCTG
>JBFGKW010000180.1:0-2301 GCA_041576495.1 Aridibacter sp. | reverse complement strand
TTCCGGCGAAATGCACCGTTGGAAAGAAAGTACGGGAGTTGAATCAGCGCGGATCCGGGGCGTGTTTTTTTCATTGTGCGGCTAAGCCGCCCGCTTATCTACGCGATTGTAAACCGTGTCCCGCTCGACCGCTTCAAAGCCCGCATTCTCAATCAGGGCGATCAATTCCTGCTTCGACATCTTTACCTCTCCTTCGGATTCGACCGAATAACTGTGGGTCAGCTCGCCTCCGTCGGTTATCGTCCCGTCGAGATCATTGGCGCCGAAATGGAGCGCTGTTTGGGCAAGATTCTTGCCGAGCATAACCCAGTAGGCTTTGATGTGGTCAAAGTTATCGAGCATCAGCCGCGAAACGGCGATCGTTTTCAGCGAATCGATTCCGTCCGGGCCGGGAAGATTCGAAAGCGCGGTACCGGAAGGATAAAAAGCGAGCGGGATAAAGCATTGGAATCCGCCGGTTTTATCCTGCTGCTCACGGAGTTTTACCAAATGGTCTATCCGGTCTTCGATCGTTTCAATATGTCCATAGAGCATCGTTGCGTTTGTTTTGAGCCCGGCCTTGTGGACCTTCCCGGCGAGTTCGAGCCAGCGCGCGCCATCGCATTTGTGGTCGCAGATTCGTGATCGGGTCGGTTCGGCAAACACCTCGGCGCCGCCGCCCGGACAGGAATCCATACCCGCCGCGGCAAGTCTTTCAATTACGTCCTCATCGGACATTTTGTAAAAGCGGGCGAAGAAATCGAGTTCAACCATCGTCAGCGCTTTCAGGTGGAGTGCGGGAAACTCGCGTTTGAGCGAAGAAAAAAGGTCGGTGTAATACTCAAACGGCAGCTTTGAGTTCAAGCCGCCGACAATATGCAATTCGGTCGCTCCTTCCTTAACCGCATTTCCGGCAATCTCGATTGCCTCTTCAATCGAATGGGTATAAGCATCGTCGGCGCGCGCGCGCCGGTAAAACCCGCAGAATTTACAGTCGGCAACACAGATATTGGTATGGTTAAAATGCCGGTTGACGTTATAGAAAGTATCCTTGCCATGACGTTTGCGGCGGACCGAATCGGCCAGTTTTCCAATCGCGTTGAGATCGTCGGCCGCGTAAAGCGACATTCCTTCTTCAAAGGTGAGCCGCTCGCCGGCGTCGATCTTTTCGGCAATCGGGTTGATATTTTTGACGAATGAAAACTGCATAATTGTATGCTACGATTTTACCAAATAAATAAATGAAAGTCGCTTCTGCCTGCCCGCGGGCGCTTAATGATTAAAGGCGAATTGTGAAATGCGTGAAGCGGATATAGGCAAACGGATTAAATTATGTGCGGAAGATACGTACTCGATGACCCGGCGCTCGCCGGAGAAGAGTTTAGAATCGAAATATCGGATACTCCGTGGAAACCAAATTATAATGTTGCTCCGACGCAGCAGGTGATGGTCATCCACGAGCACGACGGGAAACGGAAAGCGGCCGAGATGCAGTGGCAGTTGATTCCTCACTGGTCGAAGTCCAGGAAACTGAAGTTTCCGACGATCAACGCCCGGAGCGAGGGAATCGCGGCGAAACCAACCTGGCGGGAACCGTTTAAGCGGACCAGATGTATCATCCCCAACAGCGGGTTTATAGAATGGAAAAAACTGGGGCCGGAAAAACAGCCGTATCTGGTTTATTTAAAGGACAAGCCGATCGGCGGGTTTGCGGGGATCTGGGATACCTGGCTTGATCGGGATACCGGCGAACTTCTTGAAAGCTGCGCGATCATCACTACCAATGCAAATGAACTTGTCGCCCCGATCCATGAGCGGATGCCCGTCTATCTGCACGAGGAAGAATATGATGAATGGCTCGACCCCGAAAATCATAATACCGGCGAACTCGAGCGACTCCTGCGGCCCTTTCCTTCCGAATCGATGGCGTATCATATGATCGGAAAGGCGATCGGAAGCCCGAAAAACAATTCACCCGATTTGCTGAAGCCGGTCCCCGACGGTGAAGGCGCTTCCAAAGGTGCCGGCTGATCAAATCGCAATGGAATTTCCATTGATCGGACGAGGTAATTTTTTTCCAATCCTTCATTTGGAAAGAAGTATAGAATATTCGAAAAACAAGATCGAGGATAAAAAATTATGGAAAAAGGATTAATGGAAAAAACGGGAAAATCGCTTGAGGAATGGGTCAAGATCGTTAAAAAGGGCAATTTTGAAAAACACGGAGAGATCATCAAGTTTCTCAAAACCGAACACGATTTTACGCATGGGTATGCAAATCTGGTTGCCCACACGGCGCGGCAATCCGATGCCAGGTTTCAT
>JBFGKW010000179.1:0-2346 GCA_041576495.1 Aridibacter sp. | reverse complement strand
TTTTGTGAACCCGAACCCCGCGTTCCGCTTCGCTGCACACGGGGCTAATACATTTCGCATCTCCGATGCTGGCGTAACACCATTTTCGGATTGATTATCGTCTATTATTCCCACGAAACACACGAAAAATCACCAAAAGCCGGCCCCGATATTACTCGCAACCGATAATTGGTCAATGATCAGTGGTCAATGTAAAGGTCTGTTTGTTGTCTCCGTTGAACGTGAAAGCGCCGGCGGTACTGATTGGCCATATTGCGTTTGGCACGAAAGGCACACAAACGAAAGAAGGGTAACCATTACGGTTACCCTAACTTATTGTAGATAATGGTGATCCGAGGAGGGCTCGAACCTCCGACCCAATGGTTAAAAGCCATTTGCTCTGCCAACTGAGCTATCGGACCATTTTTCGCAGCCCGTATAACTGGCTGACGAAACTCTAGATACTAGTATCTCATGTGGGAAAAATCAAGCCGTGCGGATTGATGATTGATGATTGAAAATTGATGATTCGTTAGGCTTACTCGGATCTAAGTTTCTTAATTACGCTAATCAACATTCTTTGGATTGAATTGCAATCAGAGATCAACGAATCTGCTTGCACGACAGTGATATCGCCGATTTCTCTTAACAATCTGATCCAGTATTCCGTTTCAAATGCTTCTTTGTTCGCGATGCTTAATTTGTGAACAAAATCTCTACGGGATTCAGCTTGTTGTGCTTCCGTAATATTAGCGCCTATTGAAGTCCCCGACTTGAGAATCTGTTTTGAAATGACAAATTCTTTTTGCTCCGCCAATAAACGGCTTAATTTCACTATTCTCAATGCAAAGGCAAAGGAATTCTCCAGTAGCTCGTTTTTTCTCATGGAAACTTTTCATCCTTCCACCTCACCTTTTATTGTGTATGTTGCCAACCCCCTCTTCAATCATCAATCTTCAATCTTCAATCTTCAATCTTCAATTATCCATTCGCATAAGGCTAGCCTTATGCGAACCAGCTTTCCATAACCGAATCCCTGACAAGGATCGTTTGATCGCGTTCGGGGCCGGTCGAGATGAGACCGATCTCGACGCCGATCGATGCGGACAGAAAATCGACGTATTCACGTGCTTTCGCCGGCAGATCTTCAAGCTTTGTGATGCCGAGAGTGTCGGACTCCCAGCCCTCGAGCGTTTTATAGATCGGTTCGATCTGCCGCAGGTCCTGAGAGACGGCGGGGAATGTATCGACCGTCTCGCCGTCGATTTTGTAACCGACGCAAACCTTGAGTTCCGGCATCGTGTCGAGCACATCAATTTTGGTCAGCGCGACCGAATCGAACCCGTTTAGCTCGGCCGCATATCGGGTCGCGACGGCGTCAAACCAGCCGCAGCGCCGGGGCCTTTTGGTCACCGAACCAAATTCGTTCCCGCGTTCGCGTATGAGGTTCGCGATGTGCTCCTCGTCTTCCAGCATCTCGGTCGGAAACGGCCCTTCGCCGACACGCGTCGCGTATGTCCGGACGATCCCCAAGACACCGGAAATATGATGCGGCGGGATGCCTGAGCCGACCGATGCGCCGCCGGCCGTCGGATTCGAAGAGGTGACAAACGGATACGTTCCGTGATCGACATCGAGCAGCGTCGCCTGTGCGCCTTCGAGCAGTATTTTCTTTCCGGCTTTTTTGGCGTCGGCGTAAAACTTCGAGGTTTCGCAGACAAACGGCCTCAGTCGCTCGGCTAAAACCGACATCTGCTCGAATATTTCATCCGACCGAAGCGGTTCGCGCCCAAAGACGGCGATCACCCGGTTTGCCTCGGCGAGATTTCGTTCGATACGCTGCTTCAGGACCTCGGGCACCAGTGCGTCGGCAACCCGTATCCCGCGTCTTCCCGCCTTGTCTTCATATGCCGGGCCGATCCCCCTTAAAGTCGTACCGATTTTTTCGTTGCCGAGCCGCTCTTCGCTGGTATGGTCCAAAGCGCGGTGGTACGGGGTAATTAAATGGGCCCGGCTCGATACCTTGAGCCGTTCCGGCGTGATCGAGATTCCCTTTTCGATCATCTGGTCGACCTCTTCAAAAAACGCGCGGGGATCGATGACCATCCCATTGCCGAGAACGCAGACGGTGCCTTCGTGAATGATTCCCGACGGTAAAAGCCTCAAAACAAAAGCCTTATCACCTACATAAACGCTGTGGCCGGCATTGTGGCCGCCCTGATAACGGGACACAATATCAAACCGGTCCGCCAAAAGGTCAACGACCTTGCCCTTCCCCTCATCGCCCCACTGGGCACCTATAATTACAATTATCATTCGTCATTTACCATCGACCATTGACCATTGACCAGTTTTGACTGGGCCAAA
>JBFGKW010000178.1:0-2521 GCA_041576495.1 Aridibacter sp. | reverse complement strand
CCTGGGTTGAAATCGAATTTCCAAACAGCCAGGATACGGCTACAAAAAGAACTGCCAGACTTAGTATAGCGATAGCCGCCAGCAACAACCTTTTGGCTAACGAGTGAGTTTTGATTGATTTTAACGGCATATATTACTGAGGAAATCACGTCACGATCCTGGATTCAGAAACCTCGCATCATCATATACAACCGCTGACTAGTCAAATTCAAACGGCTCAATTTTTATCCATGCACGCTTTAACGAAACACCTGCATCCTTACAATTTATTCTCAGATCCTTCATCTTCTCCGGTTTAATGTCGCGAAATGACAAGAGTATCTCCTGGACATCATTTTTTCGGCAGATTTCCTGTATAAACCCGTTTCCCCCGTAAACCGGAAGCCCGTGGATTACCTTGTCTTTTTTCATCGGATCATCATCGAGAAATCCGATCGGCTTATACTCCCAGTCCGGGTTGTTTTCCAGTTCGCGCAAAACCATTTCCCCGCCGTCACCGGCCCCATAAATAAGAACCTTCGTTCGCCGGCTCGACATCGGCTGCGGGATAAGCTGCCTGAACAACCTGAATGCCATCCGGCTCATCACCAACGCAGACATGAGCAGCAGGCCGTCGACAATGAACACGGCCCGCGAGAAATCTCGGAATCGATACAAGAGCAGAATCGCCAGCACGCTAAGCACCGAGCCGAGAACGATTCCCTTAAAAAAGGTTACGAAATCGCGGATACTCGTATACCGCCAAATCCCGCGATAAACACCGACCAGAAGAAATGCTCCGAGCTTGAGTACGATTAGCAGCGGCAGTGTCTTGATAAAAAGACCCCAGGCCCTTGTTTGTTCGAAGTTGCCAAAGAGCAAGACATATGAAAAGTAGTAGGCGAGCGTAATCAGCATCGCATCAAGCAGCACCTCAAAGACCCGTCGCTTGTACGATAAATCGATCAAAAATCCAAACGCGGCATTATTTTTGAGCGCCAGTTCCTGATCCTGCTCTTCGTAGACCTTAACTTTTGACAGGTAAACTCCGGTGATTGAGAGTGTTACCGTAAACAGAGCGACCAACGCCAGGCTCTGGGTCAGTTGAAGATCACGAATAAATATCGAAATCGCCGCTGCCGAAACCGCCAGGCCATATAAAAGCAGCACGGCCGACCGCTCGGTAAGTCCAAGGGCTACCAAACGATGAGAGGTGTGATCACTTCCCCCTTGGGACGCCTTTCTTCCCGACAATTTTCTGAGTATCGTGACGAATGTCGTGTCAAATATGGGAACCAGCAGAATCAGCACCGGAACGGCCAGTACCGAAAATATGCCTCGTGACCGACCGCCGATATCATCCGTAAAATCACTTAACAGCACGGAGCTTGCCAGGAAAAACCCGACAAACATCGAGCCGCTGTCGCCCATAAAAATCGATGCCGGATTAAAATTGAAAGCCAAAAAACCAATCAAGGCTCCGACAAAAGCACAAACGAGCAAAAGCTCATTGCTCTGCCCGCCTGACGCTAGGACGAAAACCAGCGTCAGCGCGGCGATCGAGGAGATGCCGGCCGCCAGCCCGTCCATATTGTCCAGAAGATTTATCGCGTTGGTAATCCCGATAATCCAGAATACCGTCAGCCAGATGTTGAGGATTTCCCAATCGGTCCAAGGCAGTACCAATCCAAATCCGATGACGATTGCGGTGCCGATTATTTGCCCGATCAGCTTTTGATAGGGTTTGATAGCCCGAAGGTCGTCAACCAGCCCGACCAGAAAAAGAAACGAACTTCCGGCTAAAATCGTCCAAGCGTGAGAGGATTTGGGTACAAAAAGGAGATAAACGATCAGCGTGGTCAAAAATATCGAAACTCCGCCCATCATCGCCGTCGGCTTCGAGTGCCAGCGGTCCGCCTTTGGCTTCGCAACATAACCCTTTTGAATCGCAAATTTCTTGACCGCCAGAGTGAGCACCAGCGAAAGAAACAGACTAAATCCAGCTATGAAAACGGGGCTTGAGAAAATCTGACTCATAATGCGGAACCAATGGGGGATATTTTTTTCAGCTTAATCAGCCTTATTACAATAGAAATTGCAGATAAATTCAAGTAACGTCAATAGTTTAAGTCGATTCCAACTTTCGATAAAGACGCTTCATATCGTTGACCAATCTTGATTTGGAATAATTACCGGTTACGAATTCCCGGCCGCTTTTCGCCAGCCGCGAGCGAAGACCGGGGTCGGACCGAAGCAGTTCCAAGCCTGCGCAAAACCCATCCACGTCGTTAGACCTGACGCCAATCCCCCGCTGGTGAATCGAAAACCCATTGCCTTCGTCCACCGCCTCCCCGAGCAAATCCATCACTCCTCCAACCAATGTTGAAATCACGGGTTTGTCCGACGCCATCGCTTCGATCAGCGATAGCGGCGTTCCTTCATTAAAGGACGTCAAAGCGACAATATCAAGCCCGGCATATAAAGATTCCGGATCATTTCTGTTACCAAGAAAGCCAACCACGTCTTGAATATTCAGGCTTTT
>JBFGKW010000177.1:0-2618 GCA_041576495.1 Aridibacter sp. | reverse complement strand
CTGTCCGCCGGCTTTCCAACGATCTCCTCGTCGACTACAACAATCGTATCAGCCCCCAGAACGAGGTCGCCGGCACGCCCGAGCGCGATTGTCCGGGCCTTGGTCTTGGCGAGCCGTGTGACATAATCAAAGGGTCGTTCAGCCTCAATTTCGCTTTCATCGACTTCCGGTATAATCTTTTCAAATTCCCAGCCTACGGCCCGTAAAATCTCCGAGCGCCTGGGGCTTCCCGAGGCCAAAATCATTTTTGGTAGATTCAACTTTGGACCGTTATCATTTATCATCTCTAAAGATAGTATTTACTATTTCTTAATTGTTCAATACGGGCTGTAAAAAGGCTATGGAAGATTTATTCAGGATTCTGCCAAAAATCGCCAGGGAGTTTGAAGGTTCGAACGACGTTCGTCAAGAAGTCGTTTTTGCGGCTTGGAAAAGGGCGGTCGGTGAATCACTTTCAATACATACGGTTCCGTTCAGTCTCAAAGAAAAACGGCTGGTGGTCTCGGTTAGCGATGATACGTGGAAACGGCATCTTGAATCTTTGGCCGGGCAACTCATATTCAAGCTCAATTCGCTGCTTGGACAGGCGGTGGTCACCTTTATTGAGTTTAGGGTCGATGAAGCGGCGCTGGAACGGCATTCCCGGAACCTTGGAAGGGAAAAGGTCCCCAATGGTGAATTAGAAAAAACGGCCATGGCAGAACTTTCCCCTAAGCTCACGAAATCAGCCGAGGCCATCGCAGATCAAGAGTTGCGGTCGCAGTTTTTGCGTGCCGCCGGCATTTGTCTTGCTAGAAAACGAAGGCTATCGGATTAGAATCAATATCTTTATGGATGTAAAAAAAGTAGCAGAGCTTGCCCATCTCGAAATAACGGACGACGAAATCATTTTGTATTCGCCGCAGATGGACGAAATCGTCGCTTATGTCGAGCAGTTGAACGAACTCGATACCGAGAGTGTTGAGGCATCAATCGGCGGGCTGACCGTAGAAGGCGAAAAAACACGAACCGGCCGGGAAGATTTGCCCCGTGATTCGCTTGGCCAGAAGAACGCTCTCGAACAGGCTCCTGCCGCAGTAGAAGGCCATTTTCAGGTCCCCAAAGTTCTTTAGATGAAGAGTTTTCTGCATCGGCTAAGTTATGTGACAGCTGCGCTTTTTGTGGCGCAGACCGTTTTTATTACCGGTTGTTCTCAACCCATACTCGAATCCCGGGAATGCATTGCCTCGCGGGATTCCGTGAAGCGCTTTTACTCTTTCCATATCGGAAACAAAATGGATCACTCCGCAAAGAATCTGGAAGTTCGAAGTAAGTTTCTGAGCGGCCGCCTGGGAAAGGAGCTTGAGTTAAAACCGGACGCGCCTTTTGATTACTTCACACAAACCAATTCCTATCCAAAGGCGTTCCGGGCCGGAAAATGCGAAACTCTGGACGGCGGGAGAACGTCATTTGATATCCTCCTGTTTTGGCGAACTGACGATCAAGACGTCCAGCGATTAATTAATGTCGAGGCAATCAACGAGAATTCTCGCTGGTTAATCGATCGTGTCACGGCAATAGACCAAAATGAAGGATAGATTAACATTTTACCATCCAGCCGAAGAACGGCTGAACGTACTCTCTCACGGGATTGGATTGATCCTGAGTGTAATTGCCCTTGCCCTGCTTATTTTCAGCGCAAGTAAAAACGGAACGGTGTGGCATCTGATCAGCTTCGGGATCTACGGTACCAGCCTTGTAATTTTGTACTCCGCTTCGACGCTTTATCATTATGTTCAGGAACCGGGATTGCGGTACAAACTGAATATTTTTGACCACGCGGCAATTTATGTATTGATCGCCGGTTCTTATACGCCGTTTGCGATCAATGTCTTAAGCGAATCGATCGGATGGACGATGTTTGTCGTGGTCTGGCTGATTGCGTTGGTCGGAATTTCACTAAAACTCTTTTATACGGGCAAATATGGAAAAATATCGACTGTCGCGTATATCTTGATGGGGTGGCTTGGGGTTTTAGGAATCAACGCGCTGATCGAAAATTTGCCGATCGAGGGAGTAATTTGGCTGGTTGCCGGGGGAATCTCTTATACGCTGGGTGCAATTCTGTATGGTTTGAAACGAATCAGATTTAATCATGCTATTTTTCATTTATTTGTTTTAATTGGAAGTTTTTGCCATTTTATTTCGGTCTTCGTCTATGTATTGCCGGGTCCGACGAGTTAACCATGAAATCAGCTTTTAACTACTATTCCCGCAAAATTCATCGTTATTTGGGCATTTTTCTGGGTATTCAGTTTCTTTTCTGGACGATCGGGGGGCTTTATTTCAGTTGGACCAACATCGAAGAGATACGCGGTGAGCACCTTCGAAAGACAAATGAGACTATTGCGCTTCCGAAAGCCGTTGTTTCACCTGAAATCGCATTGTCTAATGCCGGATTAAACGGCGAAAACCGGAAACTGACAAAATTCGAACTGGTCGAAATCCTTGGCAGGCATTATTATTCGATCGGCTTTTCCGAATCCGGAACCGGTACCAAATCAACTGTGCTGGTCGACGCCGCTTCTGGAAATTTACGCAAGCAGATAAGTCTGGACGAAGCTGTCCAAATCGCTACT
>JBFGKW010000176.1:0-2684 GCA_041576495.1 Aridibacter sp. | reverse complement strand
GATGCTGTTTCCGGTCTCGGTATAAGTTGCCGAAGAATAAAATGAGTAGATCGCGACGCCGCGTCGCTGGGCTTTTAAGATCGCCCGGTTAAGATCGTTACTTTGAGAGGGCGAGGAATCGGCGAATCCGTTGGAAACATCAAGCCCGTCAGATAACAGCAATATCGCCCTCCTGCCGTGCGGGATGCCGTCAAAACGCTTTAAGGCATCGATCACACCGTCATAGGGATTGCGGGGGGCCGCCGCCCCGCTGCCGGAGACGATTCGGAGGGAACCGGCAGCTTTTTCCAAATCGGTCGTAAATTTCTGTCTGATCTGAATCGTTCCTGCCCGTAGATAAGCGACCATTACTTTAGAGCCATCCGGCAATTCGCGGATGAATCTGCCAAGGTCTTTGAGGTGAAGATTTACTCCCGACCCGAGATCGTCCTGGACCAGGATCGCAAGCGAGAGCGGGGTATTGCTGACGCTCCGGATTGAAAGTATCGTTTGCTGATCTTCGTCTTCCTTCACCGCCAGGTAACCCGCCTCTAAAAATTCCTGAGCCCGTTTCTCTTCGAGTTCGCGGGCGGTAAATATCGAAATCGGAATGGTCATCAGCCTGACATCATTCTGGCCTCGGATTATGGTCTCTTCCGGATTTTCAGTTTGCGCAAAAACAACTGTAGAAATCAAGGTGATGACTAAAACCCCGGCTGAAATTCGAAGCAGATTCTTGTAATGCATAGGCAGCAGCTCTCAAAGTCGAAAAAAGTCAGTAGTTACTGACGTTACATCGTTTTGCATAAGACTCTTCATTACGATGCATCCGATTTGAATAAAGTTTACATAATATGTAGAGTAAATCCAAAATATGAGCGACCTAATCCAAAAATATGAACCAACTAAACTAGATATCAGAAAAGACAAGTTGTTAAAACTAACCGCAATAAGTCTTCCCCCAACGCTCGCAATCCTTCCTTCATTGATTTTGTTTATCCTGACGTTTGTCTTTGGTTCTACGCCGCCGGTCGCCATCACATTTCTTTTTGCGAGTTTTGTTTCGTTAATCGGAGGTTTTGTGCTGGGTCTTGCCGGTTCGGGAGCGACACTTTTATACCGTTCTCGCTGGCTTACCCAACTGCGCGAGAAGATCGCCATCGACGGAATCAAGGCCGAAGAGATTCGCTGGTTTACTAAAGAACTCACGAGCGAAGAGAAAAAGTCGCTTCGGGAGATCGAATCAAAAAACTTGCTGCTCGCCGATGCCTATCGTGAAACGCTTGCATCCCGGCTTACTGCAACCAGAATAATAAAATCAACCCGGAACGAACTATTGCTCGCAACCCGCAGACGAAACAAACTCAAGTACTTAAAGAGCGAGCGCAACGACGAGTTCAAAGCCGAAATCGAAAGTGATATCGATAGTCTGAGCAGCATCAAAAAAGAGGCCGAAGAAATGAAGGTCGAGGCCCAATCGCGACTCCAGATGATCGAAGCGGCTTCCCGCCGCGGAAGCGAATTGGCCGGAAACGAACTCGCGCTAAAGAAGCTCACATCCCGTTCAAGCGAACTGCCGCTTGCTTTGGAGGCCGCGAAACTCGAAGAGAATATCCGGCGGGAACTGGTCGACGAACTAAATCAGGAACTCGAGGAGAGTTCGAATTAACGCTGCCGGTTAAAGAAATTATAATCGCTTAGGGTACGGAAATTTTTAGACGTTCGATATTCAGGGCTCGTCCGGTTTCCGGATCTATATCGACTACCACCGCGCAGAACCAAACATCTCCTTTGGCGTGCCCGGCTCGGGATGAAGGGAATTTCGTAAATCTTTCAAGCACATCTTTTCTTTTCATTCCTATTACGCCCGAATAACTGCCGGTCATTCCAAGATCGGTGACATAGGCCGTACCGCCCTCAAGAATCCGTTCATCGGCCGTCGGAACGTGGGTATGAGTCCCAACCACGGCTGAGACTCTGCCCGTCAAAAACCAGCCCATCGCGCACTTTTCAGATGTCGCCTCACAATGCATATCGACGATCCTGATTTTTACATCGTCTGGAACCGATTTAATCGACTGATCGGCGGCGCGGAATGGGTCGTCAACGTTAGGTGCCATGAAAACACGTCCCAATAGATTCAACGCGGCGATCTTGAATCCGTTGATCTCCCCGACAAAAAGCCCCTCTCCGGGAGTACCGGGAGGGTAGTTGGCAGGCCGCAGCAGCCGGTTGTTTGCCTCAAGATAAGGCACAATTTCCGACTTATCAAAAATGTGATTGCCCGATGTCATCAGGTCGATTCCTGAGCCAAACAGTTCGTCCGCGATCGGAGGCGTGATCGAAAATCCGCCCGCTACATTTTCCGCATTCATCATTGCAATATCGATCCCGCGTTCACGGCGCAGACCGTCAATCAGCGACAAAACCGCTTTTCTGCCGGGCCGGGCGACGACATCGCCAATAATCAAAACTTTCATAACAATAAAAAAAAATGAACAGCAAGCGCTATGTGTCAAAAAACTTCATGCACAATATGCGAAATACCATTCACTATAGAAAAAGGCGGGAGAAAACCAAAACGCCGTTAAAGACAAATGAATTGAACCTGTTTTTAACAGGTGGGTGGCTTTCTGTCCGTTTAGACATCAGAGCTGGTTTCTATGGCATTCTTTAACCTGGAAAGATTGCACCGAAAGCAGCAT
>JBFGKW010000175.1:0-2763 GCA_041576495.1 Aridibacter sp. | reverse complement strand
TTTAGTTTTGTGCCCGCCCAATCACCGTATATCTTGGTTTTAGGTACGGCGCAGGATGCCGGCGCTCCGCAAATGGGTTGTATGTCGGCCTTTTGCAGGAACGCGTGGAATAACCGCCGACTTCAAAAGATGGTTTCCTCAATTGCGCTCGTCGATCCTGCTACCGGCGGCCGCTGGATATTTGATGCGACACCGGATCTGCCTCAGCAGTTTCAACTTCTCAAAAAACATACCGGGGATTATTCCAACAAGCTCAGCGGAATTTTTTTGACACATGCACATATCGGGCATTATACGGGCTTGATGTATCTTGGCAGGGAATCGATAAATGCCGAATCGATTCCCGTCTACGCCATGCCCAGAATGCGGAAGATGCTCAGCGGAAACGCACCCTGGTCGCAACTTGTCGATACTAATAACATTCTACTGAAACCCCTTGAAGATGAAGCGCTTGTCAGGATAACCGAAACAATATCGGTCGCACCCTTTCTGGTACCGCACCGTGATGAGTTTTCGGAAACCGTAGGCTACAGGATCGAGACGCACCGGAGGAAGTTCGTTTTCATACCCGACATCGATAAGTGGCAAAAATGGAAAACAAGCATTATCGACGTTATTTCCTCGAACGATTTTGTGTTTGTTGATGCGACATTTTACGCCGATGGCGAGATTTCGCGCCCGATCAGTGAGGTTCCGCATCCGTTCGTTACGGAAACGGTCGAATTGCTGAAATCGCTCTCCTTGAAACAGCGGCAAAAAGTCTATTTTATTCATTTCAATCATTCGAACCCTTTAATTCAAGGTGACCCTGAGATCGTCAAAAAAATCACCGGGATGGGGTTTCGTGTCACCTATGAAGGTCAGGTAGTCGATCTTTAAACCCGTGTCGATATGAGCGAAAATAAAAAGGAACGCATCGACCGAATGCTTGTCGAAAGGGGGTTTGCTGAATCACGTACAAAAGCGCAGGCATTAATAATGTCAGGCGTCGTATTGGTAAACGAAAAAAGAGTCGATAAACCTTCCGAACAATATTTGGGGACAGAGACCGTCCGGATCAAGCGTCAAACTGAAACCTTGAGGTATGTTGGAAGAGGAGGAATAAAACTAGAGGCAGCGCTCGATCAATTCAATATATGCCCACGCAAATATATCTGTCTGGATATCGGATCCTCGACCGGAGGGTTTACTGATTGCCTGCTGCAGAATGGAGCCGCAAAGGTTTTTGCCGTTGATGCCGGGACAAATCAGTTGGCATGGTCATTGAGGAGCGACCCCAGGGTTGAAGTCAGGGAAAATGTTAATGCCAGATATCTTGACGAAGGCGATTTTGATTGCCGGTTTGATTTGATCGTCGTAGACGTGTCTTTTATTTCCGTTACGAAAATCTTGGGAGCGCTGATTCCGCTCCTCAACAGCAACGGCCGGATAATTTCTTTGATTAAACCGCAATTCGAGGTTGGAAAAGGCGAGGTGGGGAAAGGCGGAATCGTAAAAGATCCGGTAAAGCATCAAAGTGTCGTCTCAAAAGTAAACGATTTCGCGGAGGCGCTCGGATTAAGCATCTCCGGCGTTATCGAATCTCCGATACTTGGTAAGCAAGGCAACAAGGAGTTTCTGGCGTTGTATGGAAAACGATAACCCACATAGTAGCGAGCCGCCGGCCGCGAAATTTGTCGAGGGCGTGGATTATTACAACGAAGATGGTTTTATGATCCTGACCGAACGGTTTTTACTGCGTCGTGGATACTGTTGCGAAAACGGCTGCCGCCATTGCCCTTATCGAAACGGGAAAATCGCAGAATCACAACAAAAATGTCTCTAGTTCGTCATTTTCAGCCAACATATCCGTGTCGAGTAATGTTTCCGGTTTGGGAGCCTTCGAGATTGTCACAGGCGCTTCGGGAGAGCAACAGGCCTTTATCAGATCTTCGAATTCACCTTGCATTTCCGGACGCGACGTCAATCCGTCGAGGGTATTTTGAAGCGCTCTTCTCAGATTATCGTCTTCAGGGAAGTTGATGCGGTAGTGCATCCATTTACCGTCTCGCCTGGCAGTCACTAACCCGGATTTTCGAAGGTAAGCGAGATGCCTGGATATTTTTGGTTGGCTTTCACCCAACACCTCGACAAAAAAACAAACGCAAACTTCCTCATCGCGAATCAGGTTTAGCAGCCGAAGTCGGGTTTTATCGGCTAAGGCGGCGAAGAGATTTTCCATATCTGAAAGTGATTCCGTAACGACCATTGGTAAATATTATCAAAAATCGCATAAAAAGTCTTGACACATTGGTGAAATAAGAATATATTCGCTTTAACATATATGTATAAACGTATATAACTATCTAATCAGGAGCATGCAAAATGAAAGTACATATTTCCTTAAACGTAAGCGATATCGAGCGCAGCGTAGCATTTTACGAGAAGATGCTCGGAACCAAACCGGTTAAATATATAGTTCCCAACGGGCGTGAAGGATTCAATTCACGGCAGGAAGGCGATAGACCGGGCTATGCCAAGTTTGACATTGAAAATCCTCCGCTCAATTTGGTCCTGAATGAAGCCGCGTTTGATAGCGGAGGCTCGCTTTCACATTTAGGTCTTCAGGTAAACGACACCGATCATGTATTGGAATTCAGGCAAAAATGGATTGATGAAGGCCTGATAACATTTGACGAAATGGGAGTTAACTGTTGCTACGCTAGACAAGATAAAACCTGGGTTTCCGATCCGGACGGCAACGAATGGGAAGCTTTTGTCGTG
>JBFGKW010000174.1:0-2854 GCA_041576495.1 Aridibacter sp. | reverse complement strand
GGAAGACAGGTAACCGCTCCGGTCGCGGCGATGCATTTTGCCCGCAAGGGCGTTAAAAGCTGCGCCACCTGTCACAACAATAAGAACACTTTTGGCGGAGACGATTTTGCGGATTGCCGGCGGTGCCATACGGGAGGAAGTTTTAAATTTTGAGTGAATACTGTTCCGTATCGTGCGTCGCGAGATATTACGCGCCCGGTATGAGATTTTGCCCATAATTCGGTTTGAGACTGACGGACTAAAACCGGTCTCAGCGGTACGAGCGGTAAAATGGGGGATTGGCCCTGAGTTTCAGATATTAGTCAATTGGCATATGTATTGCAGTACTTATAAGTTAGCGAATCCACGATCCTCGGGATGTGGTGCATTAAATAAGGGAGATAAAATGAATGAACTTAAATAAACTAAAAATTTTCGCGATAATGATACTGATTATTCCGGTCCTTTCGGTAACGGTCATCAAGACGGAAGCGGTCCGGGCAGTTTCGTTTGCGGAGGATGATGTTAAGGTGCTTTATAAAAAGAAGACCTGTTTCGCCTGCCATAAAGCAGACGCCTCCAAACACTTCGATGCCGCGAAAACCGATGAAGAGCTGATCGCAGTTGTATTGAACGGAGCGGCCGGTCCCCCCAAGATGCCAGAATATGCATCGAAAGGGATCACACCTGAACTGGCGGCGGCATTGGTCGCGCACATGCGTGAACTTAGTGCTCCGGTCGAGTGACAAACGGTCGGGCGTTCAGATGCCGGGATCCCGAATTTTGTAGGCAGGAGCGTTTCTTTTAGGATCGTTCCTGCAACTTTTCCTTTGAAAAAAAGGGCGAATCCCATAAGAAATAATGTAACTTGCAGGGCTAAATCATAATGAACGACGAAAAAGAAGTTGAACCAGATGCCGAACAGGAACCGGAAAATACGCCTGGCGAAAGCGGGGTAACCGATGAAGACGAATTAAACGATGACAAGGCCACCGCAATAGCCACAAAGTCACCTAGTTTATTGCGTAACTACATCAGTTTTGTCGGCCTGGCGATCGCGATGGCCGGCCTCGTTAGTTTGACGCTTCTGTTCCTGCTCGAATTGACGGGATCAAGCGACCAGCCTTATCTCGGAATACTGATCTATGTTCTTTTCCCGGGAGTATTCATCACCGGGATGTTTATTGCGGCGATCGGAATGCTCTTTGAACGCCGGAGACGGCGAAGGGCCCCCGAGGCCCAGATCGCGGAGTATCCGATAATCGACCTCAATGACCCGCGGCGCCGCCGTACTCTGATCGTATTCTTGTCATTCGCATTCATATTTCTTTTCGCAAGCGCTTTCGGGAGTTATCAGGCATATGAGTTTACGGAGTCGGTGACCTTTTGCGGGCAGGTTTGCCACACCGTAATGAAACCCGAGTTTCTGTCGTACGGGGCGGCTCCGCATGCGAAAGTCAATTGTGTCGAATGTCACGTCGGCGGCGGGGCCGAATGGTATGCCCGCTCGAAGTTTTCGGGTGTCCGCCAGCTTGTCAAAGTGACGTTCGGAACCTACGATACGCCGATCCAGACACCGGTTCATAATATGCGGCCGGCGAGGGATACTTGCGCAAAGTGTCATTGGCCGGAAAAATATCACGGCGAAAAACTGAGAGTATTTGATTATTTCGGCGAGGACGAAGACAGTTCACAGAGACAGGTCAGGATGCTTGTCAAAGTCGGCGGCGGCAGCCCAAAAACCGGACAGGTTTCAGGTATCCACTGGCATATGAATCTTGCCAACGAAATCACTTATATAGCGACCGATGAGAAACGGCAAAATATCCCCTGGGTCCGTCTCAAGGATCCCAGCGGGAAGATAACTGAATATACCCTTAGAGACGCCGGGTTGACACCGCAGACGATCGCGAAAGCGGAAAAAAAGACGATGGACTGTATTGACTGTCACAGCCGGCCATCACACATTTATCTATCACCAAATAAAGCGGTCGATCAATCAATCCTGGCAAACAAGCTGGACCGGTCGCTGCCTTTCGTAAAGAAGAAAGCAGTCGAATTGTTGTCGAAACAGTATGCAACGACAGAAGAGGCGTTAAACTCGATTTCGGCCGAATTTGGCGAATACTACCGGGCAAATTACCCCGATGTTTTTAGCGCAAAGAGAGGCTCGATCAACCGGGCTGGGGCTGAACTCCAGCGAATCTACCAGACATACTTCTTTCCCGAAATGAAAACCAATTGGCAAACTCATATTAACAATATCGGGCATTTTAATACTCAGGGCTGTTTTCGCTGTCACGACGGACGGCACTTTAGCAAAGAAGGAAAGGTTATCAGAAATGAATGCAACATCTGCCACTTGACGATTGATCAGACGTTTGCCGGGGTAACTACTCAGCCAAAGGAAGGCAGATTTGAGCATCCGGTTAACCTTGGAACCCGCGGCAACTGGGAATGCGCATCTTGTCACAAAGGCGACCGCTCGTTCAAACATCCGGTAAATCTCGGCGACATTTCAAAATTCAACTGCATCGAGTGTCATAAAGAAGGGAAATTCTAAGTCGATTTTGAACTTATCCGGTTGAATCTCCCAGCCATAAACTGACTCACGGCGAGGATCAGAAATTGTAATCAAGCCTAATTCGGTAACGCCATAAGATCAACCTATTCCGCAGCTCCGAGAAATATAGGTGTTGTTTTTCGGTCAAGAGCCCGTTTCCGGCCCGCCTCCCGCCGCAAGCATCGAATGCGCCGCCGAAAGCCGGGCGATCGGCACCCGAAACGGAGAACAGCTGACGTAATCTAGTCCGAGCTTGTTGAAAAACGCGATTGAGCGCGGGTCTCCCCCGTGTTCTCCGCAAACCCCGAGCTT
>JBFGKW010000173.1:0-2947 GCA_041576495.1 Aridibacter sp. | reverse complement strand
TTGTTAGAATCACTTGATTGGCTCCTAGTTGACGAATGATTTCGTGGGTTGTGTCCTCGGGACACCGCCAACCCGTGATATGTCTTTTACAAGTCAAATCCAAACGACTCAGATATACCTGAAAGCGAAACAGACGCGCAATCAACAATATGGCATCCGGTTGGTTCGCCTAACTTATTGATCCTAATGGTGGATTCGGACTGAATCGAACTGCCGACACGCGGATTTTCAGTCCGCTGCTCTACCAACTGAGCTACCAAGCCGATTTTGAACCGGATGCCGCCAATTCCGCGGCAAGTGAATTAGTGTAATTAAGCCTCAGGATGATGTCAAATTCGGCGCGGTGTTCTTGAATACGGGGTATAATTACCTCGCCTGAGGGTCAAAAAAAGGTGTTGACAAGTTTGGTCAGAAGTCTATAATTATGGATTAGTAGCTGTCTGCCCATGTAAGCTACATTAAACCTTCCGAAGCCAGATTAGAACCTGCCCGTGCCGGTTTGGCAGAGGTCACCATCTCCGGGTGATTCGTCTTCCAAGCCGGCACAGCTCTTTTTAAAGCTGCGGTGCAGCCTTAAAAACTCCAAATATTTTGCTTTTTAGGGTGCCGCCGTTTCGGCGAGTTCCTTTTCTTCTTTTTCTTCTTTTTTGGCCTCTCCGTCTTCGGCGATCAGCCCGAGTTTCACTTTTACATCATGCTCGATACGCGCCCAGATTTCGCGGTCTTCCTTAAGAAGCGTGCGGACTTTCTCGCGTCCCTGGCCGAGTCTTTCTTCGCCATAGGAAAACCATGCTCCGCTTTTCTCGATGACGCCGTTATCCACCGCCAGATCGATCATGTCTCCTTCCTGAGAAATACCCTCGCCATACATGATGTCGAATTCAGCCTCTCTGAACGGAGGCGCGACTTTGTTCTTTTTGACCTTGACGCGGGTCCGGTTTCCGACGACTTTATCGCCTTCCTTGATCGCGCCGATCCGTCTGATATCGAGCCGGACGCTGGCATAAAACTTGAGCGCCTTGCCGCCCGTGGTCGTTTCCGGTGAGCCAAAAAAGACACCGATTTTTTGCCTGAGCTGGTTGATGAAAACAAAAGTCGTCCGTGAATTTGAAACGATTGCGGTCAGCTTGCGCAGGGCTTGAGACATCAGACGGGCCTGAAGCCCCATATGAGAATCACCCATTTCGCCGTCAAGTTCGGCACGCGGAACAAGCGCCGCGACCGAATCGACAACGATTACATCGACGCTGTTTGAACGGGCAAGAGTTTCCGCGATTTCAAGAGCCTGTTCACCCGAATCGGGCTGAGAAACGAGCATGTCGTCGACCTTGACTCCCAGATTTCCGGCGTAAACCGGATCGAGGGCGTGCTCGGCATCGATATATGCCGCGATTCCCCCGGCCTCCTGGGCCGAGGCGACGACCTGGAGCGCAAGTGTTGTTTTCCCCGAACTCTCGGGCCCGTAAACTTCGATGATCCGTCCGCGCGGGAATCCGCCGACGCCGATCGCCGCATCAAGACTCAAACAACGCGTCGAGATCGCACCGACGTCTTCGACCGGTTTTTCGCCCAAACGCATTATCGATCCCTTGCCAAATTTCTTCTCGATCTCGGCCAAAGCCGAATCGATCGCTTTTCCTTTGTCTAATGTCATTTTTGCCCCCGTCGCCATTTCTCCACACTCCTTTTTTATCTTGAATTTTGAGAAGTCCTGCAATGAGGAAGAGTGTATCACGTGAAAGAGTGTTTCACAAATGAAACAGCGCTATATTTTTGATTAATGAGAATTGTCTTGTAAAGGTAGTTTAAATATCCGGGAAGCGCAAGTATTTTTGCGAATATGCAGCCAGCCGCGATAGATAAAAGCAATATACGGAATCAAAGATACATCAAGCGATTGGCGTCTTTCGTAAAGGGTACAACGACCTTAAATCAATTTTCGCGAACCAATTCCGCGGTAATGGTTTTCTTGCCGGTCCGTGCATTTCGCCAGGTCTTAAGCCCTTCTCCGGCCAACCTCAAGATCGTTTTACGATTTTGAAAGAGCAGGGTAAGCCATTCACGCCGGTGCATCTGCGGAAAATATATCCCCCGGAAAAAAAGCCGGGCGACCAGGTGACTGATCCGCACCTGAATCGGGGAATCTTTTATCGATTCAATCGCTTCCCAGTTTCGTTCCGGACTGTATGATCTTGCCCACGCCTTGAACGTTTCGTCCTTCGCCTCGTCAATCGACATCTTTAGAGGATCATGGGCCATCACAAACGGAGCAAATTCGAGCCAGTGTTCGGGCCGGTGAAGTCGTCCCTCTTTTGCGAGACGATCATAAAGCGGTGTCGAGGGAAACGGTGTCAGCTGTCCGAATACCGGCAGGCCGGGCGACCAGCTTTCGATTTCATCGACGGTTCGTTTTGCAACGCCGCTGGTGTCATTATCCATCCCGAAAATAAATGATGTGATGGCGTAAATTTCGCGTTTCGCCAGCCCGTCAAGGACATCCTTGTAGTTTGCCGGTTTCGAGAATTGTTTGTTGACGTCTGCCATGTTGGCCGGATCGATCGATTCCATTCCGATAAAGATCCATTTTCCGCCCGAGTCGGCAATCAAATCAACTAATTCTCCGTCACCCAGTAAATTGGCGCTGATCTGCGCAACCCACGGCAACTGAGCGTCTGCCGCAATAATATCTTTCAGCAGCAATTTGAGGCGCTTTTTGTTGATTGCAAGGTTGTCATCGATAAAAAAGACTGCGATCTGCCCCTTTTCATCGACCGCCCTTTTTTTGAGCCGGAGCAATTCCTCAACTACGCTTTCGTTCGTACGGAAACGGATGGAATCGCCAAAAAATCCGGTTACGGTGCAAAACTCACAACCGTACGGGCACCCTCGTCCCGTTTCGATGGGTACGACGAAAAATTTCCCCCAGCCGGCACCCATTTTCGACATT
>JBFGKW010000172.1:0-2950 GCA_041576495.1 Aridibacter sp. | reverse complement strand
GGCAGCAGTAAAAGCTGGTCCCCCTTTCGTGGAACGACACCGGTCAATCCCCGTAAAAAACTAAGACCGGCGTCAACTTGTGCCTGGGTAATGCCTCGATTGGCCAGAGTCGATCCGGGAGTTACGGTGATCGGGTCTAGATAATTCGGGTTTGAAGTCGTCGCGACCGCCGGAAAATCACGTTTTTGCTGGTCATAGCTAAAGAAAAAGAACAATTTGTCTTCTGATATCGGGCCGCCAATCGAGCCGCCAAATTGGTGTCTTTCATCCTTTGGCTTTATCCCTACACCGTTTAGCGTACTGAATGCGTTACGAGCTCCCCACGCATTATTGCGAAGGAAATAAAAAGCCGAACCGTGAAAATCGTTTGTCCCGCTTTTGGTTACCGTGTTGACCACACCACCTGCCGCCCGGCCAAATTCAGCCGAATAGTTTGACGTATTAACTTGAAACTCTCGTACCGCATCCTGGCTGATGGAGGAGCTGATCCTTGTTCTCCCGCGTTCTTCCGCGAAAAATGCCTGGTTATTGTCACCGCCATCGACCGTGCTGTTATTGAGCAGCCCCGAAATTCCGCGAAAACTTATCAAACCAAAATCGCCGTCCGGCGCAACACCGGGTGTCAACAAAACAAAGTTCGACGCCCGGCGACCGTTTATCGGAAGTTCGCTGATTGAAGTCTGATCAATGTTATTGGCAAAATCCTGATTGGTGGTATTGATGACCGGGGCATCTACCGATACCTCAACTTCACCGCCGGCGATATTCATACGTGCACTGATATTGGTAACCCGCCCAACCTCGACCACGACGGTTTCGCGCCTAAAATCTGAAAATCCCTGCGAGGAAACCGTCACCGTATATATTCCGGGCTGAAGGTTTGCAAATCTAAATGTTCCGACGTCGTTCGCATTGGAACTTTTTGACGCATTGGTTCCGTTGTTTCTAACGGTAATCGTTGCATTCGGGATCACTGCATCCTGCGGGTCGACGACTTTACCGCTGATTCCGCCAGTAACGGTTGACTGGGCAGCGAGTTGCCCAAACCCGATGAACAGGCAAAAGACCGTCAAGACAAGTAATCTTTTCAATAGATAAAAATTGATTGACATGTTTTCCACTCCTTATATGTTTTTGAATATTTTGATAAATACCGGATCAATCGACCACGGCGATTTGATCGCCCACCTTAGAATCTGATTCTGGTAAGTTGGTTCACGGTAATAAAAATCTGAATCTGGCATAGAGTCAGATGATAAAGATTTCGGTTTTAGAAAATTTTGCTTATACAAAACTTGCCAATAAACCAAATTATTGCCGGAATTCCGATTCAGAAAAGCCGACGCGTGACTCATTGGCTGAACATTTCATTTCTGCGGCTTTTTCGTGACATTAATTTAGGCTAAATTTTGTTGACTATCGATTACACGCGTGTTCGCTCAGGAATTTGAATATATCTTTCAAATTTCGGATTTTTGCCGAAGCGAAAAAACTGTGTCTGAGCAAAAGACACGTTCTTACAATCCATGTGAAAAAATTGGTAAGTGTTTAGAATGGAAGCTCTTACAAGGACTCCAACGCAAGCGGAGCTTTAATCGTTCTCATTCCAACAAATGTTTTACTCAATTTCTAGTTATCAATCAGGCAAATAGAGTTCCGAAGGATGACCATAAAAACCGGCCGACGATTCAGAAGAAAATTTGGTTCACGATTTAGCATTAATTTGAATCAATTCGGTGCGAGTGTCAAGCACGGTTAATTTCCGGAATATAATCGGCCTAATTTCCCCCGCAGATGACTTTTTCGGATTGGGTTCGAGCAATTCCGCAAAAGTTCATTCGGATAAAAAAAGGCACGCTTTCCGAAGAAAACGCGCCTTGAAAATTGATTCCGGATTCGGGAAAACCTAAAATGCGAAACGGGCCGCAAACTGAATCTGCCGCTCGCGGAAAATACTGTTGCCCGCCGCGGTCGGAATACCAAAGTTGGCATTAAAATTCAGGTTGGTTCCCGAAATGTTATAGGCGCGTGAATCGACCCCTGTGATATTCCTACGGTTAAAAACATTAAAGCCTTCCGCCAGAATTTCCAGATTCGTCGTTTCCGTAAACTTGAAACGACGCGAAACCCGCGTGTCAAGATTATAGATCGACGGTTGACGGTATAGATTCCGATCAACATTTGGAAGGCGGTTGGCTCCGCCGGCTCCGAAGATACCCGTGCTCGTTGCCGAGGGCGCGTTGCCACCGACACCGGCGTCATAGTTAACGCCTGTTTGAGCCGTGAAAATCGGGGAAAAAGTCCATCCGCCCAATACCGCCCGACCAACGCTCGATCCTTCTCCAAGACCGAAGAATGTTTTTGGTGCATAGACAAGACTGGCGACAAATCGATGCGGTATATCAAAATTTGAAGGACCGTTTTCTAACGAAAGGTCAAATGGATTAAGCGGAACATTACTATTCGTAAATGTCTGCGAAATCTGACCGTTGTCAAAACTGCTCGAATAGGTATAGCTCGACTGGAACTGAATGCCGTCTGAAAGCCGGCGGTTTATCTGAAGAACCAGTGCCTGATAATCCGATTCTATGGTGCTTCGAATTTCCGTGATCCTTCCGAAATTGGTATTCGGACGTGCCCCGGTGAATCTCGGAATCGTCAGTGTTTGTCCGTTAAACATCCCGCCCGAGAAGTTATATGTCGTTGAACCCGTCGGAGCGTTGAGATTGGAATCAACAAATGTCGGTAGGTTCCTGCCCCAGCTGAAAAGCCCGGATATCGACACAACCGTGTTTTTCGCAATCACACGTTCTAACACCACATCACCCTGATGGATCAATGGATTTTCCATATTCCGGGAGAAAACTACGATATCCGGAGTGCTTCCGACATTCGGCGGCGTTGCGAGAATGTTCGGATAGGTCGGCGATCCGGCATCACCCGGAACCCG
>JBFGKW010000171.1:0-3069 GCA_041576495.1 Aridibacter sp. | reverse complement strand
CGTCGTTCCGGCGCGCGGCGTTGGCCGTCCTCATTTCAGCAGTCAATCGGAAAGGATCTATGTTTATGGCAATCAGGGGCTGATATCTTTCCGGTTCGATGGGACGGATCGTCGGACACATTTTAAAGTCGAAGGCAAAGGCCGCGGGCCGCGGCCCCAGCCGGCGCGCGATGTCAGGATCAGTCCGGACGGCAGATTTGCATTGGCGCTCGTCAGCAGCCAGCTCTATTATTTTCCGGTCCCGATTGCCGGCGGCGATGTTCCCACGATCAATGTTTCGAAATCGGCCGTTCCGATCAAACAGCTGACAAGTATCGGAGCCGATTCTTTTGCCTGGTCGGAGAATGGGACGCAGGTTTCGTGGACGGTTGGTTCCAGTCTCTTTCGGCTCCCGGTTTCAAAGATCGTGTTTGAGCCCGAGAAAAAAGAAGAAGAATCTCCAAAAAATGGCGAAAGCAAGCGCAAACCGAAAATTCCGAACGAATCGATCGCCGACGAATTGGCGATCGATGTTTCCCGTCCGAGACATATACCGCGGGGCCTGATCGTGCTGAGAGGGGCACGCGTGATTACGATGCGCGGCAAGGAAATCATCGAGAATGCCGATATTCTCGTTCGCGACAACCGGATCGAGTCGATCGGGAAACGAGGGTCGTTCGCGATACCCAGGGAAGCGAGAATAATGGATATCAGGGGTAAGACGGTGATTCCGGGCCTGATCGATATCCACGCCCACTGGGAAGTCAGGCATTCGGTTCTTGACACCGAAGATTATACCTTTTGGGCAAATCTCGCCTATGGCGTTACGGCCGGCCGCGATCCGCAGACAAGCACCAACGACACATTTGCTTATCAGGATTTGGTTGATACCGGGGATATGATCGGGCCGAGGATTTTTACGACCGGGCCCGGGATATTTGCGGATAGTGATTTCCAGTCTTATGAAGAAGCACGCGACACGGTCGCTCGATATCAGAAACATTACCGTGCGGATACGCTTAAATCCTATCTGGTCGGAAACCGGAAACAGCGGCAGTGGGTAGTTCAGGCGTCCAAGGAACTAGGGATTATTCCGACGACCGAGGGCGGAAGCAATTTTATGCTCAACCTGACCCATGCGGTTGATGGGTTTGCCGGAAACGAACATTCGCTTCCGATCGTTCCTCTTTATAATGACGTCGTCCAGCTATTTGCCCGGTCCGGTATTACCTATACGCCTACGCTGCTGGTTTCTTACGGCGGGCCGCAGGGTAAATTTTATTTTTTTGAAAACGGCGATATATACGGCGACGAAAAGCTGAACAGATTCAATCCGCAGGCTGTGCTTGATGAAAAAACCGCCCGTCTGCCCTGGTTTCGGATGAGCGAGTATATTTTTCCGGATATAGCTCAAGGCGCAAACGCAATTCTCCGCGCCGGCGGAAGGATCGGCTTGGGCGGCCACGGCGAACTCCAGGGCCTTCAATGCCACTGGGAAATGTGGGCGCTGGCGATGGGCGGCATGGATAACCACGACATTCTTCGTGTCGGCACTATTCTCGGCGCCGAAGCAATCGGTTACGGCGGGGAGCTGGGAAGTCTCGAAAAAGGGAAGTTGGCCGATCTGGTTATCCTCGATAAAGACCCGCTGGTCGACGTAAAAAACACCAATACAATTCGATTCGTGGTTAAAAACGGTGAAATATTTGACGGCGAAACTCTCAACCAGGTTTATCCGGCCGAAAGACAGCTTTCGAAAGCCTGGTGGTGGCAGGACAAACCGTCCGTCCAAAAGCAGTAGGTGTATCGATCCAGGCATTTCTATTTGTAAAGCAAGATATTTTAACGCAAGGATGAAATATGCAAACAATGGATGCTCAACTCGATCCGGGTCGGATCCTGCAATCGGGATTCGGATTTTGGAATTCAAAAGTGCTCCTCGCGGCGGTCAAGCTCGAGGTATTTACAATACTGGGCAGCGGCTCTAAAACCGGCGAAGAACTCGGCCGGGCACTCGGACTTCACCCACGGGGAATCTGGGATTTCTTTGATGCCCTGGTGGCCCTGGGCTTCTTGGACCGTGACGGCGACGGCAAAGAAGGCCGCTACAAAAACACGGAAGAGACACTTCACTTTCTGGATAAAACGAGTCCGGCATATATCGGCGGAATTTTCGAAATGTGTAACGACCGCCTTTATAAATACTGGGGCGATCTTGAGGCCGGTTTGAAAACGGGGAAGCCCCAGAACGAGGTCAAACACGACCAGGAAACGATATTTGAAGTCTTGTACGGCGATCCGGCGCTTCTGGAGCAGTTTCTATCGGCAATGCGGGGGATTTCCTATGGAAATTTTAATGCATTTGCCGAAAAATTTGATTTTGCAAATTATAAAACGCTATGCGATGTCGGAGGCGCGACGGGGCTGCTGGCGTCGCTGGTCGCCAAGAGGAATCCGCATATGACCTGTCTCAGTTTTGATTTGCCGCCGGTCAAACCGATTGCCGAAAAATGGATCGAGACAGACGGGGTTTCCGATCAGGTTACCGCGGTCGCGGGTGATTTTTTTAAGGAATCTCTTCCTGAGGCGGATATGATCACGATGGGTATGATTCTTCACGATTGGAATCTCGAAAACAAAAAGCACCTGATCCGGCTTGCGTACGAAGCGCTGCCCGAAGGCGGCGCTTTTGTTGCGATCGAAAATATTATCGATGACGCGCGACGCGAGAACGCTTTCGGACTGCTGATGTCTCTAAACATGCTGATCGAGTTTGGAGAGGCATTTGATTTTACGGGCGCGGATTTTTGGAAGTGGTGCAGCGAGGCGGGATTCAAGCGTTATGAAGTCGTCCATCTTGCCGGACCGTGCAGCGCAGCGATCGCTTACAAATAGGGCGGGGATAGATCCGCGCCGGGCGTTTCGATTCGACTTTTTGAAATCATCCGAAGCAGTCTCAGGCGCGGCTTTAAATACTAATCGTAATTCGAAGCCTCGAGGGACAAAAGGCCGGGCGTCGTCATTTTGGTAAAGCCCTGGGCCAGTTTCTCGAGTTTTGAAGGGATTTTGATTGTGCCGACCAAAGATTCG
>JBFGKW010000170.1:0-3225 GCA_041576495.1 Aridibacter sp. | reverse complement strand
GTAGACAAGTGCGTAAAGAATCCATCCGGCGAATATCAGCTTTCTTCGTCCGACCTTGTCTGAGAGGTCGCCAAAAATCAATGAACTGACTACCTTCGAAAGGTGAAGCGCCATCCACAGCAGGGGCAAGAGCGGAAGTGAGATCCCGGCCTGTTGGGCCCGTAAGATCAAAAATGCATCGGTTGAATTCGAGAACGTAAAAAGGGCGATGACGATCAAGAATCGTTTGAAATTTCCATCGAACTCCTTTAGGGAGAGTTTGATCGGTGACGTTTCCGGCGGGAGGTCTTCGGACACGAACTTTTCTTCACGTACAAAGAAAATTATTACAAAAAGACCGAGCGCAACCGGGATCGATGCAAACAAAAAGACCTGGCGATAATCACCGGCAGTGGGCTGGTAGGGATCATTGGCGATGAAATACAAGAGGACCGAAGCGACAATCGGTCCGATGACAGCCCCCAAATGATCCGCTGCGCGGTTAAATCCAAAAGCCAATCCGCGTTCTTCCTTGGAAACGCTGGCAGCCAAAAGAGCGTCCCGCGGCGCGACGCGTATTCCCTTGCCGACGCGGTCCGCAACTCTGACGAACAAAACCTGCTGCCAGCTCGTGACAAATGCCAGTAATGGCCTGACGATACTTGCCAGCGCGTAGCCGGCAAAGACGGGCAGTTTGCGGCGCTCAAATTTGTCGCTAAGATACCCGGAAAAAAGTTTGAGCAGGCTCGCTACCGATTCGGCAAATCCTTCGATCAGGCCGATCGCAAAAGGACTCGCCCCGAGAGTAAGCGCAAGAAATGCGGGCAGCAGCGGATAGATTATCTCGCTCGACGTGTCGTTTAACAGACTGACGGCGCTGAGCGCAAGAACGTTACCACGTAGATTTTTATATCGTTTTAAATAGCGCTTGATCGTGTGAGGCATTTTTGACTGATTAACGCGATTTCTTCGTTGTCGATGGTTTGTTTTTCAATTGGATGTCCAGATTCCAAAGCGCCAGACCGCCGGCCGCTGCAACCGTCAGAATCAATAGCGCGACGAACGCTCGGATTGCAAGTTTGACCGTCCGTTTTAAAATCCGGAAGGCGATATACGCAATACCCGCCATCACCAATACAAATATGATTGCGGCAATCTCCATCGATCAACCGACCTTGTTTTGGGTTTGAACCCGTTCGAGTTCGTTGAGGTCTTCTTCCGTGAGGCTGGAAGTTTCCGCCGGAAGGGCATAGTCGCCGTCGGCCCAGGCTCCGAAATCCAGGAGTTTGCATCGCTCCGAGCAGAACGGCCTGAATTCATTACCCGAATACACGGTTTCTTTACTGCAGTTTGGGCACTTGACTTTCATAACAGTCGGCTTTGAACACAAAGATTACCACAGATTTTTTTAGATAAAAAATCAATTGTGAAAAGGAAAAAACGGTTGATTGTTTTGTTTATCGGTGCAATCATAAAGCTAAAGTGTATCGTTTTGAGCCGGAAGTGAACATTTTAATGGCTCAACTCGTAAAATATTCCCGATATTTCTCATAAGGAAAGAAAAGATGACGGAAAACAAAAAGCGATTCGAAAAGTGGCAAAGCGATGCCAGGAAGAAATTTGACGAAATCGACCGGCAGCTCGGCATTTCCGAAAAAGTCGAAGAAGGCGTAAAGACCGCAAAAGACAAAGCAAAAAAAGGAGCCGAATCGTTTAAAGAAGGGGTCGGACGGCTAAAGGATGAAGCGGAAAAGACAAGCGCCGGCAAAAAGGCGGTCGAAGTTGCGGAAGAAACCTACGAGGTAGTGGAAGATACGGCTAAAAAGACCGTTAAGCGGGCGTGGGAAGCGAGCGAATCGGTTCGGGATGTTGCCGAAGACGCCAGAGAAAACGCCGGGGAAGTAATCGAAACGGCCTCCGAAGGTGCCGAAGACGTACTAAAAACCGCAGGAAGAAAATTTGGGGAAGTGGTCAGCTTCGCGGGCGAAACGGCAGGCAAAGTATTGGGACAAACCAAAAAATCCGTTGAAGCGACCGCGACCAGTGTTTCAAAGGCGCTTGGCCTCGGGATCAGCTGGACACGAACATTCGATTCTTCGGTTCGCACGTTTAGGCGGACGACCGAATGGGTCGCGGAAAAACCGCTCCAAGCGGCCGCAACCGGTGCTTCGGTAGTCGTCGGTGCCGGCCTCGGTGTCGTGTTTACCGGGCTCAGTTCTCACTGGCTTTTTAATTCCGCGTTACCGGCGTGGTCGGTTCAAAAGGCAAGCAGGCTTTTTACGGAGCATCTCAAGGATCAAAGAAATCTAATCGAAAAGGGAAACCTTACCGGAGCCGAAGCGGACCGTGTAAATTTTGAGCGGGAGGTAGCAAAATACGTCGGTGCCCCGCTTCTGGGCGCTTTTTCCTTTGCGTCTGGCGCCGTTATGATGACAAACGTCCTCAACCCGAAAACCATAACGGGTGTGCCGTTGAGCTGGCTCATCGGCGGAAATCCGCTGCTTGAAGGCGTCTGGTTTTTTGGAAACGGCGTGGTCTGTTTTAAGACGAGCTATGATTTCTTTATGATCTCGCTGGAAGATCACGAAGACGTCCAGAAAATCGTCAAGGAGATGAAGGGCCTGCTCCCTAGCGCCGCAACTCAAGCTTAGTCAAAATTGAATTGATTAAACCGTTTGGTTTTGAAAGTATTCGTTCGAATATCAACTTTCAAAACCTTTTTTGTTTTTGGGGCAAATAGTTGAGGTTTGCGCATTTTGTCCCCAATCCGGGCGTAGGAAGAGCTATGGTAATATTTTTCCAATACGAAACCACCTCGGCCGATAGAGTCACGCAGACCGACGGTATCGTCAAAATCCTTGAATAATTTTTTTCGATATTTAACTCAGCTGAATCGGAAACGGGACAAAGGAAAGCAGAAAAATTATGAGGGTCAGAAATGCGACCAGATTTCGTTTTGCGCCAAGCGGTGACGAATCGAGCGGCTCAGGATGTTTGACAAGCATCATTACCGCCAGGATTACTGCAAATAAAAACCCGCTCGGGCTGCCGTAAAAATACAATCCCATTACAGATAAAACGGACATTGCCGCGAACGCGGTTCTACCCGTCCAATAGTGAATCCTTCTTCCAAAGACCGCGTAGATCGCGTGACCCCCGTCGAGCTGTCCGGATGGAATGAGATTGAGTGCGGTAACCAGTAATCCGATCCAGGAAGCGTAATAAAAGGGATTCGGAAGTATCGGC
>JBFGKW010000169.1:0-3266 GCA_041576495.1 Aridibacter sp. | reverse complement strand
CGGCCGGCGCGCTTTCATTATATTTTAGTTTTGTCCCGTCGGGGCCTGAAAGCGAGATTGCTCAGGTAAATGACTGAATGGTTGACCGCTGTATAGTTAAATGCTTTGGTCTTGGTTTGCCTTGTCTGCCTTCGTAAGCTCGAACCTTGGGGATCAAAATTGAAAGAACAAGAAAAGAAGTTTAACGTTTGTCGAACTTGAGTAATTCTATGAAAGTAACTCTCATAACAGGTGCATCGAGCGGAATTGGCGAGGCCTTTGCCCGCAGGCTCGCCGCGGATGGACACGACCTGGTTCTTGTCGCCCGTTCCGAAAACAAACTCGCGGCAATTTGCGACGAACTAATGATTGAACATAAGATCACGGCGCATTATATTGCCGTCAATTTGAATGATCATCAGGCAGATAAAAGGGTATATCGCGAAACGGAAGACCATGGGCTGGAGGTGGATTGGCTGATCAACAACGCGGGATTTGGCTCGATGGGTGAATTCTCAAGTTTTGAACTTGAAAACGAATTAGAAATGATCGGGCTCAATGTGATGGCGCTCGTCGCGCTTACCCACCGATATCTGGGGCCGATGCGCGAGCGAAAAAGCGGGACAATTATTAATGTTTCCTCAACGGCGGGTTTTCAGCCGGTCCCGTTTATGGCGACGTATGGGGCGACGAAGGCTTTCGTAACTTCATTCAGCGGGGCCCTGGCGGAAGAAAACCGTTTGCACGGGATCAAGATCCTGGCACTTTGTCCGGGCGCGACCGAAACGAATTTCTTTGCTGCATCAAAAATCAAGGATCCGGTTAAGGTAAAAGGAATTCAGTCTTCTGACGAAGTAGTTGAAGCAGCACTCAAAGCGCTCGGGCGTGGCAAGTCTAGCGTCGTATCCGGATGGATGAATTACTTTGGGGCTAAAGCCGGTACGCTGGTGCCGAATTCGGTGGTCACACGGGCGATCGGCGGCGTATTACGGTCAAAGATTGAAAAGGATAACGGCACTTAAATTTGGCCAACCCCAGCCTTCATTTCATCTTTTTCGCGGAAATTCTTGCACCCGCGCCCTGATTATAAAAACACTCAATTCTCGTTCCGAAATATCAAACTCATACAGGTCAAACCCGCCTCTGCCATTAGAAATTCGGAGATATCAATTCCGATGACTTCGTAACCCGCATCTTCGATCAAATTCATCGTTTTTCTAAATCCGTTATGAATCAGGATCGAATTTTCCATTGACAGGATGTTTGCGGCAAACGGCTCTTCCTTCGGAACTTCAAGCTGCCGGTACCCGTCAAACTCTTTTGCGTTGATCCAATCTGAATTTAGAAGGACCGTGTTGCTGTCTATCGCCGTGCAGGCAGTTTTGAGATGGAGGCAGCCGTCCACCCGTACCTGGCGAACGGAATATCCGAAGCGGCCGGCGATCTCACGGATCGCGGATAATCCTTCACGGTTTGTTCTTGTGGAAATGCCGACGAAAAGGGTATTACCGATTCGCAGCACATCGCCGCCCTCGATTTTTGCGGGCGGCGTGATTTGGACCACAGGTCGGAACCGGGCGAGTTTATCGGCGATGATTTTTGATTCTTCTTTGCGGGAATCTGCACCCATAGAGGTTACTATTGCGATTTCGTCAAGCACAACAGCCGTATCTTCGATAAACGCACAGTCGGGAAGGTCGACATTATCGTCAAGATTTTCCACCTGCAGACCGAGTTCGGTGAGGACGGCGCGGTACTTCTTGTGCTGGACCCGGCAAACTTCCGGATCAATCGGAGCTGAAGCAAGAAACGTGAGTTCACATTGATTAATATTGGGTGACGGTTGGTGCGTCAGCGCGGTTAACATTATTTCAAAGTTGATGGACGCAGTGAAACCAACGGCAACAGGACGCTCGAAGACTGCCGATACAATATCGACTATGCAGAAATATAGTTTTCGAGCTGTTCGATTTGGAATTGCTGATCGGCGATTTTGCTCTTTACAAGGTCTCCGATTGATAAAATCCCGTCAACACGATCATTTTCAACGACCGGCAAATGACGAATCCGTTTTTCGGTCATCATCTCCATACAGACGTCGATCGATTGGCCAGGATCGGTGGTGATTACTTCGCCCGTCATTATTTCTTTTACCGGTGTAGATCGTGAGGATTTTCCCTGCAAGATGACTTTCCGCGCGTAGTCCCTCTCAGACACTATTCCGCGAAGGGTGTCGCCATCCATAACGAGCAGCGCGCCGACACCTTTTTCCGCCATCATCTTGATCACTTCAAAAACCGAATCTTCCGGAGTTACAAACCACACATCACGACCCTTTGAATCCAGAATCTGTTTAACTAAAGTCATAAAATCCTCCATTTAGCGGGAACTGGTTATAAGACCGGGAAAAGTGCAACAATTAACGTATTATTTTCTTTTGCGCGGTCTAAGTCAATATTTTTACGCAGCGGAAGATTTTCGGATTTGACCCTGATAGACATTGTGAATACGTGCGCCTGAAGCAAACTTGTCAACAAAACTTTCTTTCGAGGTGGTTACAAAGGTTTGCGTTTTATCTTCCAGATATTCGAGCAATCGTCCGATTCGTTTGTAGTCGAGTTCGGAGTCAATATCATCCAGCAAGAAAACCGGATATTCCTGCTGCTGTTCGTAATAGACGGATAGCGATGCTAGAAGCAATATGATCAGGGCGCTCCGTTGTTGTCCGGAACTCCCAAACTTACGGAGGTCATGGCCGTCAAACGCAATTTCAAGGTCGTCTCGGTGGATGCCGATCAAAGAATAACCCGAGTACAATTCGGCTTTGAGGCGGAGCCGCAGCCTTTCTTCGAGAAGTGACTTGAAATCCGAGAGATCGCCTTTGCCTTCGAGTGAAGATAAATACCGGATGGTAACTTCCTCCCGCTCGAAAAGCCGTTTTTCCAGCACTTCATTCAGCCGGTCTACGAATCTTGTTCGCGCTTTATAGATAACCGCAGCGTGCTGGATCAGCTGTTCGTTCCATGGTTCGACCAATTCCGCGAGTTTTTCTATCGGATATTCCTCATCCCTGGCGCGGTTCAGTAGCGAGTTTTTTTGTTTGATTACTCGTTTGTAGTCGGTAAGAGTTTGAACATATGGTGGAAATATCGAGATGATTCCGGTATCTAAATATTTACGCCTGGCGCCGGGTATCCCGCGGATTATTTCCAGTTCGTCCGAATTGAACAAAATGGCGTGAAGCTGCCCCAAGAAACCGGCGGTCGTGTGTTTTTTTTTTTTTTTTG
>JBFGKW010000168.1:0-3340 GCA_041576495.1 Aridibacter sp. | reverse complement strand
GTCATTCCAATTCCAATTATCAAGAGAATTGCCAGTCGGTTGCCGATTGCCTTCGACGTGCTTCCGGCACCGACAATAAAACTTCCGACGACAGCGGTAACGACCAGATAAAAGATATAAAACCGGAAGGAAATAATGCAAAATAGCGAAACAACCAAACCGGTTATTGCCAGATAATCAAACTTTTCGTGAAGGCGAACTACACAAGCCATTGCAATCGCAAGAAAAAAGATTATCATCCCGTCTTTTAAAAGCTGTGAAGACCACAAAATCATCGAAGGGAAAAACGCGACCGCAATCGCGGAATATCTGGCAACCTTTAAGTTATTAAAAATTTTCTTCGCGCAATAATAGATTGCGGGAACGGCTCCAGCACCAAGAGTCGCATTGATAAACTGAACAGCGAGCGGGCTCTGCCCGAAAATATAATAAATAATCCCAACCAGATAATTCATTCCCCAGCCCGGTTCGGTCATACTCAGCACGCGCTCAACTCCGAAAGATTCAATGGCGAGCTCGCCGGACCAATAACCCGATAGACGCATCCCGTTTGTGTCATACGTCAAGAAATCCGGTCCAAAGAAATCCTGCAATTCAAATGAATATATAAACAATCCCAGCGCCAAACGTATAAGAAGTGCGATCAGAAAGAGATTTTTGAGAAAACTTCTTCCCTCATCAATCACATATTCGATGGTGAGGATAATGGCGACAGAAAGCAATACGCACAATACCACTGCGACGGCACCCTGCGGGTACATCAATATTGAAACCGTAACTGCGGCGGCGAATGAACCCAATAATAGAAATTTATTCATCGACTATATTACGCTTTTATTGTTTCACTTTGATTCCCCGGCGAAAACAAATCCGGTCTGTTGTTAGTCGGAATTAACCGCCACAATTACAAATCTTACACAGGGGTATATTTTAACGTACCTGGAACGATTATGTAACCCTTACCATTCGATGTCGTTTGCCCCGCGCATCTTAAGGATTGAAGCAAAAACGCCGGATCCGTGGCCGATTGAATGCAACTTAAAATCGGTGACCGATCGTTTCTAGAACCGCACGAGCAAACAAGTCAGCGCACTTTTCCATTGAATACTCCTCAACTACGGTCGCCCTTCCCATAGCGCCGATTCTTTTCCTCAAACTCTTATCGCCGACGAGCAATTCGATATACTTGAGCCAATCTTCAGTGGATTTGGCGAGGAATCCGTTAATGCCATTTCTTATTACTTCCTTGTTCGCACCGACATCTGAACAGACCGTGGGAATACCCAGGGCCATATACTGAAGTGCTTTGGCAGCGCACTTTCCGCGGGACCATTCGTCATCCGGAATCGGCATGATACCGATATCCATTTCCGACGTTATTTCGACTTCCCTTGCGGCTGACCAGGGCTGCCATTCGCAATCGATTTCCCGAAAACTTGGTTTTCGATCGGAAATCACTTTCAATTCAACATCAAACCGCTTAAGTATTTCGGCTAATGTCGGTTCAAATGCTTCCAGATGATACTGAGAGGTCATACTTCCGGTCCAGCCGATGATCGTCTTAACGTCTAAGGAAGCAGCTCTTTCGATCGGCTCATATTTTTCGGTATCGATGCTGGTAGGGACGATATAGACATTTTCATTGTATTTACGGGCATAGGCTGCGAGATGGGAATTTCCAACCGTAACGGCATTGGCTAATTTACAGATTTTTGCGGTTTTGCCCGCGAATTTTAACCAACCGAAACGGCGGTTGGCTTCAGAAGTATCCGTTAAATATATGGCATCATCAAAATCATAAATGAACGGCGTACCCGAACGGGCAAGAACGCGTTCAAAATAAGCCGGACCGACCATACTCGCCGCCCGAAACAGATAAACAAGGTCGTATTTTCGGGCATTTTTTATCTGCCGGCGTCGCCTAACAAGAGCACGCACCATTCCGCGGGCCTTCGCTAGAATATGGCCCTTTTGATACAGTACCTGCCTCAATTCGTTGTCGGTAAACGGAAAGTATTCGACATATATGTTTTGTTTGTTCAGAAAGCGCTCCCATTGTTCAATCCTGAATCGCTGGCCCGGATTTTTATCATATGGATCCAGCATCAAAGCGCATATACGGATTTCCTGCATAGTTTCTGATAGAATTTGGTGAGCCGGTGCCTAAGGAAGATTCAGCAATTTTCTGTATATTTCTTTGTACCTGACTCCGCCGACTTTTTCCAGATCAAACCTCTTAAAAGCGCTATTTTGGCATCGGTCTGCAAGTTCCCGGTCATTCTTCAAAAGACTCAGAACCTCGACGAAGCTTTCCTGATATGCTTGCTCGCTGAAGTCTTCAATAATAAAACCGACCCGATCGGCTTTCGTCATAAAAGCGGTATCGCCAACCCCGCTGTTTGCAATAATTGGAAGGCCGGAAGCGAGATACTCCGCGTTTTTTGTAGGGGACGATGCCTGCTTCGAATAACACGGCTTGATAAATGACAATCCAACATCTGCCACGCTTAGATACTCGGGAATTTCTTCGGGTGTGACCCTGCCGACCCAAAAGTCTTTCTCTGAAAATCCGCAGGATTGAAGCGGCTTGATGATTTCTTCGGCGGCGCTTTGTGTCAAAATCAGTACAAATAGTCTATCATCGACCTTTTTAGCGGACTTTAGAAAATCAACAGTTTCTTTTGTAAGGTACCAACCACCGAATGAACCAACGTAGGTTATTACGACTCGATCTCCGATATTATGTTTATCCCGAAACTCCTTGCGAAAATTAAGATTTTTTGTCCTAAACCGTTCAAAATCCACGCAGCATGGAATGACCTCGACCGGTCGCCCATGTTGATCCCGGCCGGTTCCGGCGCTCTCAGGAAACATTATTTCCCGAGCTTTCTCGGTCAATACTACGAAACCGTCCGATTCCTGCAATAGCCACTTTTCAACCCGCTTTACCGCGCGGTAGAGCAACCCGCCTTCCTTCCATCTGCCGGCATCCGTATATTCCTCGGGAAAAAACCCGCGTATGTCAAATAGCAGTTTTGGTCCCGATCGCGTCAACCGTTTTGCAATCGCGCCCATCAGCGCCGGTACGTGAACCCGCGCATGAATGATATCAGGCTTATTGCTCCTGATAAATTTCCACGTAAAAAGAGCCCCTTTAAAAACATCGAAAATCGTGGCGGGAACCGTTGGCGTCTTGTGGTACTTCAAGGAATGCCATCTGATTCCCTCGCCCATTAAGCGCTTCGATGCTGACTCAATAGCGCTGTCTGTCCAACTGTTTTTCGGGTCGGTTTCAAATGTAAGTATCGAAACCGTCATGCCTGCGTCGCGAACTTGCCTC
>JBFGKW010000167.1:0-3370 GCA_041576495.1 Aridibacter sp. | reverse complement strand
TCTTTGCCCCGGCGGCCTGTCTTTTGTAATCTTCAGCGGCGGCCCTGATATTGCCCTCGATGATATTGTCTCCGAGCACGACACAAACCGGCACATCGTCCGCAAAGTGCTCCACCAGGCTGAGCGCATCGGCGATTCCGCCTTCGCCCTCCTGGTATGTATAATTGAGGTGTTTTAAGCCGAATTCTTTACCGTTTCCGAGCAGTTTTAGAAAGTCGCCCGCCGAATTTCCACCGGTCACGATCATGATGTCATTAATCCCGGCATTGATCAGTGTCTTGATCGGATAGTAGATCATAGGCTGATCGTATACCGGCAATAAGTGCTTGTTTGTGATTTTTGTGAGCGGCAAAAGGCGCGAACCCAGGCCTCCAGCTAAAATAACTCCCTTCATTAAATATCCTTCCTTTTATTCGAACATAGTATGTATATAAATTTACTCAAACGGAGTGACCAATTCCGAAAACGCCGGCAATTCCTCATCTTTGGCGGAGAGAACCGGCCTTTCAGTTCCCCAGGAAATCCCGAGTCGGTCATCGTTCCAGCGAATCCCTCCCTCGTGTTCCGCCGAGTAAACACTGTCAACCTTGTATTGGACTACCGTATCGGCGTCAATTGTGCAAAAACCGTGCGCAAAGCCTTCCGGGATATAGACTGCGTTGCATTTTTCGGAAGACAACTCGATCGAGTCCCATTCTCCATAGGTCGGCGAGCTCTTTCTGATATCCACAAAAACATCCAGTATTCTTCCGTGAGGAACCTGGATGAGTTTGGTCTGCGCAAACGGCGGGGACTGAAAATGAAGGCCCCTGATGGTTCCCTTCCGGGCGGTCAGCGACTGGTTCTCCTGAATCCACAAGGTCGTCAAATCGTTCTCCTTAAAAACATCCGAGCGGTAAGTTTCCGCAAAGCATCCCCTGTTATCGCTTAAAACCCGCGGCCGGATTTCAAACGTCCCCTTTAACCTGAGCGGCCTTATCTGCAAGCGAGAATCCTCCCTAATACCGGTCACACTAACCATCCGGGCGCCATAGCCCGGCCGGTTTTTATTGTGCTAGTATTGTTGTTTGCGAATCTAACAAAGCAATAATAATACTATGAAAACTCTCTTTGTCACAGGAGGTGCAGGATTTATCGGTTCCGAATTCGTAAGGGTCGTTCTTGCGGAAACGGATCATTTTAGAATCATTGATTTTGACGCACTGACCTATGCCGGAAACCTCGAAAATCTTGAAGGTGTAGACCGGTCGCGGCACGAGTTTGTCAAAGGCGACATTTGCAACAAGCCGGCCGTCCTCAATGCCATCCCGGATGGCTGCGACGGCGTCATAAACTTCGCAGCCGAATCCCACGTCGACCGAAGTATCGCTTCGGCAAACGAGTTTATAACAACCAACGTCCTGGGAACACAGGTTTTGCTCGATTGCGCCCGGGAAAAAGGTGTTCGGCGGTTTCTACAGGTTTCGACCGATGAAGTGATGGGATCGCTGCCCGAACGCGATGATGCATTTTTTACCGAACAATCCCCTTTTGAGCCGAATTCACCATATGCTGCTTCAAAAACGGCGGCCGAGCATTTTGTCAGGGCGGCGCATGAAACCTTCGGAATCGATACGGTAATCACGCGATGCGGAAACAATTACGGTTACCGGCAGTTTCCCGAAAAGCTGATTCCGCTGATGATTTCAAATGCGCTGAATGATGAACCGCTGCCCCTTTACGGAGACGGAAAAAATGTCCGGGACTGGATTTTTGTAACCGATCACTGCGAAGCGATCTGGCGGGTATTTGAATCCGGGAAAAATGGAGACGTTTACAATATCGGAGCCAGAAACACCAAGACGAATATAGAAGTGGTTGAGGGTATTTTGGATGCTTTGGGCAAACCCCGCAGCCTGATAAATCCGGGTAAGGACAGGCTCGGACACGACCGCCGGTACGCGATTGACCCGGAGAAAATCGAAAACGAACTAGGCTGGTCGGCCAAGACCTCTTGGGAAGAGGGTCTTGAGAAAACGATTGACTGGTATCTCAAAAATACCGAGTGGATCGACCGTATTCGCAACGGTGCATACCGTGAGTATTATTCGAAGATGTATGGATCGTCCGGAGGGTAAGCATCCGTGCTTGCCTTTCTTCTTTACTTTTCTTTTTGGGTTAAGTATCCGTGCTTGCCCCGAAGGAGAAGAAAAGATGGCAAGCAGGATGCTTACCTTCCGGGGGAAAAAGATACGAAGGTTAGAAGGCAGCAAGGATGCTTACCCTCCAAGGCTATTAGTCTTCTTTTGCCGCAATAGATTCACCCGGGTCTTTCCCGCCAGATCCCGCTTCCTGTAGGGAATATTTCTTTGCCACCGGTTCACTCGGCTCCTTTTCGAGGGTTGCGTCCAGAACCTCGTCGATATTATCGGCAAGAATGATTTCAAGCTCCGCCCTGACTTCCTCCGGTATTTCTTCTATAACTGCTTCGTTCTTTTTCGGCATCAGGATCCGATTGATTCCCGCCCGGTGGGCCGCAAGCACCTTTTCCTTTATTCCGCCAACCGGAAAAACCAACCCCGAAAGCGTGATTTCTCCCGTCATCGCAGTATCCGAACGCACCTTTCTACCCGTAAATACCGATGCCAGCGCCGAAACCATAGTTACACCCGCGGAAGGGCCATCCTTGGGAATCGCCCCGGCCGGAACGTGCAGATGGACCCCGTTGCCTTTAATTATCTCCGGATCAATTTTCAGACGAGCGGCGTGAGACCAGATATATGACCGGGCGGCCATCGCCGATTCCTTCATCACCTCACCGAGCTGGCCGGTAAGTGTCAATCCGCTGGAACCCGGCAAAAGCGACGCTTCGATAAACAACACCTGCCCTCCGACCTGGGTCCAAGCCATTCCCGTCGCAACGCCCGCGGGAAGTTCTTCCCTGGCCTGCTCGGGATAAAACTTCGGGCCGCCGAGATAATCTTTAACGTTGGCGGCGGCAACCTTAACTTTTTTCTTCTTACCCTGCGCTACATTGAGGGCCACTTTGCGCGCGATGTTGCCGATGGTCCGTTCAAGTTGGCGAACACCCGCTTCGCGCGTATACCGCGCCGTAAGAAGATTTATCGCATCGTCGGTAAATTTAATTTGCGTTGATTTGAGTCCGTTTTCTTCAACCTGCCGCGGAACCAAATATTGTCTTGCGATATTCAATTTTTCGATATCGCTGTATCCGACAAGCGAAATTATCTCCATCCGGTCCCTCAATGGAGCCGGAATCGGCGAAAGATCGTTTGCCGTTGCGATAAAAAAGATCTTCGATAAATCAAACGGCAGGTCAAGATAATGATCACGAAACGTGTCATTCTGCTGAGGGTCAAGAATCTCCAGC
>JBFGKW010000166.1:0-3385 GCA_041576495.1 Aridibacter sp. | reverse complement strand
CGAGGGCGAGCAACATTGCCGCCGCGATAGCGATGGGGATGAGGACTCGACGAAACATTCTTGCGGCGTTGTTGCGATCGGACGAAGATACCGCACCCGAGCTCGGCGGAGCCGACCGAGGCACCCGACCAAAACCGAGAGATCCCGGAATACTTCAGTAGCGTAGGAGTTACAGAAAAATGATAAGAATTTTACGAAACAAGGTAGTTGGAGTTTTTGCCGCGGCGTTATTGCTGGCAATCGTGCCTGCCGTTGGATCTGCCCAGAATCAGCGCCAACGGACCGAGGCGACAAACCTGGTCGCCCAGGGTGATTTGTTTTATCGACAACAGAAATATAACGAGGCGATCAGCAAATACTCGGAAGCGATAGCGATTATGGGGAAATTCCCCTTTGCCCATTTTTCCAAGGGTTATGCCCACTATAATTTAAAACAATATGATCAGGCGATCAGCGAATTCAATATCGCGCTGGATCAGGGATACCAGGAAGAAGACGTCTATGCGGTTCGCTGGCAACTCTATTTATTGAAGAAGGACTACGAGAAAGCGCTTGCCGATATCCGTCGGGGTCAAAAGAAGGACTCCAAAAATTCCTACTTTTATATCGCGGAAGGACAAATACTTCATGAGATGAAAGACTATCCGAACGCGATTAGTTCGTTTCAACGCGCGATCAACGTCGGTACGGATAATAACGATGTTTATTTCTACATTGCGCAGGCGTACAACGCCGCCGGCAATTTTCAGCAGCAGGGAGCAGCCGCGCAGAAGGCTTTGACCAGCGGAACCAAGTTTATCGAAGAATCCTGGTTCTTTGTTGGCGATTCGATGCAGAGGCAACGCAATTATGAGGAGGCTGCGAAGGCGTATGAAATGGTGCTGGCCAAAAACGATGATAATTATGCCGCCTACGTCAATCTGGCGGAGTGTTATCGAAATCTAAACGAATTTCAGAAGGCGACAAGAATCGCACTTCACGCTACTCGAAAGTATCCGAATGACGCCAATCTAAAGGTAAGCCTGAGCTGGTATTACAGCCTCGGCAACCAGCACGGAAACGCGGTTGCGGTGGCAACGGAGGCGATCAAGATTCTCCCCGGCAATTATATGGCGCATACCAATCTGTGCCGGGCGTATAACGACCTTAAGGAATACAATTCGGCAATTGCGGCATGCAAGCGGGCGCTGGAGCTCCAGCCGGGAGACGGCGAAACCAATTTTTATTTGGGAAGGGCCTATCAATTGCTCGGAAATACCAATCTCTCGAATGACTATTACAGAAAGGCGGTGACGGGTTTGATAGCGTTCACGCGGGATAATCCAGATTATTCGGATGGGTTTTATCTATTGGGAAACGCCTATTTTGCCGATGGGAAAAGGGATGAAGCGATAAGCGCTTATCAGAAATGTCTCCAGATAAGCCCCCGTTTCGCCAAAGCGAGATATAACCTGGGTTATGTATACTCTCAAGCGGGTAATTCCGAGGCCGCCAGGCAGCAATACAGCGCGTTAAAGGATATCGACCCTGATCTGGCCGGCAAATTGCTTGCCGTATTGGAACAATAGCAGGAGCGAGTTTACCAAGAATCGGATTCAGAATCCCAGGGTATCGCCGGATAGGAGTTTTAGAAATCGTCCGGATATCCTGGGATTTTTAATTAAAATGATTATCCGGAGTCCAAAAAACTTTGACTTTAGGAATACGGTCTACAGCCACGGTTGGTGCGACCTCAGGCCGTTTATCTTTGATCAGGAGAATTGGACTTTCTCTTATGTTTTTGGCGGTCCCGACCTGAAATCACCCCTTTCGGCCACGGTTTCGTCGACCGGCAAATCAATTAGGGTCGAAACGCCGGGTGTTGAACTCGATGCCCTGGCCAAAAGCAAGCTGCGCGCGAAAATCGAGCATATGCTTCGGCTGGATGAGGAGTTTGACCATTTTTATGCGCTGACCGAAAAGGCCAGTGAATTTTCGTGGATCTCAGATATGAATGCGGGAAGGTTGATCCGCACCCCGACGGTTTTTGAAGACCTCGTCAAAACGATCTGCACGACCAATTGCTCTTGGGGATTGACAAGGTCGATGGTAGCAAACCTGGTCGATAAACTGGGCGAATCAGCCTCCAACGGGGCGAAGGCATTTCCGACGGCTGCCGCGATGGCTGAAATGGACGAGGAATTTTTTAGGATCGAAATACGCGCCGGTTATCGGTCTTCATACCTGGTTGAACTCTCACAATCAGTCGCGTCCGGGGCGGTCGACCCTGAAAGCTGGCTGACTTCCAATCTCTCAACCTCCGATTTAAAAAGGGAAATAAAACGGGTCAAGGGCGTCGGTGAATACGCGGCGGAGAGTTTGCTCAAGCTGATCGGTAGATATGACGGTTTGGCGCTCGATTCGTTTTTACGATCGGAGTTTTACAAGAGACATAATAAGGGAAAGGTATGTCCGGATAAGAAAATCGAAAAGTTTTACGGCAGGTTCGGTGAATGGCGGGGACTTGCGATTTGGTTTGATATGACGAAACGTTTTCTGGTTTGATTAAGCGGGCGCGTGAACTCGAAAACGAAACCGACCGGCTTTCCCGTGAGTTTGATAAGAGCGATCGCTGGATAGATAATAAGGGCCAGGTGTGGAAGGTCCTCAATTTGGCAAGGTCAATAAACGGCACAGTAAAGCGCAGGAAGCTTGGAAAGAAAACGGAATCGAATTGGGCGCGTCTGAGATATGAGCTCAACACGCTGGCAAAAATATATGACCTGCCGGCCGTTTCCCAAGGCGACGGATAATTTGAAGCGACATCAGACAGATTGGGAGGCGGGGCTCTTAAGGAGTTCTGCCTCGGTTTCTTTCGGATTGTGATATAAATTAATAGGGCGTAAGCAAAGGTGCGAAATGATTGAAGAAGGGACAATTCTGCAAAATCGGTACCGGATCGGTAAACATATCGGACAAGGCGGGATGGGAACCGTCTATCTGGCCACGGACGAAAGGTTTGGCAGCACCGTGGCGATAAAGGAAACATTGTTTTCCGATGATCACTTCAAAAAAGCGTTTAAGCGTGAGGCGCGGCTGCTTAACAGCCTCAAGCATTCGGCTCTGCCCAAGGTCAGCGATCATTTTATTGAAAAGTTCGGTCAATATATCGTCATGGAGTATATCGGCGGTGACGATCTTTACGAAACGATGGAAAAACGCGGAAAGTCGTTTTCGGTTGGTCAGGTTTTGGATTGGGCGAGGCAGCTCCTCGACGCACTTGAATACTTGCATGGACAGGAAAATCCAATAATTCACCGTGATATCAAGCCTCAAAACTTGAAGCTGACTTCCCAGGGCCAGATTGTTTTGCTCGATTTTGGATTGGCAAAAGGGAATCCGACGG
>JBFGKW010000165.1:0-3591 GCA_041576495.1 Aridibacter sp. | reverse complement strand
CGCAACGGTGTTCAGGCGGTCGAAACGGCCCGACAGCGTGTTTTAACCTCTCGACGGGCGCGGGAGAATGCAGAAATTCAGCTTGACGGCGAACGAAAGCTTTACGGAGCCGGCCGGTCTACTACTTTTCTGCTTTTTCAACGTGAGAATGCGCTTGCCAATGCCCGAAATTCAGAAATAAGGGCCGAAACCGATTACAATAAAGCATTGGCCGATCTCCAAAAAGCAACTTCAACCACATTTATCGTAAACAGCATCGTCGTTGATTCGCCGAGAAAAACCGGTAACTAGGATTGTAAATCCGGAACTAGAAATCGGGGCGGACATAGTTGTCCGGACCGCCTTTGCCTGCGCGGTGTTTTGAGTTTGACCATAATTTTGCGAGAATACATCGGTGAAAATAACGGCCTGTATAATCACAAATAACGAAGAATCCAACATCCGGAATGCCATCGAGAGCCTCAAATTTGCCGACGAAATCGTGGTCGTTGATTCTGAGAGCACTGATAAAACCGCAGAAATTTCAGCTCAAATGGGGGCACAAGTCTTCACCCAAAAATGGCTTGGTTTCGGAAAACAGAAGCAATCCGCCGTAGACAAGAGCCGAAATGACTGGATATTCAGTCTGGACGCTGACGAAAGGGTTTCCACCGACCTTGCCGACGAAATCTCACGCCTCAAGGAGCAACCGGAATCGGAGCTTGCGGACGGCTACCGCATTTCACGACTCTCTTATTATATGGGGAAACCGATCAGGCATTGCGGCTGGTATCCGGATTGGCAGCTGCGTTTTTTTAACAGGCAAAAAGGCCGGTGGGGGGATGCCGAAGTCCACGAATCCGTCGAACTGCCTGCTGGGGCGAGGATCAAGAAGCTCAAAAAGGATATTCTGCATTTCAGCGTGTCGAATGCTTCCTCTCACCATCGGATGATAGGCGAACGGTACGCGCCGCTGGCCGCCCGCCAGATGTTCGAAGGCGGATACCGTACTTCTAAACTCAAGGTTGCGGCTGCCGGTTTACTCGCCTTTACTAATAGTTACGTAATAAAGGCCGGATTTCTTGACGGCTTTCCAGGATTCTGTATTTCGCGGTTTGCCGCTCATCACGCCTACCTGAAAAACCTATTGCTTTGGGAACTGCAAAATCAAAAAATCAAGAAGATGTCCGGCAAATAAGGCCGCCATACAACTTCCCTATCCTCGAAATCATCGAAAGTTTTGTTATAATACGGCCAGAACATATCTTAGATTCGGAGGGCGGCGTGCCTGAAAAATACATGACCAGAACTATTTTGCTTATATCGTTTACATTGGCCCTTTCGATAGGGCTTTATGGGCAAAAAGGTATTGACAAACAAACCGATAAGATCAGGGACGCGGGAAGTACCTCTCAATCTTCCGGCGAATCTTCAAACAGTTATAGTTGGGGAAAGGATAAGACGAGGATTCGCAAAATGCTTCCGAATCCATATCCGATGACCTCCCGCCGGGATGTCCTGATTGACATCGTCGTCTCGTTACTCAAGGACCGGAAAATGATCGTCGATGAGGCGGCATCGCGATTTGACGATGGATTGATCATTACCCAGCCCTTTACATTTTCCAAGGGGGCGATTCTGACCAAATCAGAACTAAACCGGTATGCCACATTGCCGGGATATGAAACCATTTGGACCCGCGGAAGATTGAGCCTGATTGTCGAAATTCAGTCGCTCGACGGAATCAAGAATAGCGTCTCAGTTACTGCCAAGGTCGAAGGCCGCTCGGGCAACGGCTTGTTTTCTGAATGGGCGACTCTTCAAAGTACAGGGATTGCCGAAGACGAGTTTTTGGCAGCGCTGGTTCAGAACGTGGTCGGAGATCTGCCCGAGGGTGAACGCCGGCCGTAAAAAGCAAGTTCTTCAAGATTGATGAGATTTGAACTTAGAGACTTAGGATTAACCTTGTTCATAATTTCGGTTTGCGCCATTACTGGTTTCGGCCAGACCAGTTCGGGACGCCAGCGCGAGACGCCGCTTTCAAAGACTATCCGGGAAAAGCTGATCGAGATGTGGATCGACGAGGAGAAAGCGGAATACCAGCAACTTTTAGAACGATGCGAAGAAGCGGCCAAATTGAGCGAAGAGATTCACGAGTCATATGCCGTCAACAAAAAAATGACCTCAATTGACCGAAAAAAGCTTTTACAAGTAGAGGATTTGTCGAAAAAGATCCGAAAGGATTTGCGCACAGGGAAAGACAAGTCAACGGAAAAGCCCCCGGCCTCGATTGGAGCCGCTGTCAAATTTCTTCAGGAATCGACTTCGATGCTGTTTGAGGAAATTAAGAATAACACCCGGCACAGCGTCTCGGTTGCCGCGATTCAAAGTTCGAACAAGATCCTAAAACTGGTTAAGTTTTTAAAGATAAAGAAAGAGTAGTTTGCCTCCCGCTTAGATCATTAATGAAATCTGAAATACGAACGTATCTTGTTTGCCCGGCTCAGTTACTTGCATTTGCCCTCGCATTTTTGGTCGTTATCTTTACCCCGCAATCCTCTTTACTGGCGCAAGACTCGGATATCATCACGATAGATTCCTCGCTGGTGGTGTTAAACGCAACAATCACGAATAAGCAAGGCGATCCCGTCCTGGATCTGAATCGCGACCAATTTGAGATTTACGAAGACGGCCAGAGGCAGTCGATCTCCTTTTTCGAATCAAACGAGACTCCTTTTGCGGCGGTGATTCTGATAGACACCTCGGGCAGCATGGAGCAGCGCGTCAGTCTGGCGCGTTCGGCGGCAATAAATTTTCTTTACGGGCTGCGGGCGGGAGATCAAGTGGCGATCTATAATTTCGATTCTCAGGTGTCGCTCGTCCGGGACTTTTCTAATCTCCGGGATTTAACTCATCGGGCGTTTGACCTGCAGGCCCGTGGGTGGACGGTCTTAAACGATGCGGTTTATGAAGCAGCCTCGGCACTTGAAAAACGGCAGGAAATGCGGAAGGCGATTGTCGTTTTGTCGGACGGTGCCGATACGCGGAGCAAGAAATCGGCAGACAGGGCCCTCGATAAAGCATTAAACGTTAACGCTTCGGTATATACGATCGATATGTCGGATTTGAATGTTGCCCGCAGCTCGAGGATTCAAAACCAGGGAGTACTGAAAAATTTCGCAAAAAAAACTGGCGGCCGGTTTATCAAAACACCGGGCGGCGTCGAAATGCGGGAGGCTTTTGAGGCGATCGTTGCGGAGTTGGGGATTCAATATACGCTTGGATATTATCCGATAAATACCGACAAAAACGGCAAATGGCGTGAAATCGATTTGAAGCTGGCTGATAAATCGTTAAAGATAAGAACCCGCAAGGGTTACCGCGCTCCCGAAAACTAGTAGATAGACACTAGATTACTAAGTATGTGATTTTGATCTCCCGAAGTAGCCGTCAGGCATTAAATGATCGTTTTATTCCTCAATTTGTCCCGATGACGCTCAATCCCGAAACCAATCAGAAGATCGATAACTTCCGAAAAACTTTTTCCCGATCCGGCCCACATTTTGGGAAACCCGGACGCATCGGTTAACCCCGGGATCGTATTTATCTCGT
>JBFGKW010000164.1:0-3607 GCA_041576495.1 Aridibacter sp. | reverse complement strand
GCGTTCGACGCGATCACCGGGTCGCCGATGCTTTGAAGCCAGCTGTGAGCATAAAAACTTATTCCGGTAATGATTGCGGCAAATACAACCAAGAGCAGCAAATATATTTTGGATATCATTTTAATAAAAAGGCCGCTGTCATGCGGCCTTTACCCCACTTATTAAGGTCTGACGGTCAGAAAGACGGTTTGACCCTGCCGGTTTATCAGAAGCAATACACCGCCTGACCCGGATTTATCAATCGCGGCACGCATATCATCAATAGATTCAACGATTTGTCGGTTAACTTCCATAATGACATCACCTGGTCTTATGCCAGTCAATGCAGCAGGGCCCTGTGGATCAACAGATGTAACCACAACTCCCTTGACTCCCGCCGGAACCTTGAATCTCGATGCGATATCCGGAGTCAGCGGCTGTACGCTGACACCCAGCTTCCCGTTCTGTTTTGGCTCCGTTCTGTCCATGCCGCCTTCGTCATTTCGGCCGCCCGGCAGCAATTTCAGATCAAATTCATCAAGGGTCACTTTTATTTCCTGTTCTTTCTTATCCCTAAAAATAGTCAGAGAAACTTCAGTTCCGGGCATCGTACCGGCTACCTTGTTTCTAAGGAAGTTGCCGTCTTCAACTTTTTCGCCATTCAGCTTTGTAATAATATCGCCACGTTTCACTCCCGCCTTGGCGGCGGCGCCGGTTTCATTCACATTGCTGACGATAACGCCTTCGGGCGACGCCAGGCCAAATTGCTTTGCAATTTCCTCATTCACATCCTGAATGTTGACTCCGAGCATGCCGCGGCGGACTTTTCCTGACTTTATCAACTGGTCCATGACCGATTTGGCCATATTGGAGGGAATTGCGAATCCGATTCCGATGCTGCCGCCAAACTGCGACAGGATCTGTGAGTTAATACCGATCAATTCGCCATTAACATTTACCAAAGCTCCGCCCGAATTACCCTGATTGATTGGCGCGTCGGTTTGAAGAAAATCCTGAAACGCACCGTCTCCGATACCTGTGCGCCGCCCTTTCGCGCTTATAATCCCCGATGTGACCGTCTGTCCGATTCCAAGCGGGTTGCCGATCGCAAGTACGATATCCCCGATCCTGACGCTGTCGGAATCCCCAAGTTTCAAGAATGGAAACTTTTCGCCTTTAATCCTGATTACAGCGAGGTCGCTTGGCTCGTCCGAGCCTACAACTTCTGCGTCATAGACCTTTGAATCGCTATTTTCCACGGTTATCTTGTCTGCGTCTTTGATGACGTGATGGTTGGTGAGAATCGTGCCGTCTTCACTTACGAGTACACCTGAACCCGCGCCCTGGGCCGGAAGCCTCGGGCCGGGCAGTTGGGGCCGGAGCTCAAACCCGCCGGTGCTTGTTTCCGTTCGTTTGAACGTCGCGGTGATTTGTACGACTGCCGGGGATGATTTTTCCACGATGTCTGCATAAGACGTACGGGTTCCGTCAACAACCACCGGTGCCATCGGCTTCTTGTTATCGGACTTTGCACCCGTAACCTCGACATTTTCCGGCATTATCCAACTGCAGCCGGCCAACATGCTGCCGGCAAATAAGATCATTACCAAAACGAACTGCTTGCGCATCAGGAAACTCATAATTACACTCTCCGAATAGACATAATATAATACAAATTCTACTCCAAAGCGGCCCGCATTTGAAACAGACCCTGCGATCTATAGACTACGAAAAGCACATGGCTTATGTTTCTCGTTAAAAAGAAAAGCCGGGCGCGAGGCCCGGGTTTACTATTGTCTGAAAATGAATCGGCTTAGGGAATCTCTAGCCCGAGTTCCTTATTCGCAAGCGTAAACTGGGGATGTTTTCTCGCCTTTATGAACTTCGCAGCCGTCTGTGAGAGGGCCGTAACGAGCATCGGTACGGCTATCGACGGGTCGCTCGGCACATAGGCTGTAACGGCATTCTTGAGCAATTTTCCAAAGACTTCCGTATGGTTGCCACCGACGGACGGGGTCCGGATGCTCAGCGGAACTGAATCTGTGCTAATCGATACGGCGTATTTGTGTCCCCTCGGCTTCGACCTCGTGATGTAAGACGATATCTCCGTCATGTTGACCATACTTTGAGCGCTGACGCTTCCGAGCGTGATCACTCCGGAATTCCGCGTTCGCTGCGATATTTGCATCATTTCAAGCGAATCATGGGTTACGTCCAGGTTGAAATCAATCTTCTTCTCAAATTTGCAGCGGGAAATGCCAACCGATAACTGAGACGCAAGAATATCGGGGCAATAAACCGGCACGCGAGACTTGAATGCTGATGTCAAAACTCCGTCCTCATGCGCGATTTCCGCGAGTTCACGCCCTACAAGGTGCAAAAATTCACGGGTCGAATATGGACGCGACATTTCAAGCTGATTGATCACACTGCCGATCCACTCGTCAGCCTCACGATATTCCTCATCGTTTGCGAGAGTATCGCCCATTCTTGATATTTCGGCTTTCTCGAGTTCCTCGTCTTCCATGCTCGGATGAGCCTGATAATGGTCTCGGCCAAGCGTTTCGTGGATGTCCTGAAACAAAACGTCGCCGGATAATACAAGCACATCCACGAATCTGTTCTTGATGATGTACGCAAAAAGCCGTCGCATACCGGACTGTATTAGGTTTCCGGATACACAAAGATGAATAGTGACGTTGTCGTCAAGCATATCAATCCAGATCCTATGAGCCTCGGCCAACTGTCTGGCGCCAAACCCGGCACCCTCCATCTTTTCCAAAAGGCCCGCAACCGAGCGATCCCGGTCTACTGGAATTGGCCGCGTTGGTACGGTCAAATATTTAGATGATTTCGATTTTTTCTTAACTGCCATATTCTCCCCGATTCTTAACACAATTTATTTATCTGAAACAAAAAACCCTATTTATATAGAAATTTCCTTTTTAATTCAACCGGCCCGCGAAAGACCCCGCAAAAACTCGCTTAAATGGAGCGACGATCATTGAAAAAATCATTTTTGCGATATCACGTGCTCGACGAACCCCACTTTCGCGAAATTCTGAAAGTTCTCGAATGCCTTCTAATCCGAAACTGTTTCATCGTACATATTTTCCGGTATTTTCGGTTCAACATGTTCAAAAACAGCACTCGAAACACATCGAAAAATATACGGCACATCGATGTTATCAAGCTTTTTCTGACTAATTCGCGGATTTCGTCCGGTCCGTGAGATGCGCGATATTTGAATAATCGATTGACTCAATTTTTTGTTTCGCGAACTCGCACGCGGATTTTGTAAAGCAACAGCCTAACACAAAACCAAAGCCGGTTGGGGACTTTTTTTGAAATTCCCCAACAAAGCAGGGTGAGTCAAAATGATACGTAATGAATGGCACGAGCGTTGCGTGTTAGATTAACCAGGTAGTGCCTGCCTCACCTCGCGTCAATCCGCACGACCGATAAATACGATGATTTCATTGATTTCATCGTAATCTCGGCTTGATTGATCTGACGTATCTTGTCAATCAGCGGTGTCAAATATTGTCACATCCTCGAGCGATCAACTCCCGAAACAAGAGGTATTATCATGCAAAATAACGAAAAAGGTTTCTCTCTTATCGAACTC
>JBFGKW010000163.1:0-3628 GCA_041576495.1 Aridibacter sp. | reverse complement strand
CGCGCAGCATCACGTTGACCCGCCTCGTATCCTCGACTCCTTCGAATACACCGTCATCGAGGTAAAAGTTAAACTTCTCATCGCCCTTGAGTTTTGCCAGGGCCCTTACGACCCGTTCGTCGTCGACCCAGAACGAACTCGATTGAGCGCCGATGTTGGCGAATTTATCTGGGTGCCGCAACCCGATCCAGATACTCGTTACACCGCCGAGCGAAGCCCCCAACAGAGCCCGGTTTTCGCGGCCCGTTTTGATCGTCGAAAAATACTTTTCCTCGACCGCCGGGACCACTTCATTGGCAATATAATCCGCGTAGTCGCCGCTTGCGAAATACTCCTTCATACGGTCTTTCGGATCCGTAAATACGAGCATAAAGGGCTCTACTTTTTTTGCCGCAACCAGATTCTCCAGGACATTTATGGCCGCAGCGCGGTTTATATAATCGGTTCCGTCGTGAAAATACATGACCGGTAATTTTGGCGCGATTCCTCGCTTAAAATACTCCGAAGGGATATAGACCTGTACCGTCCGCTTGCCGTATTTCTTGCTCTCGATTTCAAGCTTCGCAACCTCCGAATCAAACGGCGCCGGATTTACGGGTCTTGCCCAAACAGCCGGTTTGTATCCGGGCATCTCAAAGACCGAGTTTTCGCCGCCGACTCCGTTATCGATTTTTCTTGGATTAGCGGGGTCGAGAATCCATTCCCCGTCAACGACCAGTTTGTATTCGGCTCGCGCCGACGGATCGAATTCCAGCTCGAGGGCGTGTAGATTTTCGCCCGCTTTTTGCATCGAAACATCCGGGTTCCAGCGCGTCATATCGCCGGCCAGCCTCACATCATTCGCGGCGCCCCGGTAAAAGAATACCGCCTTGCTGCCGATGATCAGCGGACTCACCTTGGCATCGCGGACCCTTTCCATCAACTCCGGGGAAAAAGTGGCAGCCGGCGCCCTATCCGCCGATCTGATTAAAAGGCGCTCAAACGCGGTCGCCCCATCCGGCGTTCGGAAGCCGATGACTGCGATTTCTTCCCTATCGGGCGCGATAATATCGACCGAAACCGATTCGCTTTCGCCGGCTTCCGTAAACCCGGTTTTACCCTGAAAGATGTACCCGATCTTGGTACCCTTCGGCACCTTTCGTGAAAAACTAAATTTCTCTCCGGCATTGACCGGCAGCGTCACTTTTTTATCGATTCCGCCATAATCGCTGATCTTGGCCGGAATGCCGTTTTCCACATAACGCTTATAAACGACATCCGGCGTATCGAGATTTTTTCCCGCTTGAAGGTTTACCGCCAGGCGTATGAACTGCGCCATCGACCAGGCCAGCGGCGTCGCCGAACCCGTCCCCTCGCCAAATTTCAGATTCGGCGAAAACTGCGAATCGGCTTCCGGAACTTCTTCCTTGTCCCAAACCTGCTCCGGTATCATCAGGCCTTCGTTGGCAAAACCAAGCATCGACTCAAGGCGATTGTGCGCTTTTAATTTCGTACTCAACGCCGGAGAAATGCGCGAATCCTCGAACACCGGATTTCGCTCGTGATATTCGGAAAGCGCGATTTCGTATTGACCGCGTTCGCCGCTGAGCAATACCCAAAGCCGTCCCTTGCCCGTATATTTTCCGTCCCAATTCCAACGCCGGCCGTCATCCATCTCGCCGTATCCGTCGTTGTTATAACGATAAAAGGCGTCCCCGTGCGGAGTTTCAACTCTGATAACGCGGTCGATCACATCGACCGATTTTCTGACCAACGGGTCGCCGGGAGATTTAATTCCGAGCCGGACCAGCTCCAAAAAGCCCGCATCGACAATATCCCGTTCGTCGAAGTAACCCGCTCCGTTGTTGAGTTCGATCTGTTCGCCCGCATCGGGATTTCCGTTTTGCGTGATCCTCAAATAATAATTACCGTCGCCGTATGTTCCGGTGGTCGTCGCCGTCCACATTTCGACTTTTCGCGCCCAATCATCGGCCGCGCCAAGATATATCAGGGCCGAAGCCTCATCGCCGTTTCTCTTCGCGATCTCCGCCGCACACACCAATCCCGCAATTTCCGCCGCGATCGTCGAAGGAGAATAACCTCCTTCTTCTTCCCAACGCTCCTGCGGTGTCGTCGGTCCGGTCCTGACGATAAAATCGGCCGCCTTTTTTAGATGTTTCTCGTAAGTTTCTTTGTCAAAGCGTCCGAGCTGATAGGCCATTATCAGCGGGTATGCGACTTCATCAAGCTGCAGCGAACCCCAAAACGGTTTGCCGTCGAGCCAGGAGTTTTGCGGAAAACTCCCGTCCGGTTTTTGCTGGACCTTGAGCAGAAAATCGAGTGCCCGGGCGGCGGCCGCCGTGTCGCCAAGCGCCATATAGGCGGTGAAAACCTGGTACAAATCACGTGACCAGACGAGATGATATCCGCCGACATTATCCTCATTGGCGTTATCTCCGCCTCCCCAGGGAACGCTCAAAGAAGCGATATTCGCGCCGCGGTAGGTTTTATCCTCGTGCGCCTTGAGGATCATCGCGGCCATATTAAATTGGGGCTGATATCTCGGGGCAACCTTCGGCAGGGTCTTTACATAATCGCTCCAACCCTTTTCATACCCGGCGAGGACTTTAGCAAAACCCTTGTCCCTCGAAATCTTTGCATTCACCGACGAACCGCCAAAACTCTCGACTCCGTGGTCAAATGACAGGATCGCGGTGAAATTTTTCGGATTATCGATTCTCGCCATCTGGACGACGTTTCCGTTTTCGGCCTTCCCATACGGAGTCTTGATTTTTCCAAACGAGCGGAGCTGGTCCAACCCGTCACTTCGTCCGTAGTATCCGTTTGTCATTTCCGAGATCGGTGAGCTAAACAAAAGCGTCGAGACGATTTCACCTTCGGATGCCTGTAAACCATTGTCACTGTTAGAACCAAGCGATTTCGCGGGCGAAACGGCCCGGTCCTTCATGCCCGAATTGCTAATCGACGGATCATAATAGGCATAAACCGCCAGATCTTCATTTTTGGATGTGAACTTTACATCGATCAAAACCGAGTCGCGTTCGACATCGGCGGCATAGGTTTTTTTGATAACCCATTCTCCGGATTTTGCCGTATTTATTTGCTGAAATGTTAAGGAGTCGGGGCGCAAAACTTTGATTTCGTGATGCGCATCGTCTCTTTCGGTTTCGACTTTCTTTGTTTTTGGATTGACGACGACAAACTGGAGCAGGTGTACGTTTCCGACCGCCACATTTGGATAATAAACCTCGGTCAGCGCGCCGCCCTGGAGGGTAAACCAGACCTTTGATTCGAGTGTTGCCGATGTGCCGACGCCCTGTTTTCCGGCGCTCGCCCACTGCGCGTCATTTCCGGGTCCGCCCGGCGCGATGGATTGGGCAAAGGAAGTGAGGGTTAAGAGTAGAAGGCAAAAAGGTAAAATTAAGAGCTTGGCTTTCATTGATTTATTCTCGTCAATACTACTTCTTCCGGAATACCGGCTCCAGGATCGTGACGGCGCCGGTTGCCGCTGCAGTTGCCGTGCGGTACGGAGACTACGTGTGTCAGGGCGGGAGCCCGCGATACCTGCCTCAAGCAACCCGGACGGCTCTGGCGCTTCGACAACGTACGCGCTATTCCCACCACGCGG
>JBFGKW010000162.1:0-3637 GCA_041576495.1 Aridibacter sp. | reverse complement strand
CCGTTCACTTTTGACTCCGGTTCACTCAAAAGATGCTCGGGCAAAATCTCATCGACTCCGGCGGCAAGGGCTACCGCTCGTTCGATAACGTGTTCGAGCTCTCTTACGTTTCCATCCCAGATCCTATTGCTAAGAGCTTCAAACGCCGCATCGGATACCTTAATCTTCTTGCTGCCGCTGGAACCGAATTTCCGCAAAAAATGCCCGGTCAGCTCCGAAATGTCTTCCAGCCGTTCGCGGAGCGGAGGCACATCGATCGGCATCACTGCCAGCCGGTAGTACAAATCGCGGCGAAAGCTCCCGTCCTCGACCTTCTGATTAATATCGCAGTTGGTCGCCGCGATTATGCGTACGTCAAACGGCATTTCACGCGTTGCGCCGACCGGCCTGACGCGTTTGTCCTGGAGCACCCGCAGTATCTTGACCTGCATCGTCGGCGACATATCGCCGATCTCGTCGAGAAGGATCGTGCCCCCGTCCGCCGCTTCAAACAGCCCGGTCCGATCTGCCGTCGCGCCGGTAAAGGTGCCCTTGATAAAACCGAACAATTCTGCTTCAAGTAAATGCTCAGGTATTGCGCTGCAATTTATGGGTATAAATGGTTTGTCTGCTCTCGGTGATGAGTCGTGAATGGCCCTGGCGACGAGTTCCTTCCCCGTCCCCGATTCACCTGTGATAAGCACGGCGGAGGTTTCAGGGGCGACCGTTTTGATCATCTTGTGAATCTCAAGCATCTTCGGAGAGCTTCCGACCAGATTCTTGATGCCTCCGGCCAAACGCTGCGCACGGCGGAAGGCCCGGTTTTCCCTGACCACCGCCTGATTTGCGAGCGTCCGTTTGACGATCAGCTTCAATTCATCGTTTTGAAATGGCTTCTGGATGAAGTCGTCTGCCCCCAGCTTAAACGCTTCCCGTGCCGTGGCGATCGTGCCGAATGCGGTAATCAGTATCACCTTGATGTCTTCCGAAAATTCCCGGGCGGCCTTGAGAAGCGCGATTCCGTCCATATCGGGCATCCGGACATCTGAAATCAAGAGATCGCAAGGATTGGCCTTGATATGGCTGAGCGCAGACCTGCCGTCATTGCAGGTTTCTACCTGAATTCCTTCTTTTTCGAAAACCACCCTGAGAACACTGCAATATCCTTCTTCGTCATCGACGATCAACAGGTTTGCCATATTTAATTCCTCTCTAGACCAATAACCTATATAAAATACCAAATGTCCAACTTTCGCAAGAAAACTATCCAAACCACTCATCTTGCAACTAATCTCGGATCAAGAAAGAGAGCAATGGAGCAATTCCTACCACAGATGCACACAGATTAAATCGGATAAAACGAATTAACATCCCCACCCGTTTTCCTTATCTGGTTTTTATCATCCTCTTATCTGTGTGCATCTGTGGTTAAAGTGATTTCGGTCTTTTTGCATTTTTGCGTTCGGTTTTTTGCGGATTTCCCCAACGCATAATTGGGGACGATTACGGTCACGTGAGCCGGAAGATTCTTGGATCAACTCAATGCGGAAGCTCGACGGTAAATATGGTTCCTACGTCTAATTCGCTCGTGACCCCGATTTTTCCCCCGTGTGCACGGATGATCTGGTGAACGATCGATAATCCCAATCCAGTGCCGTTTGTTCCCGTGTGAAACGGCTCAAACAGGTGTTCGAGATTCTCGGGCTCGATTCCGATTCCGTTATCTTCAAACACGATGGTCGGCGAATTTCCGGGATCTGCCGTTAGCGAGACTGTCAGCTTTCCGCCATCGGGCATCGCGTGAATCGCATTTTGAAACAGATTCCAGAGCACCTGCTTGATCTGGGAGCCGTTCGCATTCACAAAAACGGGGGTATCCGGCAAAGCGGTCTCGATCAAGTGGAATTCCTCGATTTCAGGGCTATGGCGGACAAGCGCCAGGCAATCCCGGATCGCATCGCATAAATCAATTGATTCAAGCTTTCCTTTTTCGGCTCCTCCGGTTGTCAGCTGGGCGTAGGTCAGAAAATTGGAAATGATCTCGTTTAAACGGTCGGATTCGCGCAGGACGACGCCCATCAGGTCGCTTCCGGGAGTCTGGGGCTCAACGTTTTCTTCCAAAAACTGCAGCGCAGAGCTCATCGAGCCCAGCGGATTGCGGATTTCATGGGCCAACCCGGCCGCCATCCGTCCGATCGCTGCCAGGCGGTCAGACCGCCTGAGCGACCTTTCCATAGTCCTGATATCGGTAATATCCTGAAACGACAGGATCAGGCCGTTGACCATCCCCGTTTTCCCAATCAATGGAGCAACCGAACAGGCCACCGCCGGTGATCGGCTTCCGTTTTCTTCGGCCGGCCGTCCGAATTCGGCCTCGAAATGTTCGGTCGGAAACTGATGCCCCTCCGCGGCCCGGTAAAGGCAGCGGTCCACCGCCGGGCGGATATCGTCTCCGAATATCGTATAGACGCTGCCGCCGATAGCATCGTCCCTGCGAAGGTGCGAAATCTCTTCGGCGGCGTTGTTGAACGTGCGGATTTTTCCGCTGAGGTCGGTCGTTATGAGCCCGGAACGGATCGATTCCACGATCCTTCCGTGAAGAATATTCAAATCGCGAAAGCTCTCCTCGGCGGCCCTTAACTGCTCGGTGACTATCCGACGCTCGGAAAGGTGTCCGGCGAGGAGTCCAACGATCAAAATGCCTACAATATTAAATGCAAACGACTGCCCAAACCGCGATTCCGCAATTTCGCCGGTAATCGTATAGGTCAATTCGTACCCGGAATATAACGAGACCAGAGCCAGGCAGGCCGAAGAAAATATCGCGAAGAGGAGCGTCTCGCGCCTTCCGACAAAATATCCGGCAACGCTGATCAGAATCAGGTAAAGCGTGATAAACGGCGAATCCTGGTAGCCCGTTTCGGCAACCAGCCAGCTGATCAGCAAGACGTCAAAGAAAAGCTGTCCGCGGATCAGCCAATACAGGTCGAAGGTCAACTTGTGGACAAAGAAATAAATTACCGAAAGCGCGATCGAAACCAAAAATAGCAAAAGCAGCCCTTCGGGAAACGATTGATGGGCGACGCCCGCGTAATTGCCGGTCCACCACCAGCTCACCAGCAGCAAAAGAAAAATCAATGCCAGCCGGCCAAAGATCAATACAGAAGCGCTGTGGCCTATTTTTGTTTCAATCGGATTTGGGTTTTCGGAACTAGTCATTTAAAAACCGTGCGGAGTTAACGTATCAGATACCGGCTCCGCCAAAAACTATTTACGGCCGGATTACTGGAAATTATATACGTCAAAATACTTATATAGTTAATCAAAGCGAGAATGCAAATTTTTTGGGTGCCTGACTGTTTTCTGGATCTGTTGGAGCCTAAAAGCAGGTGCCGAAACGCGTTGATATGCAGCATCCGGAACCGACGGTTCATGGCCCGCCGGACGTCCGTTCACCTGATATAAAGACCGTATTTTCGATACTTATCAAGTACGGACCCCCGGATTGATAAACTGATCAATTCGAAATTCAGCAGGGTCAATTATTGGAAGTAACCGGCAATTGGGTATTTCAATTCATCACGTAAATAACTTTTATGTGAAATGATGCCGATCTTGGTACGAACGCAAAATCCGGCCGGTCAAACCCTCCGGAATT
>JBFGKW010000161.1:0-3741 GCA_041576495.1 Aridibacter sp. | reverse complement strand
CCGGCTTCCATCAGGCGCGTGCTACGGCCGGCGGGTTTGCCACGAAAAACGGCAATTTCGGTTTTCGGGCGTTCACCAACGCTTCACTTTCAATGACGGCCCGTACCCCCGACGGCGACAGTTCCGGATATTTTCAGCGGGATCACTTTGACATCAGACGCCTCGACACCGATCGGATTGCCCGTGAGTCGATCCGCAAAGCGTCTGAGGGCCGTAATGCCCGAACGATCGATCCCGGCATCTACAGCGTGATTCTCGAACCCCAGGCGGTTGACGATTTACTGGGAAATATCCGTTTTCAGTTTGACGCACGTCGGGCCGAAGAGGGTAGAAGCCCGTTTTCATTGAGGGACGGAAAAACTCGACTTGGCGAGCAGATTTTTGACCCGCGGATAAACATCTACAGCGATCCATGGAACCCGGAAATCCCGGCCTCGCCAAGTGCCCAGGATGGAATCCCGGCGGAAAAGATCCACTTGATCAGGAACGGTGTGCTTGAGAATCTGGTTTATTCAAGGTTCTGGGCAAAACAAAAGGGCGCCAAACCGACACCCGGCCCCGTCAATACGATTATCGATTCAAGTGCCAAACCTGTCGCGATTGAAAAGATGGTTCACAATACCGACAAGGCGCTTTTGGTCAGCCGTTTTTGGTATATCCGTTCGACCGACCCGAGAACGGCGAGTTTTACCGGGCTGACCCGAGACGGCGTCTGGTTGGTCGAAAAAGGCAAAATCGTGACGCCGGTTAAGAATTTCAGGTTTAACCAATCGATGATCCAGATGCTTGCCGAGGGAAACGTCGAAATGATCGGGACACCGGAACGTGTCGACAATGGTTCGTATCTCCCGGCTCTGAAGCTAAAAGGCTTTAATTTTACGTCCCAATCGGAAGCTGTTTGATCACGGTTAAACCGGGACAAGTTTTTTGATCAAAATGTTGAATAAATGCTAACCTATATATGCGTTTGCGAAAGGCGCATTTGCTTTGACGGAAACCTCTTGCCCCTCCAGTCTCCCGATCTCGTTTCTTAGATCAATCCCAATTCGGATTTTGCGGTCCCACAATCGATCGCATAGTTCGAATCACACGCTTTTTACCACCATTCACAAATGCTACAAACGATAACCAATTCAATAGAATTCACCGAATCGATACTCAACACCATCACGGATCATATCGTCGTCATTGATCGCCATTGCAGTATCCAGTTTGTAAACCGGAGCTGGGTGAAATTCGGCGAGGACAATAACTGCCTGACGGACAGCAGTTGGAAAGGAGTCAATTACCTCGAAGTCTGTGAGAAATCTGCCGAGATGGGTGATGAATATGGACGCAAGGCGGCTGAGGGAATCAGAAAGGCGATTAACTCGGAACTCGATACCTTTTATTTTGAGTACCCCTGTCACAGCCCCGAAGAAAAAAGGTGGTTTATGATGCGGGTTACGCCCTTTCGAATGCAGGAAGCGGATTATTATGTAATCTCGCATCAGAATATTACGGAAAGAAAAATTGCAGAGGAAGAAGTCTTGAGTCTGTCGAGAATCGACGGATTGACGAAAATTCCAAACCGCCGCCGGTTCGATGAGTTCCTGGACAGTGAATGGCGGCGCTGCGCGAGACTAAAGATGCCCGTCACGCTGGCAATGATTGATATTGACCACTTTAAATTGTTAAACGACACTTATGGCCATCAGGCAGGAGACGAAACATTAAAGAAAATCGGCGCGGTGCTCAAAGGGTACGCGAATCGGCCGGGTGACATCTGCGCGCGATACGGCGGTGAAGAGTTTGCGATTGTTCACGGAAATACCGCTCTTGAGGATTCGCTCACCCTGATTGAGAGGCTGCTCGATTCGATCCGCAAGCTGAAAATTCCCAATAAGGATGCGCCCACAATGCCGATCGTGACCGCCAGTGCAGGCGTAGCGACGATGGATCCAGCGCTGAAAAGTCACCCGGACCAATTGATAAAGGCCGCAGATACACTGCTTTATAAAGCGAAATCATATGGCAGAAATCAGGTCGTATCCCGTGGCGATTGAAGGGTGACGCATTCCGGCACATTTTATGATGAAGGAGCACGGGATTTGCCCGTCCCGGGAAACAAAGGCGGCTATTAATCTCTTGACTGACGTCTGGCTCCAGAAACCAATTCACGAATCTCCCTTGCCAAAGTCGGCGCGTGAAACGGAACTCCATCTTTTATCGTCCATTCGATGCCTCCTGTCTTTGTCACCTTACCTTCCCGTATTTCTTCAATTCCCGTCGGATAGAGAACCTTGAAATTCTCAAGCGGATTCCCGTTTACAATAAGAACGTCCGCCTTAAATCCGATTCTGATGCGCCCAAGCTTTTCTTCCTGTCCCAGAATCCGGGCGTTGTTTCCGGTTGCGTGCTGGATGACCTTTAGCGGATGAAACCCCGCTTCCTGATGGAGTTCGAGTTCACGGATCATCCCGAAACCATACATTTGGTAAATAAAACCGGCGTCCTCGCCCGCCCCGATAGTTCCCCCGCGTCTTTCAAATTCCATCAGCGCCTTCATCCAAATCCGGTAATTCTCTTTCCAAAATGATTCATCGGTCGATGTCCATCCGATAAAATATGAGCCGTGGTTGGCCGGATTCGGTATGAAGTACTTTTCCAGCGTAGGATGAAGGTATTCGGCAAATGCCGGATTGTTTTGAGCACGCTGCAGGTCCCTCGAGGCTTCATAAATTACAAGGGTCGGATTCCAGGCTACGTTTGCCCTTATCATACCGTCAAAGACGTCCATCAACCGGTCCCAATTGGCTTCCCGCCAGAGCCTTCCGGCGTATCTAAATCGGTCAACTTCATCATTATAATTGTACGCCGAAGGGTAATTCTGCCTGCCGTTTGCGATCGCGGCCTCCGGAAGACCATACCAATGCTCGATGCTGGTCGTGCCGAACCTAATATCGTCCCAGGTATTGGTTTCTTCGACCCCGGTATGATGGGCGACGCGAAGGCCGACCGTTTTGGCTTCTCCCATCATCGCTTCCATTATGTCCCGATCAACACCGAAAAGCTTAATTCCGTCGTAACCCGCCTCTTTGATATCCCGAACTTTTTTTCGCGCTTCTTCTCGATCGACAGCTCCCGGAAAAACCCCGTATGCAAACAAACGCGGGGATGCAATCTCGTTGTCGGCGCTTTGCTTTCGCCAGGCCAGCGTTTTGGCGGACCCCCCGACGTCTCTGACAGTAGTAATTCCGCTGGCAAGCCACATCTTCATGCAGTATTCGACCGGTTGCGGCACTCCGCCCCGCCCATCCTGAGTGTGCCCGTGCAGGTTTATAAGGCCCGGCATCACGTACTTTCCGGCGGCGTCGATTTCAATTTCTCCCTTCGAAGGGCGCTTTGCCCGTCCTTCCTTGACCGCCACGGGATCGACCCCAACGATACCCGTGATGGTGTCGTTTTCAATAACAATATCCTTCGGACCGGACGCCGGCGTTCCGTTTCCATCTATGATCACCGCGTTGCGGATTACAATTCGCGAATACCGTTTACCGGAGATACCGGGATTTTGTCCAAATCCGGCAGCGGCCATTCCGAACAATAAACTAAGCGTTAGAATTGCGCCTGATAGCATTTTCATATTTTATTTTTTCTGTTAGATCGCTTCCAATTGCCTGAAGGACACGGCCACCGATCAATAACCCGGAATCGCCGTCAATTATTTCCCGCTTTCTTTTTCTTCTTTTTCTTTTTCTT
>JBFGKW010000160.1:0-3848 GCA_041576495.1 Aridibacter sp. | reverse complement strand
CAGGAACGCGCCTTGAGGGGCCCGGGTCGCGGTCAGAAGCAATGCCAGCGACATCAGCAAAACCGAAATAAAGAGGGCGATCGAGACGGGCGAAATGTTGAATCCTTTCAAAAAGCCAGCCGCGCTTTTTTGGTCGCCGTCGCCAGTATTCTTCCGGTCTTTACCCGCGGCGATTCCAAGACTGGCGATAAACAGGCCGAGTGCCAGCGATGCGATGAGCTGAACCACCTCCGCGTAGGTGACATAGTGGCCGAAGAATCCCGTCGACCGCCAATTCCTGCTTTTTTTCCAGTTTCCCACCCCGAGCCTTTCGAGAGCCGTCGCGCCCGCGAGAAGATCGCCTTTCTTTAACTCGACATCAACATAGAAATCCGGACGGTAGAGGGTTAATTTTGCGGTGCCCGCACCCTCAATCTCGGATACAAGCTCTTCAGGGGTGCTGATTTCCCGCTTGTTGACTTTGACCAGGGTATCGCCGTTTCTGATTCCGATATCCGTCAAAGGGCTCCGGGCGGTGAGGTTTTGGACCTCCACGCCGCGCCCCAGCATCCGCTCAACCGGAACCCAACCGACGCTAACCATGCACGAGACCAATAGAGCTCCCGCCAGAAACCGGGCTGCCGCGAGTGTCTTCACCTGATTTACCGCAAAAATGAAAATCACAAAAAGCAGAACGCTCTGGAGCCGGTCGAGAGAAATATCCGGTGCGTACGAAAGCAGACCGCTGATCAGGCTCCAGCCAAAATAGGCCAGAAGCGGAATTAACAAAAATGTCGAAGTAAATTTTGGACGGGGCCGAAAAAAGAACCGAACGATCCAGAAAGCCATTCCGAGCAGCCAGGCGGTCTGGGTTGCGGCAATCGAATTCGGCGCTGAGACGAAGGTCAGGATGAGAAAGAAAAACGCCATTCTTTCAAGCCACAGGGCGATCCCGGGAGCCGAATCAATGCCGGCCAATTTGTCAAATTTTTGTAAATAGTTTTCCAATATTATTTTTCGCCTGTCCGGCGGCGAAAGTCCGTCGGGCGGTAAATTCAGCTTTCCGGAACGTCTATTTATATTTTCTCAGCCCGAGAAGCTGCATCGCGGCAAGCCATATAAAGACCGGATTGAGAAAAAGATATCTTTTCCATAATTTCCGCGGCTGCCGGGTCAAACGGTACAGCCATTCGAGTCCAATATTCTGCAGCCAAACGGGGCTTTCCGTTATTTCCCGGGCATAGTAATCAAATGCCGCGCCGACTCCGATCATCACCGCTGACGTGTTATCCCGATTCGCCGACATCCATCTTTCCTGCTTTGGGCAGCCGAGCCCGACAAAAAGTATGTCGGGCTTGGATTCATTGATCGCGGTTGTTATGTCAGCCTCTTCCGATTCTGACAACCGGCGGAAGGGAGGCGAAAAGCCGTATGCGACTCTGAGGTCAGGATGCTCAGCGCCGGTTCGCTCGATGATCTTTTCCAGAGTTTTAGGGCTTCCCCCGTAAAACCCGACTGACAAATCGTGTTTTTCCGCAAACGAAAGCAGCCTTGGCATCAGAGAGGGCCCGCGAACGCGATCTGCCGTCTTAACTCCCTGAAGTTTTTGCATCCAAACCAGAGGCATCCCGTCCGGGACTACGATATCGGCCGAGTTTACGATTTCTCCGAATTTCTCGTCATAAAAGGCTTCCATCACCATATGGACGGTCGAAACGCAGACATAACCGCCGCCCTTTTTTGCCAGCGCAGCGATCTGCCGAACCGCCGTGTCATAATTGCTGACATCGACCAACAGGCTGACGACCCGGGTCCGGTCCGGTCTTTTGAGCTCGAATCGTTGTTTCCTCTGAACTGCTTCCATACTTCTAGTAAAAGGCGGTACTTTGATAATTCTGACAATTACCGTCCGCCTTTGCAAACCCGATAATCTGGCGGTTTGGAGAGGTCCGGCTCGATCGATGTCCGCAATTCTCGACCGCAAAAGACTAGGGATTCCGCGGTTGGTCGATCAGCGAGCGATAGATGCCGCTCAGCCTGATGACGTACTTTTCGATTGAATATCCGTCTTCGATTGTTTTTCGGGCATTTTCCCGCAGCCCTTGCCAATCGACATCTCCAACCAGCAATTCACGTAATCTATCCACGAGTTGATCCGCATTTTCCGGCGGCACCAGGAACCCGTTGACGCCGTCTTCAATGACGGAGGAAATCGAGCCGACATCCGAAACCACTGCGACGCATCCCGCCGCCATCGCCTCGAGCAGCGAAACGGGCAATCCTTCATATCTTGAAGGCAGCACGAAAATATCCGAATCTTCAAAGGCGCGCCGTTTCTCCCCGGCAGCCGCGATGCCCTCATAGGAAAATGAATCACCCAAAATCCCGGTCATCCGGTTTTTAAACTGATCCTGTTGCGGTCCGGTGCCAAAACATCTGAACCGAAATTCGATTCCTTCCCCGGTGAGCAATCGGCAGGCATCAATGATTTCGTCCAGGCCCTTTGACTTATGAATCCGCCCCAGGAAAATAATGGTTTTTGTCCCGCCGGGGCCCTTTCTTACATTTCCCTTTCCGGCCGCGACGGCGTTGGGAAGTACATCGCTATCGGTTTTATTTGATATTTTGAGCAGCGTGTTCTTTTCGGTTTCGCTCAAAACCACTACTTTATTCGCCGCCCGAAGCATAAATTTTGCAATCGCTTGAAGACCCCATCCGGGACCTTCCGAAAGCAGCCTCCCGCCATGGATATGGAGCAATACCGGGCGGTGCAGCCGCCGCGCGGCAAAAACCAGCAACGCATCTCTCAATATCGCAAGCGGCGAAAATGATGTATTGATGTGGACGATATCAACCTTTTTCCCGTTGATTTCCCGGCAATACTCAAATGGCAAAAAGAATTGTTTGAGCATCCAACCCGCGCCGGCCTTTTCAAGATCCTTCCGGCCGGCAATGAAGTGGATAAAATCGGAATCGCCGTGTTCGATTATTTGGCTTACGAGGGTGGAAATTCCACTGATATTGTCCGACGCATCGAGGCTTGGCGAGGTGATCAATACTTTAAGACGTTTGTCGGATAAATGTTTCATCGGCTCGGTCAAGCTGAAGAATAGCTCACGTATCGTGATTTGTCAGTTTTAAGACGCGGTAATGGTTTGCAACCCTTGCAGAATTAAAAAATAATGGTTTATGACCGCCGCACGCGATGAAAGCCCGAACCAAAATTGAATCCGCCGGAAGACAGATCCCGGCACCCGAACCAAATCGGGTTCCTTCGTGGATAATGCCGCTTGTAAAGGCCGGGCTTATCTTAGTAGACGGAATGCTGGCATTCGGATGTTTTGCGCTCGCGTTTTATTTTCGGGAGCAAAGCCCGCTATTTGCCGACAGCGGCTGGACCTGGTCAAAAGAGTTTTTGCCGTATGCAGGCGTGGCGCTTATGGCGATTCCGGTACGGATCCTATCTCTCTATTACGAAAGGGTTTACCGACTCAGCGGCGCGTTTTCTCATCTCGCTGAGCTGATCAAGGTATTAAAAGCCGTACTGATCGGATCGCTTTTTCTGATCACGTTTACGTTTCTTTTCCGCGGGGGCTTCGCGTTTCGCGACTTTTCGTATTCGCGGGGCGTGTTTGCTCTCGATTTCGCGCTGGCGATTGCAGCCTTCACAATATTTCACCTCGGGCTGCGGTATGTCCAAACCGCGTTCAGGCGGCGGGACATAAACCTCATTCCGACCCTGATTGTCGGCACCAACCGGGAATCGATACGAACTTTTAAGGAACTTAAGGAAAGGCCTGACCTGGGTTTTCGCGTCATCGGCGTCATATCTACCGAAAGCACCGAAAGCGGGCCGGCGGCCGGCGTTG
>JBFGKW010000159.1:0-3885 GCA_041576495.1 Aridibacter sp. | reverse complement strand
GGATAAGTACCTGCTTCTCCCACATTTGGGCGGATTCCGAATAATATCGAACGGCTTCCTTTTCGGAGATCGCCAGAGGGCCGACTCTGCCGTGCGGCCGCAAACGGACATCGACCCGGTATGCGGCGCCTTCGCCGGTCAAGCCGCCGACGAGGTTTGTGATCAATTCGGAGAGTTTTATGAAATATTGTTTGTTCGAACATTTTCCCCGCGAACCTCCGCCCGATGTTGTCCCGTTTTCCGAAAAAAGAAATAACACGTCGATATCGGAGGAATAATTGAGTTCCTTTGAACCGAGCTTTCCGAGAGCGACGACACAGAATTGCGCCTGGGCGGTCCGGTCATTGTCGTCTTTTTGAAGCGGAATGCCGAAGCGGTTGTCGAGATCCTGTCGGGCGATTCCCAAAGCATATTCCAATACTGCATCGGCGAGATTTGAAATTTCTTCGGTGATCTCGGTGATCGTACCCAACCGGCGAATATCTTTCAGATAGATTCGGATCAGTTCGCGCCGTCTGAACCTTGCCAGCATCACATTGGTTTCGATCTGCGAATTTGTTAATGCAAACCGGGCGAGTGATTCGAGAAGTTCCTCTTTTGCTTTGACCGCCGTCGAGATTCGCTCGCGTTCGAGCCAAGCGATATATGTCGGATTTTGAAGAATCGTTGTCGCAAGCAGGCTGCTATAACTGGCGAGGGTCAGGATATCTGACAGGAGGCCTTGGTTTTTCTCAAGTTTTCTTATTTGCGGGGAGTGCTTCGCGCCGAATTCGGCATAAAACCGATGAGCGCCCTCAGGATCGGGCAGGTCTTTAATGAGCGATTCGATTGTGTCCATTTTGGTTTATTCGCGGCTAATGGTAAATCTTAAATGAAAAATGACCAGATTTGAATTTCAGGTAGAGGAAAAGTTTAACCGGGCGCGTCTCGACGAGTTCTTGTTTGATGAGTTTGGCTCGATGAGCAAAGCGTACATCAGGCGGGTCATCAAAGAAGGGAGCTGCGAAGTAAACGGTTATATCGAAAACTCCGGAAAAATCTTAAAAGGCAACGATTTTGTCGAGGTCGAGGTTGATATTGACCGGGAAAAGGGGATGGTGCCGGAAGAAATTCCGCTTGAAATCGTTTATGAAGACCGGGAAGTTCTGGTTATCGATAAAGTCCCGGGGATGCTTGTCCACCCGACCAACTACGAACGCAACGGCACGCTTCTCAACGGACTTACTTATTATCTTAACCGCCAAAAAACCGGTGATGACAGATTCATACGGCCGCATCTGATTCACCGGCTCGACCGTGAAACTTCCGGGCTGATGGTGATTGCGACAAACCCGCGGGCGTCCAGAATTCTATGCAGTCATTTTAAAAGGAAATTGTTTGATAAAAAATACACTGCATTGGTTGACGGGATCGTTCGCCCCGATGAAGGCGTAATTGAGGCCGCGATCGGCCGCTTTGAAGAACTCAGGCGCTGGAATGTGAAAGAAGACGGTAAGGCTTCGGAAACCAGGTTTCGGGTGATCGAACGGGATAAGGACAAGACCCTGCTGGAGCTTGAACCGGTCACCGGCCGGACAAACCAACTTCGTATTCACTGCGCCCATCTCGGCCACCCGATATTGGGTGATGATTGGTACGGCCGACGGGAACACACGAGGTTGTGCCTTCACGCTTCAAAGCTCGGTTTTTGGCATCCCAACGGCAATAAGAGGGTCGAAGTCGAATCGGAGATCTCGTTTTCGATTGCGTAGCGCTGCCGGGTAGCGGAATCGAGAACCTGCCGGAAATATTCTTGTCACTTTTTTAATCATCTGATATAAATTGGCAATCTTGCAATAGACGTCAAGGCTGCAGCCTGGCCCGGCAAATATTGAATTGGGCGACTTTTCGGTTAACGCTTTCATAAGTGCCCAATGTTGAAAAATTGGAGGACACCTATGAGACTTCTACCCCCTTCTATCTTCTTCATTCTCTTTTTGATCGGTTGTCCCTTAGCCGTGAGCGGCCAAAACAAGGGCTCACTTGTCGGAATGGTTTATGCGCGCGAAGGGGCAAATAACACGAGTTCGCTAAACTATTCGATCGAGAATAGATGCAAGGGTGATCCGTGTGTCCGAATTCCGTTGTCACAGGTCGAAATACTTTTCGATGATAAGTATTTCAATCTCCTCCGGCTTCAACCGGAATGGCAGCTTCCGAATATGCGGGACCCATTTAATGAGGAGTTTCGGGCGAGATGGGAGAAAAACCCCAATGAGTTTTTTTGGGTGCAGCCAGGGTTAGAGCATCTTTATCAGCCGAAAGTTTTGGACTTTGTTGTCCCGGGGAGCAATCAATGGAGCTGCACGAAAGAAAACGTTAAGGGTGCCGCGAAAGTCACTTGCCGGGACAAGGACACGGCTACGCCGGAGTATGATTTTTACGGAAGGATCGGTTTTAAGCTGAAGTACAAATCATTATTGAATGAGCGTTTAAGGCTAACGGCCGAATACAAATCTGACACCTTTTTTGACGAAAAATTTAAGCCAAGACCGGCGGCCCGGCTTGAGCTCAAAGACACGACTGATGATTGCCTCCGGCCTCCGTTCGTTGTTCACCCCGGTCAGTATTTCTACAGTGGTCTAAACCCGGACAGGTTAAAGGATTCATGGTTAAGAAACTATGGAGACTCTAGAATTCCCGGCCCCTCAGGCTATTTCAGGACACCCATGGCTTATGGTGCATTCGTTGTCAAGCATGATACGAAGCAGATTGTCTGGCTCCCCGTTCCACAGCTGATGTTATTTGATCCGGTCCTAATGTTTATCAGAACAATGCTGCCGGCAAGCGTGTCGCCAAAGGATTTTATCTGGCTTTTCGGGATGAACGCATTCGGCGAAGTATTTATGTACAGTCGTTTAAATGACTTGACTATCCACTCGTCCGGAAGCAGATGCAACGGCGGGATCACGGAAACGACGAAGTATGTTTTTCAGGGAAAGAGGCTGTGCGTTTGCGGATGCTATACGGAGGATGACGATCTTGATTTATCTGAAAATTTAACCGTATTTACGCTGGACGGAAAACCAATCACACCCGACTCGCTATCTCAAAATACCGCTACGTTTACGATACCGGATGGGACTTCGCCCGGAAAACACACAATTGGATACACTTCTCCTTACGACGGCGAGATCATCGATGCTTTGGATTTCCGCGTGTTGCAGCTCACCGGCAAGATTGATCAGAGTGCTTTGCTTCGGGGTGAATCGACAAAAATGAAGTTAAGCATTTTCGGTACCGAAGATTCGTTGCCGCTCCAAGTTACGAATAAAACGCCGGCCATAATTTCGATAACCGGCGGTGCCGAACAGACTATCAAGACAACCGGGGGAGCGGACAACAGTGTCGAGCGTGACGTGAAGGGAATCAAGGTCGGTAATTTTAATATCGAATATAAAGTGGATGAGGCGCCCTGCCCCTGCTTTTCACGGCAATACGAAGTTCGATAATCCCAATGAGCTTGACGAAAGGGTGAAGTGTCATTCCAAAACGGCATTTAAATGGTGCGGTGCATCGATCCCCCCTTTTTTTCTAATTTAATCGCCAACACGATGTTTTGAAAGCCTTTTACCGATAATTTAACTAGGTTTGCGACGTTTTCAATTACCGGAATATTCCCGCTCAGGGGATAAAATGGCTTCTGAAATCTGTTGACTGACCGAAACCGGTGCTCGCCGTGTGTCGAGTCCGCAAGCGTTTATTATCCGATTCTTGACGATTCACTCTGTAGCTTCGAGACAGAGTCCGGGAAATGGAGATCCATTGCGGCGTCGTACCCCCCCCTTTTTCGGTCACATCGCGAATTGACTGAATGAAATCGATGCCAAAAGCCATCTTAAAATG
>JBFGKW010000158.1:0-3887 GCA_041576495.1 Aridibacter sp. | reverse complement strand
CACCAACTTGAATAATGTTGTTTACAACACGGCAGGAGTCCCCTCCAGCGGCGTAAACATGGACCTGACGACATTTGGGCGATATACAGATACCGCCGAGTCGCGTATTGTTCAACTCGGTGCGCGGATCACATTCTAATTCGTTAAAGAATAGGTAATCGAGCCTGCCGATGGAATTCGGGAGGCTCGTTTTTTTTGGTTCCGAAATAAAAGAAGTTCAATTTGCAAAGTTTTCTAACAAAACCGGGGAAGCGCGGATCCATATTGTTTAAAAAACATCAACGCCTGATTCAGCTTCCGTATTTGTCCGGCTAAAGTCGAGGCCGCAGGCTCTGCCGGGCGGAAAAAAATCCAGCTTCCATTTGAAAGCCGGAAGGAAGCCGGATAAGTTACGATTCAACATTTACTTTTCTAAGCGGTTATCACACCGAGCTGTTTCATCAAGCCGAGCAGATCCGTCGAAACGATCTCTTTGCTTATCTTTCCGTTTGTGAAATGGAGAATACTTATGCCCGAGACATTGACAGTTTTACCGGTGGCCGGCGTTTCGTTTAATTCACCCTGATGGGTTCCGGTAAACGTCCATTGACAGGCCACCTTGTCGTCTTCGGCAAGGATGTCGTTTAACTTCAGATTAAGATCGGGGAATGCGCCGCGCCAAACCCGGGCGGCGTCCTTTAAGCCCTGTGTCCCGCGCAGTATTTCATCGGTAAACAACTCGATTCGCTCGTAGTCGCTAGAAACTAATTCCCCGGCAAGATCGATTTTTCCTTGATTCCAGAATTCTGCCACAAGCCGTCGCGTAATCGCTTTGTTGTTGTCGGTAATCGACGTCGATTCAGGTTTTGCCATTTCATTTGTCTCCTTTTTATATTGTATTAAGACAGGATTGCAGATGGCAGCCAAGCTGTAAATTATCCCTAATTCTTAGCACATATTTATAAGAAATGAAAGAAGTAAAGTGGCCTGTCCCAAGGTCTGAAATCGCCGTTTCGAGCACTATTCGATCGTCCCCGCAATACCCGCTGACGTCTCCGGAATGCCAAACGGGTCAGGACCGGATCCTGGAACCAAAAAGCCTTGACTTACTATTTACACGGGCATATCTTCTATCTAATCAATAGTTTGTATTTTGAATACGCGGCTAACTGTCAGTCCCAATTTTACGCCGCGTGGTCGGGCAGGGAAGGAGATTTAGATATGAATTGGAACGTCAAGGGAGAATTTATCGAAACGTGCAGCTGCAACATGCTGTGCCCCTGCTGGTACGGCGTCAAGGAATTGATGGTTATGGACCAGGGTTGGTGTGCGAGTGCTTTCCTTATTCGCATCCGGGAGGGAACTTCTGAAGGTGTGGACATCGGAGGGCGCAGTTTGGCGATGATTACTGATTTCCCCGGGCCGACCCTCCTCGACGGCAACGGCATCGGCCGTTTGTACTTCGAGGATGACGCCGGCGAAGAACAGGTCCGGGAAATCGAGGCGATTTTTCAAGGCAAAAAAGGCGGACCGATGATCGTGCTGGGCGGCCTGATATCGAACTGGATGCCAAGCGTTCAGGCGAAGATCGAAATTCGGGAAGAAGAAGGTATGCTCTCCGCCGACGTCGGAGAGTTTGGCCGCATCAAATCCGGACGGCTCAATAATGAGGCGGGTCAACCGATGACCATGCAAAACGTGGGTTTTGCGGTCGCGCTCGAGTTTGATGACCAAACCGCCCAACTGGCGCCAAGCGATTCCAGGTGGTTGGACCCCGAAATGCCCCGTCAATTCGATACCAAGTCGGGCGCCGCGGCCGCCATCAACTGGAGCGTCGGCTAGAAACGAGGATTTGGAAACCGGAAGTGAAACAAAACAATACGGCACTTGAGCTCGTCCTCAAACGCGACCGCACCCTGGTTATTGCCGGAATCATCGGCGTAACGGCTCTGGCCTGGGCGTATATGTTCTATATCGCCTGGGATATGACCGGTATGGAAATGGCGGGCGCCCATGTTATGCCGTGGGGCGCCCTGGACTTCGTGCTGATGTTCTTGATGTGGGCCGTGATGATGGTCGCGATGATGCTGCCCAGCGCCGCCCCGATGATTCTCCTTTTTGCAAAGGTCACCCGAACGCGGGAACAGCTGGAGCGTCCGATCATTTCGACGGCGGCGTTTCTTTCCGGCTATGTTCTGGTCTGGGGCGGATTCTCCGTCGCCGCCGCGGTTGCCCAATGGTGCCTCCATTCCGCCGCCCTGATCTCACCGATGATGGTCAGCACGAGTCCGATACTTGGAGGGGTGCTATTGATCGGGGCGGGGATATTCCAGTGGACTCCGTTAAAATATGCCTGCCTGGATCATTGCCGATCACCGATCGCGTTTTTGATGTCAGACTGGAGGGCGGGAAGAAAAGGCGGGCTGGTGATGGGCATGCGGCATGGAATGTACTGCCTTGGCTGCTGCTGGGCACTGATGACGCTTCTCTTTGTTTTGGGCGTGATGAACCTCTTATGGATCGCCGCGCTCGCTTTCTTTGTCCTGATTGAGAAAATCGCACCGGCGGGTCATTTGGTAAGCCGTACGGCCGGCGTCATTTTGGCTGTCTGGGGGATATTGATGATCGTTAAAGCGTTTATATGATTGAAGTTGGGATAAATAAGAATATCTGTATTGTTTCGACTATTCAGTAATATAGATTGTAAAATCAACTTTTTCGGGCGCTTTAAAATGGGCGCAGTGCGAAATGAATAAAAAATGGAGGCCGTTATGAAATGCTTAATTTTCTCACTTTCTTTTCAAGAAATGGGGATTTGGAACCGGTTTTTTAAGTTAGCGGCAGCGTTAGCGTTCTTTGCGTTAACTACGCCCGCACAGGACATCGTGGGAAGCGATACTCAAGCCGGAAACGTAGCTTTGGAATCCGTCCGATTGTTTTCTGGCGGCCCAAAAATCAGCGAAATAAAACAACGGCGATATTCTGATGTATTTTCCCGACAGTCTTTAACCTATTTATATTTCGAAGCTAAAATCGATAACCTGTTATACCAAAGTGAATCTCACACGCTATTAGTGACAGCGGTTCTGAAGCGGCCGGATAGGAGTCAAAAGGAATACCGTTGGCGAAATGTCATTAATCAGAATAGTGCGAAAGCGACCCTAACCGGTGGAATGGGGTTTTCGACGCCGGGCCAATGGAAGAGCGGTCAATATACGATTCAATTGTTTTTCGGATCCAAAGAAATGAAAACGATTGAGTTTTGGGTTGTCGAGGGCCGGTCGACGACCGGACTTACATTTCAGTATATTTCCGTTGAAAAGGGGAATCCGAATTCGAGGCCGCTTGGTTACAGACAGTACGCTGTAAGCCGTTTTAGGAAAAAGGATGTGGCACGCGTAAATCTGGTGGTGTCGCTTAGGAACGATTTTAGAGGAATTCGGGCCAATACAGTCTCGGTAAGATGGAGGGTCCGACATCGGGGAAAGGTAATTATCAATTCGACGGGTAGAAACGAGATTCAAATTAATTGGCCGACTGCTTTGTTATGGCAACCAATTACAAAGCGTCAAGGCAGCTGGGAATCCGGAGTCTATGATGTCGAGTTCTATTTGAACGGCCAGTATCTTGCGAAAAGTCGCTTCATTATCGATAAATAATAGAGTTCTGTTGCCTATTCGGGCTTTGCCGCAGAAATTGCCCTCCTGGGCTGAAATATGAATGCATTGAGCATCGCTATAAACTCCTTGACGATACCCTCGACCTCATTTTCGCGGCCGACGTAAGCATTCGACGTAAGCAGCTCCCGGCAGCTGGCCGAACTCGTGATTCTGCCCCGTTCGTCCCGGCCGATAACGCAGAACGCGTCTGCCGTCGAAATTATGTAAATAAAATAATCGTAAGTATTT
>JBFGKW010000157.1:0-3901 GCA_041576495.1 Aridibacter sp. | reverse complement strand
GGTCAGGTCGGAGACCGCGGGTTGATTACCAAACAGTTAGAAGTTAGCAGCGGGCCGGATGAAGCCGCTCACGGTTCACGACCTGCGGCGGGCCATTCCCAAGGTTTTGTAATTGACACCTTCGCACCTGTTCCGGGGATAACTTTGCACAAAACAAAGGTTGAAATGGGTTCTTTTAAAGTCGGTGACAAGGTTAAAGCCAGGGTCGATGCCGAAAAACGCGATGCGATACGCAGAAACCACACCGCCACGCACCTCGTTCACGCGGCCCTAAAGGAAGTTCTCGGATCGCATGTCAAACAAGCCGGATCGGTCGTCGCCCCGGATTATCTGCGGTTTGATTTTACGCATTACCAATCGATGTCGGCACGCGAAATAGAAGAGATCGAGGATCTAGTAAATCAATACATACTGCAAAACGCGCCCGTAAACACCGATCTGATGTCGATTGATGAAGCGATGAAAAGCGGCGCGGTGGCGATGTTTGGCGAAAAATACGGTTCGGACGTCAGGGTCTTAAGCGTCGGAGACGGCGCCTTTTCAAAGGAACTTTGCGGTGGCACGCATGTCTCCGCAACGGGCGATATCGGACTGTTTAAGATAACGGCCGACGAGGCTATTGCGTCAGGTGTCAGACGAATTCGCGCAATCACCGGCAATGACGCGTTCAAACGATTCAGGGCGGATGAGTTGTTGATCGAAAATTCTCTCGAAGCACTCAAAACTCAACGTGACCAATTACCTGTTGCCATTGTAAAACTGCAGGAAGAACTTAAAAAAACAAGAAAAGAGAACGAAGACTTAAAACTTAAGATTGCCACGGGTGCGGCCGGGTCGGCTACGGCAAACGGCGACGAATCAAGAGAAATCAACGGCGTCAAGGTGTTTGCGAAATCAGTCGATGACCTCGATAAGGGCGGGATGCGTCACTTATCGGATACCATGATGGCCCGCGTAAAATCGGGCGTCGTAATAATCGGCAATCGGGGAGAAGGTAAGGTTTCCTTTATTGTTCGCGTTTCCGATGATTTGACCGGAAAGATTAAAGCGGGAAATATCATCCGTGAGATCGCGCCGATTGTCGGGGGCCGGGGAGGCGGAAAACCCGATATGGCTGAAGGCGGCGGGACGATGCCCGAGAAATTAACCGAAGCGATTGATGCCAGTTACGGGGTCATCGAAAGTATGCTCGACGAATAGGCCCAAAGAGAGCGGCGGCAAGCCACACTCATACTGACGAAGAACCGGAATTAATATGAGCAGAGTCAAACAAGTTCCGATAAACGAAAACGAAGTAGTTTCGGTCAACCCCGCGACGGGTGAAGAAGTGGGCCGCGTACGAAATTTTTCGGCCGAAGAGGTTCAACAAGCGGTCCTTAAAGCGCGGGCTGCGTCTGAGATTTGGCGGAAAACGCCTTTCGGTGAACGAAAACGGATCGTGATGCGCGCGCGCCGTGTGATCCTCGAGGAAATGGACCAGATCGCCGGCCTCATCTCGGACGAAATGGGAAAGCCATTTGCCGAATCGGTCTCAACGGAAATTGCGCCCGTTCTCGACCTGATGCAGTTTTTTGCAAATAAGACGGGCAAGATGCTGCGCCCGGAGCGACGCAATATCGGTCTGCTTGGCCTGCTTGGGCGTTCTTCGAAGATCGTTTACAAGCCACTCGGCGTGATCGGGATTATTTCACCGTGGAATTTTCCGCTGTCGATCCCGCTTGGCGAAATAGTAATGGCGCTGATGGCGGGAAATGCGGTGGTCGTCAAGCCATCGGAATTGACGCCGCTGACAGGAGAGAAAATCGCGGAAATATTCGAGGTCGCGAAATTGCCAAAGTATGTCTTACAAGTGGTAAGTGGTGATGGTCAAACCGGGGCCGCACTGGTCGCATCGGGCGTCGACAAGATAATGTTTACGGGAAGTGTTGAAACCGGAAAAAAGATTGCGGAAAGTGCGGCTAAAACATTGACTCCCGTGGTTTTAGAACTCGGCGGCAAAGATCCGATGATCGTTTTTGCGGATTCAAATCTGGAGAAGGCGGCGAGTGCCGCGGTTTGGGGAGCATTTACCAATTCGGGCCAGGCTTGCTCATCGGTCGAAAGGGTTTATGTCGAAAAGAAAATCGCCGATAAATTTACGCGGATGGTGGTGGAAAAGACCGGTGAATTGCGCCAAGGACCGGGACGCGATGCGAATACGGATATCGGGGTTATGTCGAGTGAAGATCAGCTGTCAATCGTAGAAGATCACGTTGAGGATTTCCGCGATTGCGGTGCAGACGTTCTGACCGGGGGCAAGCGAAACGGGGCATACTTTGAGCCGACCGTAATTTCGGGGGCGGATAACAAGATGCGGGCGATGCGGGAGGAGACATTCGGGCCGACGATGCCGATCGCCGTCTTTCGGGATGAAGACGATGCTATCAAACTTGCGAACGATACCGATTTCGGACTCACCGCCAGCGTGTGGACCAAAGATCTGTCCCGCGGAAGGCGGGTCGCAGAAAAGATCCTGGCAGGAACAGTGATGATCAACGAGGTGGTTTATACTCACGGGATCGGTCAGACACCGTGGGGCGGATTCAAAAACTCGGGATACGGCAGAACGCACGGAAAAGAGGGCTTGATGGAGTTGGTTGCGCCGCAGCACATTCATACCAACCGCTATCTGCTTGCTCCCGATCTGTGGTGGTTTGGGTATTCTGAGAATGCGATCGAGACCTTTAAGCAAATGTCGCGAACTTTTTCAAGCGGATCGGTATTCAGCTCCCTGAAATTTATTCCGCGGATGGTAAAACGGCTGCGGGAATTGAGAAATAAATAGTTACTTTCAACCACCCCCCGTCGAAACGACGGACCGCTCCTTGGTAAGAAGGGGAGCCGGTCTCAAGTAAAAAGTAGAAAGTAAAAAGTCGAGAGTTAATGGTAAAAATTAGTATTTGAAATCTGAAATCGCAAAGCGCATCTGAAATCGCAATGTGCCGTCCTAATAGAAAAGCTCCGCGATCATACACCTGGCCGATCCGCCGCCGCAGTCTTCAATCGTTTCGAGGTCAAACGCGGCCGGTTTTGCCTGCTGCTCAAGTTTTTTCCGTTGATCATCAGTGAGCGAACGATCGGCGCGTTCAGACATCACCAGGATTTTTTGGCCGGCGCCGTTTTTCAGAAGTATCATATTTCCGGCAAACTGATTCATTTGACCCCGGGAAATCTCGATAATCTCTTTTCCCGTTTCGATTAGCGTTCCGGCAAGCAGCTCCCGTTCGGATTCGTTAGGGATGCACTCAAGGCAAACGACCGCAAAATTGTCTCCAAGCGTCATCAGCACATTGGTGTGGTATATCGGCGTTCCTTTATCGTCCGCGGAGTTAAATGCCACTCGGTCAAAACCAAATTCCGCAGTCCAATGATTCAAGACTTCATTATCTGTCCGTGACGAAAGGCTCGCGTAAACGATCTTGTTTTCGTGATCCAGAACCATGCTGCCGGTGCCTTCGAGGTATTTCCCTTCCGACTCGAATCCGGTCATATCGATTCGTTTTGAATACCTGACTGCTGCCCTGAAATCCATTTCGGCAGCCAGACGCCTTTCATACCTCCGCGCCGCGGCCTCCATTGGATAAAGACAAAAGCTTCCGTCCGGGTGGGTCGAAAACCAGTTGTTGGGAAAAACTGAGTCCGGGGTGTGATCGCCCTCCGAATCTTCGATTACCTTTACTTCAACATCCAAATCACGCAGGCCGGCAACCATCAAATCGAATTCAGCCGCCGCCCGCCGCCGGATTTCATCGGCCGTTAGATCAAGTGTTTTTTGAAAGCTGTTACTCGGCGCAGTTTCGTGATTAAAGCCGAAGGCTGACGGGCGGACCATCAATATTTTGTTCGCGATATAATCCATTCT
>JBFGKW010000156.1:0-3918 GCA_041576495.1 Aridibacter sp. | reverse complement strand
AATACTTTTCTTGATTTGCGCAACCGCCTCTTCAGCGGGAAGTACGCCTGACAAGGCAAAAAAGCAGGTTTGCATGATGGTGTTGATCCGGCTTGCCATTCCCGTCCGGCGGGCCACATCGGTGGCATCGATTACAAACATCTTGAGGTTCTTATTTAAAATAGTCTGCTGTACGGCTAACGGAAGACGGTCCCATACTTGTTCGGCGCCGTAGGGGCTGTTTAGTAAAAAGGTCCCTCCCTTTTTCGCCCAGACCAACATTTCCTCTTTTTCAACGAAGTTAAATTGGTGACAGGCGATAAAATCAGCGGCAGTTATTAAATATGGAGCCTTGATCGGATTTTTCCCGAAACGTAGGTGCGATACGGTCTTGGCCCCGGATTTTTTCGAATCATAAACAAAATAGGCCTGAGCAAAAAGATCGGTGTTTTCTCCGATAATCTTGATGCTGTTCTTGTTGGCACCGACCGTTCCGTCTGCGCCCAGCCCAAAAAATAACGCCTGCGTCCAGTCGGATTCATCCAGCCGGAAAGCCTCGTTAACAGAGAGGCTGGTATGGCTGACGTCATCATGAATTCCGACCGTGAAATGATTTCTCGGCCGTTCAGACCGCAAATTGTCGAACACCGCACAGACCATCGCCGGTGTAAATTCTTTGGAAGACAGCCCGTAACGGCCTCCTACGATTGTCGGAAGCGATGTCAGTTGCCCGTTCGACAGCGATTCCATAAAACTGACCATTACATCTTGATAAAGCGGTTCGCCCGATGCCCCGGATTCTTTTGTGCGATCGAGGACTGCAATGCTTTTTGTCGCCGGCGGAAATACGGAAATAAAATCCGATGTTGGGAACGGCCGGTAAAGAGTGATCTGGACCACTCCCGTCTTATCACCCGCTTTCGAAAGACTCTTCGCAGTTTCTATTGCTGTTTCCGCGCCGGAACCCATTATGACGATCACCCTTTCCGCGTCGGGAGCCCCAAAATACCGGACCGGCGCATATTTCCTCCCGGCCAGCCCGTAAAACTTTCGCATTTCGTCTTTCAGAATATTCGGAACGGCGGCATAAAAAGGGTTCACGGTTTCACGGGCCTGAAAGTAAACATCGGGGTTTTGCGCCGTTCCGCGGATAAATGGATTATCGGGATTGAGTGCCCTTTTCCGATGGTCAAGAACGAGTTGATCATCGATCATCTCCCGAATCTGTTTGTCGGAAAGCAATTTGATCGTGTTTACTTCGTGCGATGTCCGGAAGCCGTCAAAAAAATGGATAAACGGAATTCGGGATTTAAGCGTGGCTGCCTGCGTTATCAAGGCCATGTCGTGGGCTTCCTGGACGCCGGAAGAAGCGAGCAAAGCGAATCCCGTGGTCCGGGCCGCCATGACATCCTGGTGATCTCCGAAAATTGATAATGCCTGCGACGCCAGGGACCGGGCGGCGACATGAAATACAGCCGGGGTAAGCTCGCCTGCAATTTTGTACATATTCGGGAGCATCAGCATTAGCCCCTGCGAAGCGGTAAATGTCGTTGTGAGCGAACCGGTTTGGAGCGCACCGTGAACGGTGCCCGCTGCTCCTGCTTCACTTTGCATTTCAATAACTTCCGGAACCGTGCCCCAAATATTCGTAATACCCTTTGCCGCCCATTCATCAGCAAATTCGGCCATCGCCGATGAAGGCGTAATCGGGTAAATAGCGCACACCTCATTGACGCGGTAAGCAACATAAACAGCAGCTTCGTTACCGTCAAGGATGACTTCTTTTTGTTTGTCTGCCTTCATTGTTTCTATTTCCCGGGTTCTGTAATCATATCGATCGCGTGACACGGGCACTGTTCGTAGCAAACTCCACACCCGGTGCAGCGGTTGTAATTGAATTTATATCGTTTACCCGGACCGAGCTTGATAATCGCTTCTTCCGGGCAAGCGCCGAAACAGCCATCGCATTCAAAACAGTTTCCGCAGGACAAACAACGCTGAGCCTCATATTGCGCTTCATCTTCTGACAGACCCGAAACGATCTCATCAAATCCGGTTATTGCGGTTTCGGCTTCAATCCGATTTTGTTTTTTAGCTTCAGCGTTTGTTCGATACCACACATGCAGTTGATCGATCGGAACCAATGGATTATTCGGGGATTTTTCATAGGTTCTTTGGCCCAACCAGGCATCAATCGTCCGGGCGGCTTTCTTGCCGTGACCGGTGGCGACCGTTACGGTTCGTTCGCTGGGAACCATATCGCCCCCGGCGAAAATTCCGGGATGGCCCGTCATCATTTGTTGATCCACCTCAACGGTACCGTCTCCCTTGAACTCAATGCCCTCAATCCCCTTTAAAAAATCGGTTTCTGTTTCCTGACCTAGTGCGAGGATTAACGAGTCTGCTTCAAGCGTTTCGAAATTCCCGGTTGGAATCGGTTTACCATCCTTGATTTCCATTTGCTCCACCGTCACCGAAGTGGAATCCAAATTCTTAATGGTTCGCAACCAGTGGATTTTAATGCCTTCACTAAGGGCTTCGTCAGCTTCAAAATCGTGGGCCGGCATATGTTCGCTGTCACGCCGGTAAATGATTAATGCTTCTTCCGCACCCAAACGCTTGGCGGTCCGTGCGGCGTCCATCGCGGTGTTTCCACCGCCGTAAACCGCCACCCTTCGTCCGAGCTGGGGGTTATTACCAAGCTCGACTTCTTTTAAGAAACTGACGGCATCAAGAATTTTACCGGCGTCCCTTGCGGGGATGTTTGTCTTTTTTCCGATATGTGCCCCGATTGCTATAAATACGGCATCAAAGTTTCCGCTGTTTTTTTCCGCAATGACATCCGTGACTTTGTGATTCAACTTTATTTTGACGCCCGCGTCTTCGATTCGCTTAATCTCAGCTTTCAGAACGTTCCTTGGAAGTCGATAGGCTGGGATACCGAAGTTCATCATCCCCCCGGCAACGGGTCCGGCTTCAAATATCGCCGCATCATGACCCAGACGGGAAAGATGATATGCAGCGGACAAACCGCTTGGACCGGCACCGATGACGAGAACGCGTTTACCGCTCGACTTCTTGTTCTTTGGAAATTTCCAACCCTTTTCAATGGCCAAATCGCCAAGGAAACGCTCGATCGCGTGAATGCTAACGGGGGTGTCTATAAAACTTCGGTTACATGAGGTTTCGCATGGGTGGTAGCAAACTCTGCCGTGTATCGAAGCCATCGGATTGTCTTCGGTAAGTTTTTTCCAAGCTTCAAAATACTGTCCGTCTTGAGCCAAAGAAAGCCAGGATTGTACATCTTCCCCTGCCGGACACGCGTCGTTACAGGGAGGGAAAAAATCTACATAAACCGGGCGCTTACTTCGGGTCGGCCCCGTACCGGTCCCGTGCCCTTTTAAGTCCGTTTCTGCCGTAAGGTCTGTCTTTAAAAAAGCCATCTTGAATTTCCTCGTGTTTGCCAATTAATCTACAATCAGCGGGCGCAATTCGAATGCTTGATTTTTGAAAAGGAATTTAAAACGCAAACAAAGCCGAACCAATCGGATCTCGTTCATCCAATCGGCTACAAGTTACATGCCGTTGGCCTACCACGTTGCAAAATGATCGTCATAAACTCCCCCAAGTTGGTTTAACTGCAACACGCGTGCCAATTTGTATTTTGAGATGAAACCCCTAAATTGTTTGGGTTGAAGAGATTAGTGTCATCTGACTGTCTAAGAAAAAGCAGCCGGCCACGGAATATTCCCCACACGATCCGCAAATTTCCCCATTTATTTTGTCTCAGCTCGCGGGTTCGCCTCGGGTGTCCTGTAAGTGCGGCAAGAATCAAGTATATTTCACGTCCGTTTCTTTTTATTCCATAACGTCGAAGGCCTGCACGATAATGTCGCGAAGAACCGTTACATTACCAAAAAAATGTTTGGTAAAAGACTT
>JBFGKW010000155.1:0-4000 GCA_041576495.1 Aridibacter sp. | reverse complement strand
CCCGCTGGTGAATCGAAAACCCATTGCCTTCGTCCACCGCCTCCCCGAGCAAATCCATCACTCCTCCAACCAATGTTGAAATCACGGGTTTATCCGAGGTCATCGCTTCGATCAGCGATAGCGGCGTTCCTTCATTAAAGGACGTCAAAGCGACAATATCAAGCCCGGCATATAAAGACTCCGGATCATTTCTGTTACCAAGAAAGCTAACCACGTCTTGAATATTCAGGCTTTTGGCAAGATTCTCGAGAATAGCTCGTTGCCGGCCATTTCCGATAATGACGAACCTTAAGTTCGAAAGCCCATTCGTTTCCGCTCCCTTTAGCCGGGAGGCGACATTCAAAAATAACTTGTGATTCTTTACTTCGGTCAGTCTTCCGATGATACCTACGATAATATCGCTGTCAGCCGCGCCAAGTTCATCTCGCAGTTCACCGTGCCGGCTCTCCGAATCCTCATACGGTTCGAGATCAATACCGAGCGGAATTATTTCAAACTGTGAGTCTCTTCCGATTCGAAACTTCTCGAAGATCTCTTTCCTTTGCTGCTCGCTGATAACAACAATCTTATCGGTTGCTAAAGATGCCAGTATTCTCTCAATGGATAAAAAAAGTCGGGTTTTAACCCCCCCGTAGTAGCTGTGAAAAACGTGGCCGTGAAAGGTGTGCACGATCTTCACCTTTCGGGGCCGTCCGATCAATGTTTTTGGTGTGAGCCAGCGATACATCAATCCTGCAACCCGGCCGATTGTGCCCGCTTTGGCGGTATGAGTATGAATTATATCCGGTTTGTGGCGTCTAATCTGTATGAAGATCTTCCAAAGAGAAATCAAATCCTTTGGCGAAACTTCCCGGCTCATCTCTTTTATATAAACCGGCGAAACACCCCATTGATCGGCGAAATACGCCATATCCTCTTCGCCTTCCGGAACGGATCCGGTCAGCAAAACAGATTCGAATTCTTCACCGTCGAGCGCCTCATTCAGCCACACAACGTGGCGCGCGGGACCTCCCACGTTTAGTCTCGCAATGATCCTCACAATCTTCATATCGAAAATTATCTATCCGATGATCTTTTCACCATCGGGCTGAAGCCGAAATTACGCCGTCGGTCGGCTTTGATTTCCCACCAAGTTCTCGATCTAAAGTCACTTGATAAACCGAAAAATAAAACTTGGAACTACAAATAGCTCGGATCTATCAGAGAAACCGCTAATCGATAAACCGGTTAAACCAGAGTTCCAACATCAAAAGCTACCAAATCTGAAATGTATGATCCTTTTTGCCACCGATGTGCTCTTTGAGATAACTTTCGACAATTTCGGGTCTAACGATTCCACGGCTAAGTGAGCGTTCGGAAAGCAAAACCTCGCGCACAAAATCCTTCATATCGTTGCGAAACCAATTTCCGATCGGAACGCCAAAACCCATTTTACGGCGGTAAATAACTTCACGCGGAACGAGTTTTGCGGCGATTTTCTTAAGTAAAGACTTTGTCTCGATCCGCTTCATCTTGATGCTTTCCGGCAAACTGGCGGCAAACTCGATCACCTTGTGATCCAGAAACGGCGAACGCGCCTCGAGTGAATTTGCCATCGAAGCGATGTCGACTTTGACAAGCAGATCATTGGGAAGATAGGTCATTTGATCGGTCAACAGAGTTTTGTCAACGATTCCCGAACCGTTTGCCTGATTAAACCATTTTTCCAAATATCCGATCGAACTGTTTCCGGAAACGGTTTCGGTAAATTCTCTGGTATAAAGATTTTCTTTTGAGTCGCGATTAAAAATCGACATCCAGCGAAAGTATCTTTCAATCGTCGGAAGCGATGCTGCGTTGAGAAACCGTTTAACGTCGCGGGCCCTGCTCTTCTTAACTTCTGACGAAGGCAAAAGGCCCGCGGGCGCCTCGACAAAAAGCTTCCTCGCCAATTTTGGAATCCGGTTATACGCCTCAGCAAGCCGCATCGCAGCGTGCCGCTCATAGCCGGCGAATGACTCGTCGCCGCCGTCTCCATTGAGGGCAACCGTCACAAATCGACGGGTTTCCTTTGAAACATAGTAAGTCGGGATTGCCGAGGAATCGGCATAGGGCTCTCCGTAGTGCTCGACCAGCTTTGGCAATACTTCAATCGCATTCGGCCGGACGATAAACTCGTTGTATTCGGCCCCTACGTGTTTCGCAACCTGCCGTGCATATTTGAGCTCGCTGAAATCCTGTTCCTCAAAGCCGATCGAAAATGTTTTGACGGGCTTTTCGCTTTCCTGGGCCATCAGCGCGACGACCGTTGACGAATCAACGCCGCCTGATAAAAATGCTCCCAACGGCACTTCCGAAATCAGACGCATCTTTGTCGCTTCCCGCAAAAGCCTCAGTGTCTCGTCCTCGGCCTCGGCCTGCGTAATTTTGATCTTTTTTGAAAAATCGGGAAGCCAGTAGCGTCTTGTTTCGATTTCCCCATTCCTCCAACGAAGCCAATGACCCGGCTCAAGCTTACGAATCTGTTTAAAGGCGGTCTGTGGAGCGGGCACGCACAAGTAGCTGAGGAAACTGTCTATTGCATCGTAATCCACATCACGGGAAATATCGGGGTGTTTGAGAAGCGCCTGAAATTCTGAACCAAATATCAAATCGCCGTTCGTCTGATGGGAATAAAGAAGCGGTTTCTTTCCGACCCGGTCACGGGCCAGAAAAAGGGTTTTTTCATTTTTGTCCCAGATCGCGATGGCAAACATTCCGCGCAAATGCTGAAGACAGTCAACGCCGTATTTTTCGTAAAGATGCAGAATAACTTCCGTGTCGGAATTTGTGTAGAATTTATTCCCTTCGCCTTCCAGGTCTTTACGCAGTTCGCGATAGTTATAGATTTCGCCGTTGTAAACGATCGTTTTCGATTTATCACTGTTAAATATCGGCTGCTGTCCCGACGCCAGATCGATGATCGAAAGCCGCCGCATCGCCAAGCCAATATTTCCGTCGACATAAAAGCCGTCATCATCCGGGCCGCGATGCGTTATCACCTCGTTCATTTTTTCCAACACTTCACGGTTTATAACCCGCGCGTTAGAATTTGCAATTCCTGCGATGCCGCACATTTGATAAGAAATAGTAGGACTTTAATTGATTAGGCGGTAATCCGCCGTTTATGAGCCGTAAGTTGACGATCCAGGTGCCTTCGAGAAAGTTCGCGGTTTTCCTTTTTTTCTTCCCTTAATGTCCAACCTACCGCCGCAAACATAACGAAAAACACCTGGATTTGGGTCCGCTGTCGATAAGCGGTCCCGATATTTCCCTGAAAAATCGCGTAGGCAACCGTTAACATAACGGTAAATGTCAGAATTGCGATCGAACTCCGGAGACGATGCTTGATGGTATACCAAAGCCCGGTTATCAGAAATGGAATGCAGCTCCACCATAGAATCATATCCGGCAAGGTCGACAATGAGCGAAAATTTGTCATTTGCCACGGAAACGGTGCGAAAAGAATGTACACGATGCCAATCGGAAGAATCGTAACCATGCCTTCGGTCGTTGAAACATCGATATCTTCTGCAAACCCGGATTCGGAAACCTTTGCGGACCATTCTCGTGACGCCTGCAGTCTTTCAAGATCCGCATACCTACCCAGCGTTTCCGTTGAGCTTCCCGTGCCTCCAATATAGGTCATTCCAATTCCAATTATCAAGAGAATTGCCAGTCGGTTGCCGATTGCCTTCGACGTGCTTCCGGCACCGACAATAAAGCTTCCGACGACAGCGGTTACGACCAGATAAAAGATATAAAACCGGAAGGAAATAATGCAAAATAACGAAACAATTAAAGTGGACACCGCCTGATAATCAAAATTCTCGTGAAGGCGAACTACACAAGCCATTGCAACCGCGAGAAAAAAGATTATCATACCGTCTTTTAAAAGCTGTGAAGACCATAAAAGCATCGAGGGGAAAACGGCGACCGCGATCGCGGAATCTTTAGCAACCTTTGTGTTGTTAAATATTTT
>JBFGKW010000154.1:0-4036 GCA_041576495.1 Aridibacter sp. | reverse complement strand
AGAATTTATCTCCAGATAATATCGCGGGGGGAACAAACACACTGCAAAGAAGTATCGATTTTGATGATATTTCGTGGTCACCTGCGATTCAGCTTGTCTCCGCTTTTTCATCGACCTTGTTAAATGAATTTCGTTTTCAGTATGCCAAACGAAATTCACAGAATCTGCCAAACGGAAATTCGGGAACGGGACCAACTATCGTTATTTCAGGGATTGCCAACTTCGGCGCCCCTGAAAACGCAAACACTGTTTCCCCGCTCGAAGAAATGACTCAGTTTCAGGATAATTTCACATGGACGCGCGGGCTGCACACGATGAAGTTCGGCGGTGGATTAAATATCGTCGATGATTTCCGGCGATCGGGCGTATTCTCCAGGTACACATTTTCCAGTATTGCGAATTATGCAAATGCTGTAAATGGAACAAATACAAGAGGCTACGTAAATTACGTCGAAACCTTTGGGGACCCGGAGCTGACCTATAAGTCAACCTTTTACAACTTTTTCGTACAGGATGACTGGAAAGTAACGCCAAAACTAAAATTCAATCTTGGCTTGCGGTATGATTTGTACGATGTTCCGGACGCTGACCCGACATCACGATACGCTGCGTCACAGGATTTTCGGATCGATAAGAATAATTTCGCGCCGCGGTTGGGTTTAGCCTATGGATTGCGGGACGGAAAATTTTCAACAATTTTAAGGGCCAGCGCCGGTTTATATTACGAGCAGCCCTACCTGGATATGTATCGACGCGCAATTCAGAACAACGGAAACGCGCGATTTTTTAATTTCGCATTTAACGGAAACAACGGCAATACTTCTACGGCAAGCGCTTCAGCGCCGGCATTTCCGAGTTCGTTAGGATCGCTGCCTGCAGGTTCCGTGCTTCCGGTTCAGAGCATCGAGGCAGTTTCCACCGATTTTGACACGATGTATGCAATTCATTCGAATTTTCAAATTGAACAGGGATTGACCGATGATATTTCCTTAACCTTAGGTTATATTCATTCGAACGGGCGTCATCTTCCGGTTTATCGGAGTGTCAATAGAACACTTTCGGGAGCGACTTTGGGCGATGGGAGGCCGATTTTCAACACCGCGCAAAATACGCGGGTCGACCCCAGGTTCAATAACGTTTTGATGGTCGAGTCGGTTGGAAATTCAACCTATAATGCGATGACCGTACAGTTAACAAAACGATTATCAAAGGGTTATCAGTTCAGCATCAATTACACTCTTTCCAAATCGGAGGATGACGCACCCGAACAAAATTTGGTTGCAGTTGCTTCAGACGAACTCTCAGATCCTACAAACCGCAGGGCGGCTTTCGGCCCATCGGTTGCAGATCAGAGGCACACATTTGTGGCTAGTTTCGTGGGCCGCCCGGTATTTGCCTTCGAGAATGAAACCTGGAATTACATTCTAAACAATAATCAGGTTGGTATTATCTTGACCGCAAACAGCGGCGAGACGTTTAACATATTCACTTCCACCGATCTGAATCTCGACGGATTTACGGGTTCGGACCGGCCCAACGGAATTGGTCGAAATTCCGGAACCACCCCAAAACAGGTTAACGTTGACTTGCGTTATTCCCGCTTCATCAGTATCACCGAAAGGTACAGGGTTGAGGTTTTCGGAGAATTTGTAAACCTGTTTAACGTTAACAGTATTTTTCAAATAAATAACCGGACCGTGACAACCAATGCAAATGGCGATGCGACCGGGCCGTTGCCAACGGTTCAAACGAGGCCGGTTTCATCACTTGACTCACGGCAATTTCAGCTCGGATTCAAGTTCGTTTTTTAGGCAGGTTTATTCGGATGCCTCTAATGAAGGCATCCGAAACCTTTTCTCAATAGATGAAACCCGAAATAGTCGAAACAAATAATGAGAAAGCTGAACCACCGGATTCCTGGTGGTATAAGGTATATCTCGCAGTAATATTGACCACAATACTTGTCATCACGGCTTTGTGGGGATTCTCAAAGTACTTTTCTACCTAAGAAAATGACCTATTTGGACTGGATCGTTATCGTCGCCTATCTGGCATACGTGATTTGGGATGGAATCCGTATGACCAAAAACAGCGGCAGCGCGGAGGGGTATTTTTTAGCCAACCGGAGTTTGCCGTGGTGGGCTGTCGGATTGTCGGTTATGGCGACCCAGATGTCGGCAATTACTCTTGTTGGCACTACCGGACAAGCCTATTCGGACGGAATGAGATTTATACAGTTTTATTATGGACTGCCGCTGGCAATGATAATTCTTTGTATAACGGTGGTTCCATTTTTTAAGAGAGCAAACGTGTTTACCGCTTACGAATATCTTGAAAAACGATTCGACGCAAAAACGAGAACGCTGACGAGTTTCTTTTTCCTGCTCTCGCGAGGCTTAAGTGTCGGCGTGATTATTTCCGCCCCGTCAATTATTCTGTCAATCGTTTTAGGCTGGAATCTGATCTTGACTGTTTTCGCGATAGGACTTTCGACCACTATATATACGATGTTTGGCGGGGTTCAGGCAGTGACCTGGACGGATGTCAAACAAATGGTGATCATCGTTGTCGGACTGGGAGTTTGTTTGTTCATCATAATTTCCAGTTTCCCCTCAAATGTATCGCTTTTCGATGGGCTGCACCTGGCCGGTTCACTGGGAAAACTAAACACCGTCGATACAACTTTTGACCTGAAAGAAAAATACACCATCTGGTCGGGATTGATCGGCGGGTTGTTCTTGTTCCTCGCATATTTCGGCTGCGATCAAAGCCAGGTTCAGAGATTTCTAACTTCGAAGTCGGTTTCTGAGGGACGAACATCCCTGCTCATGTCAGCATTTTTGAAAATTCCGCTTCAATTTATAATTCTTTTCATTGGAGTGATGGTATTTGTGTTTTATCAGTTTAACGCCCCTCCGATTGTATTTAACGAAGTTAAAGACGCCGAATTTTCGGGATCCGCAGAATATCAGAAGATAAAGTCAGATTATTCAAAAGCTTACGAAGAGCGCCGCGAAGCCGCTCTCGGTTTTATCAATGAGGGCCCGGAATCCAAGGCTGCCTATATGGCGGCGCACAAGAAACTCGGGGATAAGAAAAAGGAAGCAATCGATTTGATCAAAAAGGAGGGCGATGATAAATCGTTCAGCGATGTAAATTACGTATTTCCGCTGTTCGTTTTACAAAATATGCCGATGGGCGTTATCGGCCTCATCATTGCGGCTATTTTTGCGGCGGCCATGTCTTCGATTGCCGCCGAGCTCAATGCTCTGGCGACGGCGTCGACGATCGATTTTTACAAGCGCCATTTCAAACCCGAAGGTACTGATCGTGAATTGGTCAGGTTTGGAAGAGCGGCAACGCTATTTTGGGGAATTTTTGCATGTATTGTGGCGATTTACGCGACAAATTTGGGATCCCTGATTGAAGTTGTTAATAAGTTTGGTTCGTTTTTTTACGGTTCACTCCTCGGCGTCTTTATTCTGGCAATCGTTGTTAAACGGGCACGGGCAAGAGGCGCGTTTTTTGGACTTTTGTTCGGAATCACATCTGTTTGGATCGCAAGCCAGTTTACCGATATTGAATTCCTGTGGTTTAACGTGGTCGGATGTTTAGTAACCGTTATGGCGGGTTATTTGATCAGCTTAACGGTTAGGGAAAACGACTAATGCAACATCATAATTTTAGAGTTTGTGCCTCATACGTTTTGGTATTTACCTTTCTGTATTTCCCCGTCAAGGTAAAGACACAGGTCCGGCCGGTGTACGATATGGGCGCGATCGGTTTGGGTCAAATGCTGAAGCGGCTTCAAACCACTGCACGCGTAATGCATACTGCGGCTCATCCCGACGATGAAGATTCCGGATTGCTCGCTTACCTTGCCCGGAGAGAACAGGCACACACCGTTTACCTGTCCCTTACCCGGGGCGACGGCGGGCAAAACGTGATCGGCGAAGAGCTGTTCGAACCGCTCGGCGTCATCCGATCCGAGGAACTCTTGCAGGCCAGAAGACTGGATGGCGGCGAACAATTGTTT
>JBFGKW010000153.1:0-4053 GCA_041576495.1 Aridibacter sp. | reverse complement strand
CGTTTCTTTTTTATTATTTGTGGTAAGAGTCTTTACGTTCCCTTCGAGAATAACGCTAAGCTGCCTCGTTAAATCTTTGGTCCTGCGCACAGTGCAACGGACGATGGCAGTGTTGGCGCCGAAGGATACGGTCTCGATTAATTTTGCGGTTTTGAAGGATTTTGCCGTGGCCAGTAAATAAATTGCCTCGAGCCAATTCGTTTTCCCTTGTCCATTGTCGCCAAAAATGATATTTAAACCACTTCCGCATTCGAGGCCCGCACTCAGATTGCGGAAATTTTCCGCTTCCGCTGACTCAATTAGCATAAGCCCATATTAACACAGCGGTCAGGTAAAAATTTGTCTGCGGACCTCGAGAATTCTGGAAATCACGGCGCGTTGACAATCTGTGTTAAATAGTGTTAAATTTCTTTTAACACTCAATTCCACGAGTCTCAATAAATAAAAAAATGAAAGTTTTAATCACATTTGTATTAGTTGCCGTTTTTTCTGTGACCGGATTCGGTCAGCAGAGTGTCGGTACTGTCGCGCAGGATTTTGCGCAGCTTAACATGTTGGGCGAAAGCGTTGAACTCAGCAATCTGAAAGGTAAAGTCGTCATTCTCACCTTCTGGTCCACCAAGTGTCAGATTTGTGTAAGCGAAATGCCGAAGTTAAACAACCTGGTCGATAAATATGACGGCCGCGAAGTCGAGTTTCTGGCGTTAACAATGAATCAACAGGATATCGTCGAAAATTTTCTCAAAAAGAAAACATTCAAATTCAATATTCTGCCAAACAGTTTCGGTGTGGTTCTCAAATACGCAGACCGTGATCGCGCCGGCAGACTCAATATGGGATTCCCCGCACATTTCGTCGTAAATCAGGACGGAAAAGTAGTCTTGAAAACAAGCGGGTTCAAACAATCGGATAAATTGGACTCCGTTATTTCGGGGCTATTGGGTTCTTAACGGCCGGGCTTCCGGTTGTTAATCAAGCCCGTTTGGGTTATATTTTCACATTGCCAGCTATGGAGAAGTAGCATAATTGGTAATGCAGCGGTCTTGAAAACCGCCGCCCTTACGGGCTTGCAGGTTCGAGTCCTGTCTTCTCCGCCAGATTCTAGAAGGGTTTTGCTGCCTAGGTGCCGCAAAACCTTTTTGTTTTAAAAACTTTCAAAAAAAAGTCGATATCGAGAAGGTTTAGATTGCTTTAATCTTCGCTTTTGGTATAACTTAATATCAGACTGAATGATGATTCATTCATAGGCGGACTACGCGAAAGTTATAATCGTATGAATTCACGAAACATGGTATCAGATAAACGAGAAGCGATACTACGCGCCGCGATCAAGGTTTTTGCGAGTAAAGGATATTTCAATTCTAAGGTTGCGGATATCGCGAGCAAGGCAAAGATCGCTGACGGCACTGTCTATTTATACTTTAAAAGCAAGGAAGAAATACTTCATTCGATTTTTGATCGAACAATGTCCGAATTCATCACTGATGGCAAAAAAGAGATTTCCGGAATAAGCGAGGCCGACAAGAGATTGAAGCGAATAGCCGAACTCCACCTTGAAAAACTAGGTGCAGACCGTGATTTGGCAATTGTTTTTCAGGTTCAATTGCGGGGATCTATTAAATTTATGCGGGAATTTTCCGCTGCCGGATTTGCGGAATACCTGGACATTATTCTGCAGACGATACGTGATGGGCAAAAGCAAGGGGTTTTCAGGGAAGACGTTAATGCCATAGTCTGTTCGAAGATCTTCTTCGGCGCAATTGATGAAATGGTCACGAACTGGGTGTTGTCCAAAAAGATGTATGAACTGTCACCCCTGGCCAACGAAGTTTTGAAGGTTTTTTCCGGCGGGATTATGAAAAAGCAGCCGACATAAATGATAAGGCGATGAAAAAGATCGAAACCTACCCCGAACTCAAACACCGCGTGAAAAGGATTCCTCTATACGATGATGAGCCGGTGACGTTAGCCGAGCTCTTTATTCACGCGGTAAAGAAAAGACCGAGAGAAAATGCGCTTAATTTTAAGGAAAACGGCGAGTGGGATTCGATTTCGACCGCGGAGATGATTTCACGGATCGAAAACGTCGCCTTGGGGCTATATTCGCTCGGGATCAGGGCAGGTGACCGGGTTGCTGTGCTTGCAGCAAATTCACCCGAATGGACAATTGTCGATGCCGGGTGTCAGTTTGCAGGCGTTGTCGACGTCCCCGTCTATACAACCCTCAGTCCGCATTTGATCCGTTACATTGTTAACGATTCCGGGGCGAAGGTATTTTTTGTCGAAAATAATGAACGGCTTGAGGGAATAAGGGAAATCATTTCGGAACTCGCCGCGGTCGAGAAAGTCATTCTCTTTGAAGAGAAAGAAACCGGTCTAGGGAATTCGCTTTCGCTCAGTCAACTTGAAGAATCCGGTGAAGCTCTCAAGCGCGAGCGTCCGGATTTGATAAAAGGGTTGACCTCGGAAATAGAGCCCGATGATGTCGCGACTCTTATTTATACCTCGGGTACGACCGGTGAACCGAAGGGAGTTATGCTCTCACATGAAAACCTTCTGTCAAACATTATTGATGCCGGCGAAAAATTCAGTTTTTCCGCTGATGATATTCCGCTGTCGGTTTTGCCGCTTTCCCATGTCTTTGAGCGGACCGGAATGTATCTTTATATTTACAATGGAATGGCCGTGCATTATGCCGAGTCAATCGAGAAAACAGCGGAGAATCTCAATGAGGTTCGTCCGACGATTTTTGTGGGGGTTCCGAGAATCTTTGAAAAGGTTTATGCACAAGCAAAATTGGCGGCGGCAAGTGAAAGCCGGGCCAAGGAAATGGTTTTTGACTGGGCGATCGACGTCGGCAAAGAATATGCGCTTAAAAACGAAGGCCGCGAACCGATTACGACTACTTTAGCCTTAAAATACAGCGTTGCCGACAAGCTGGTTTTTTCGAAGCTTCGTCAATTTTTCGGCGGGCGGCTTCGTTCGTGCATCACCGGCGGGGCCGCGCTTTCGGACAGTATTTATTTGATTTTTACCGGAGCCGGAATATCGATTATGCAGGGTTATGGTCTGACGGAAACATCGCCCGTGATCTCCTCGAATAACCCTGTTGATTTTCGTTTGGGTACCGTTGGTAAACCAATTCGAAATGTTCAGGTCAGAATTGCCCGGGACGGCGAGATCGAGGTGACCGGGCCCAATGTAATGCTTGGATATTACGGGAAGCCTGAAGCAACAAAGAATTCTTTCACTTCGGACGGATGGTTTAAAACGGGGGATATCGGTGAGCTTGACGATGATAATTTTCTAAAAATTACGGACCGAAAAAAAGAACTCTTCAAGACGTCGGGGGGCAAATATATCGCGCCCTCTCCGATCGAGCAAATGATCAAGGAATCCCGGTTTGTAAACCAGGTCGTATTGATCGGAAATTCCCGAAAATTTGCCGCCGCGCTCGTCGTCCCCAATTTTGAGCAGCTTGAGAATTTCGTTTTGCGGGAGTCAATCGAAGCTGGTTCACGCGGCGACTTGTGCAGTCATCCAGACATACTTCGGCTGTTTGAAGAGGAGATCGAAAGATACTGCCAGGGCCTTTCCCGTTTTGAATCTGTCAAAAAGGTAATCCTGCTTGAAAATGAACTTACCGTTGAAGGTGGAGAATTGACTCCGACACTAAAAATTAAACGGCGGGTAATCGACGAAAAATACTCAAAAGAGATCGACCAGGCATATTTAGAAGCCGAAAAAGAAAAACCCGCAAGTTGATAAACTCGCGGGTGATGTGAAAGATAATTCGCAGACTAGTAAATGACTTTATTTGCGCCGCCGGACAAAAGAATCCCGGCGCTGCTCTGTGCCCCGCCTACCACAGATTCAAATATAATCTGGCCGATGCTCTTCTTTTTCTTGCCGACATCCACGATGTCATAGGGCTCCAGCATAATATCCGCCGTTTCCTTGTTTTTGATGGCCTCCAGGTTCGCCGAGATCATATCCCGTTCGGGAGAATTGGCTCTTTTTCTATAAATCTTGACATCCTTTATTTTTGCCTTT
>JBFGKW010000152.1:0-4135 GCA_041576495.1 Aridibacter sp. | reverse complement strand
CACCAACTTGAATAATGTTGTTTACAACACGGCAGGAGTCCCCTCCAGCGGCGTAAACATGGACCTGACGACATTTGGGCGATATACAGATACCGCCGAGTCGCGTATTGTTCAACTCGGTGCGCGGATCACATTCTAATTTCGTAAAGAGATTTCGAACGACCTCAATTCAACCAGCAAATTGCTACAAATGACGTTCTCGACAGGAACTAGCTCGCCAAGGATTTCCTCAAAAAGGTAACGGCAAAACCTACCTCCAAACCCTGTTAAAAAACCCTAAATTCGAACGGTCCATATTTATGTTTGACGACCAAAAATTTGGATAAAATCTATATCTTCGGAAATTAAAAACAATTTTCGGGCTTTTGCAGTATCGTTCTCATTCATTTGTAAAAAGTCTTACAAATTCTCCCATACTCCAAATTTCGGCGGTTTGACGACTTGTGGAAGCACTCCGATGGTTGCGGCTGTACATTTTCTTGCCGGGGGGGAACAGTATTTGCAACGAGTTAGGCATCACGGCTGTAGCAGGCATAAAATAAGTTCAGTCAAAGTTCAAATTAAGGACCAAATTATGAAATACCAAGAAACTAATAACATCATTACAAAATACTCACGATTGCTTACATTTTTTGTACTCGCTTTGTTTGCATCACAAATAGTACTTGCCCAGGGGAATCGAGGAACGATTCGCGGAACCGTAACGGATCCTAATGGCGCAGTTATTCCGAATGCCACCGTAAAACTATACGATGCGGCGAGGGGCAGCGAAGTCAGATCCGTGCAAACGAATGATAGCGGAGTATATCAAATTGTTGAGGTAGACCCGTCAACTTACAATTTGGTCATTACGACCAACGATTTTTCTGAGTACAGACTAGTCAATGTAAAGGTCGAACCAAATCGGAACTTATTACTCGACGCCAGGCTTTCGATCGGTCAAACGACCAACGAAGTAACGGTCACGGCTGGAGCGGAACTAATCGACCGGGATTCCGCGACATTGGGAACAACCGTCGATAGCAGACGGGTTGAAGGCCTGCCGCTAAACGGACGTAATGTTCTAAATCTTGCATTGCTTCAACCGGGTACCGCACCGGCCGGCGGAGGCTTCGGCAGCGGGCTTGGCATACGGGTAAACGGTGGACGCGGTGTTGAAAACAATATAACGCTCGATGGTGCTAACAACAACGAAGTCGCCGTAGGTGGCGCGATCGGCGGCCAACCGCGACCTGATGCGGTTCAGGAATTCAGACTCCTGACTTCAAATTTTGAGTCGGAATTCGGCAGAAACACCGGTTCTATCATCAACGTCGTAACCAAATCAGGTACAAACAAATTCCACGGAAACGGCAGATTCTTCTTCCGTCCAACCGAATTATCGGCGGCAAGATTTTTAGATAAAGCGTTGCCCCCGACCGGAACACAGCCGGGTGACGACTTACGCAGGAAGTTTGAGCGTAAGGAATACGGATTTAATATCGGCGGACCGATCTACTTTTTGAATTTCGGTGAAGGTGTTCCGATGATCTACAAGGGACAAGATAAAAGCTTCTTCTTTGCTGATTTTGAACGGCGATGGCAGAATGTCGGAAACAGCCAGACGATCTCGGGATTACCCACCGCTGCTGAAAAGGGCGGCGATTTTAGCACGGATGCGGGGAGAGCATGCCCTAACGGCGGCAGGGGAATCTGCGACCCGATGACTGGATCGTTATTCCCGGGCGGCATAATTCCCACCAATAGATTTTCACCGATTGCTTTGTATTACCTCGGGTTTATCCCGACGGGTAATGCAAGCGGACAAGCCCAGGTTGGAGCAGATCAATTAACGATCAATAACTACCTGACAATGCGGTTCGACCATACGATCTCCGATAATCACTTTATCAATTTCACATTCAATTATTTTGATTCCGACGATCAGGATCCATTCGCGTTTGGCGGATCGGCGGTCCCGGGATTTGGTTCAGCAGACAGGAGAAAGACGCGAAACCATATTGCAAAATATACCTATGTGATCAGACCGAATCTGATCAACAATCTTTTGGTCAGTATTTCAAAAAACAAACAGCCGGGCGTTGCGCCGGTCAACACAACAACAGCTGCGCAAATCGGATTTACCGCTAACTTCACGGCCAACCAGACTTTTGCGGGACCTCCCGCGATCCGTTTATTTGATCGTTTGGGACTTCGAATCGGTAACTCGATTCAGGGACCACAGGCAAGGGTTAGCGAAAACTATCAGATTCAGGACTCTGTGAGTTGGATTGTCGGTTCCCATCGTCTCAAGTTTGGTGTCGATGGTACCAAATATAAACAAGGTCAGGACTTTTTGTTTATAAACCAGGGGTTTCTGACATTCTCCGGCAGATTCGGAAATAACACAACCGGGGACGATCTGGCTGATTTCCTAATCGGTAATTCTCCGATCGCCGCCCAATATGGTGCTGCGGGCCGGAGAGATTTCAGGCAATTGGCTTTTGCGGGTTTTGCTCAGGACAACTGGAATGCATTCAGGGGTTTAACACTTTCCTATGGTGTGCGTTATGAATATACCTCGCCGCTTAAGGATCTTGAAGATCGCGTCGCATACTATCGTCCGGGTTCGACATCGCCGCAGTTGGCCGCCGGATCGCGCATTTTTGAAGGAAGGCGAATAGTCGCTTCCGGAGCGCTTCCGAACGGGTTGGTCTTTGTAGGTGATCCGGATAATGTATTGGGCGATACCGTCCCGCGCGGCGGCGTTGCTCCTGACAAAAATAATTGGGCCCCGAGACTAGGATTAGCCTACTCGTTCTCGGGCGAAGGCGACGGATTCTTGAGCAAAATTCTGGGACGGGATCGAACGGTTATTCGAACCGGATTTGGCTTATATTTTGGGGCCATCATTGGTGATACGGCTCTTCAGCAACTGACCGCAACCGGTTATAACGGGACCAACGCCTTTTTCTTCCCCAACGGAGGAACATTGGCTGATCCGTTTGCGCCCGACCCATTCCCGCTTTATGACGGTGTACAACCAACGCGTCCAAATCCATTCACTTCAGCCGCCGATATTGTAATCGGCTCGATCTTGAATCAGGGTGCTCAACCTATTGATCCGAACTTAAAGACACCGTATACGATGCAGTGGAATTTAACGCTCGAAAGATCGGTTGGCAACGATTATGTTTTTGGAATCAGCTATGTCGGAAACCGTGGTAAACACCAATATGTTCGTGAACAGATTAATCCCGCGCTCGGAACTTTCTTTCCGGCGCCTGCCGGATACCCTGCTCCGACAACATCGAACGGCAATAGCCGAAGGCTGAACCCCAGTTATCAGATTGGGTTAAACCTGCTTACTGCGGCGGGTACGTCACAATACGATTCGCTTCAGGCCAATCTGCAAAAAAGATTTAGCAAAGGATTCCAATATCAAGTTGCTTACACTTTCTCAAAATCTATAAATAATGCAGATACGCAGCGCGGCGGATTGGATCTAATCGATCGCAGTATCGGAAGGGGTTTGTCATCAGATGACTATCCACACAGGTTTACCGCGAGTTTTATTTATGAACTCCCATTCTTCAAGAACACAACGGGATTCGTAAATCGGTTGGTAGACGGGTGGGGATTAAACGGGATTTACACCTACCAATCCGGTTCACTGATCAGCATCGCGAACATTGACGACACAGTCGGCACAGGCGGCGGTGTTATCAGCGGCGCAGATCTCGGCAGCGAACCTTTTACCACGCTCAATCCGCAAGATAATGACCGGTTTGGATTTAATCCGGGAGCATTTGTAAACCTTGACTGCGGTTCGACGTTCAACAATTTCGCACAATGCGGACCTACCGGTTTCCGTCGTGGAACCGCCACAGGGCTCAGTTTTCGGCTTGATAATCCGGTCAACAACTGGGATTTCGCATTAATTAAAAAGACGAGGCTGTTTAGCGAAACCAATATGCTTGAATTGAGGTTTGAAGTGTTTAACGCTTTTAACCACACTCAATTCACAACGATAAACACCAACTTGAATAATGTTGTTTACAACACGGCAGGAGTCCCCTCCAGCGGCGTAAACATGGACCTGACGACATTTGGGCGATATACAGATACCGCCGAGTCGCGTATTGTTCAACTCGGT
>JBFGKW010000151.1:0-4165 GCA_041576495.1 Aridibacter sp. | reverse complement strand
TCTAGACCCGATCACCGTAACTCCCGGATCGACTCTGGCCAATCGAGGCATTACCCAGGCACAAGTTGACGCCGGTCTTAGTTTTTTACGGGGATTGACCGGTGTCGTTCCACGAAAGGGGGACCAGCTTTTACTGCTGCCGAAGATAGATTGGGTTATTAACGATAATAATTCGTTCTCCATTGTTTACAATCGTTTGCGCTGGGATTCGCCAGGAGGTGTTCAAACCCAAGCGGTTATTTTTCGAGGGACTAACAGTTTCGGAAGCGATTTTGTCGAGATCGATACTGTCAATGCACGATTGAGTTCCACGCTATCGCCAAACATTCTGAACGAATTCCGATTCCAATTTGGACGGGAACTGAATCAGCAAACGGGGCAGGAACCGGGACCGGGCGAACCGACCACGGCGCCTGACGGTGGTGTGCCCGATATAGGGATTACCGGAGGGGGATTTGACATCGGGCGGCCGAATTTCCTTCCTCGAGCGGCTTATCCGCTTGAAAAGAACTGGCAGTTTGCCGATTCGATGACGATGCTGTTCGGAAGGCATACGTTAAAATTTGGCGGCGATGTCAATTACGTTAGTGACGTGCTTGATAATCTATTTCGCGGAGGCGGGGAATATCGGTATAACAATCTAACCGATTTTCTGACTGATTTCGCCGATCCTGCGCAAAGAGAATATAGCTTCTTTTCACAGAATTTCGGATCCAGCCTGGCCGAGTTTTCTACTACGGATTTTAGCTTTTTTATCCAGGACGACATCCGGGTTACGCCGCGATTTGTCCTAAACGCGGGTTTGAGGTACGAGTATCAGAACCTGCCTGAGCCGCAACGGGCAAATCCTTTGGAACCGCGCACGTCAGTCTTTCCGAGTGACAAAAATAATTTTGGCCCGCGGATCGGAGCCGCTTATGATCTGACCGGAAAAGGTGAAACGACCCTTAGGGGGGGTTACGGGATATATTTTGGCCGGGTGATCAATTCGACCATTTCCAATGCGATTACTAACACTGGCGGAGCGACAGGCGTTGTGGGTCGATTTTTCAGAGGCAACTTCACGGGTGCGCCAAATTACCCAAATACGGTGCCGGCGCCCGCACCCGGCACGACTGGCGGCGATATCGTCGTTTTCAGCCCGGAATTTGAAAACCCTTTGATTCATCAGGCGGATCTTGTTTTTGAGCATACGATTGCGAGAAATACGATCGTGTCGGTTTCCGGGTTGTTCAGCTGGGGCCGGAAATTGCCGACGTTTGTTGATTCGAATTTGCGGGCTTTCACTAGCACGAAAACATATAACGTAAACGGCGGGCCGTATGGAGGTCAATCGGTAACGGTTAACCAATACTTTGGCGCCAGGCCGGATCCAAACTTCGGAAGGATTACGGAAATCCGCAGTACGATCGAATCCCGGTATGCCGCATTGGTTCTCCAGTTGAATCGTCGGCTGACCGATGGATTGCAGTTTAAGGTCAGCTACACCTTTTCTGATTCCGAAGACGACGGACAGATTTCCCAGACGTTTACCAGATCAAACGTGCCGTCAGATCCGAACGATCTGAGTCTGGAGAAAGGAAAATCCAATTTCCACATACCCCATCGCTTTGTGGCAAGTCTCGTCTATGCACCCGATACGATTTTTGGCTTGGGTCAGGGCAACCGAACGGCTGAAGCGATTTTGCGCGACTGGACAATTGCTCCGATCGTAACAATTCAAACAGGTCGCCCGTATTCCGCAGGGATTGATGATGATTTGTGGAATGCCGGCGGAAACCGAATCCTCCCGGGAGTTCCCCGAAATGGTTTCCACCAGCCTACGATTGCAAACGTTGATCTGCGGATTTCACGGCGATTCACCTTTTCCGAATCGATGAGCCTTGAAGTGCTTGGGGAAGCGTTCAATCTGTTTAACCGACAGAATATTACGCGGGTCAACACACGGGCATATATTCGGCCAGGTTCTTCGAGTACGGATTTGAATTTTAATACCGGAAACTCGCAGGGCGGCAATTTTGGCGACCCGACCTCGGCCGGAAATAATATTTTCCGCGAACGCCAAATTCAATTGGGCGTAAGATTCCGATTCTAGTCTTACCGATTTGATTATTCCTGCGGCGCGTCTTCGATCGAAGACGCGCCATTTTTTTATCAATCTCTCAAAATTTCGATTTGCATCATTCGCTTTTCATAATCGCTAATGAGTAAAATTATCTACATCGCGGTTCGTTCTATTATCACGCGACAGAATTCTCAACTATGCGCATCCTGCAGATCTCATCGGCAAAATCATACGGCGGGGGAGAAAAACACCTGGTCGAATTATCCCGCGGCTTGACCGAAAAGGGACACGAAGTCTTCGTTGCGATCCGATCAGAAAGCATTTATATGGACCGGCTTCATTTTCTGCCGTCAGAAAACCTTGTTCCCATTTCGCCGAAAAACGCGCTGGATATATTCTCGGCAAAAAAAATCGCGAATTTACTTGGAAAACAGGATATCGATATTGTCCACGCACATTTGGCGCGGGACTATCCGCCGGCGAGCATGGCCGTCAGGCTCTATCCGAAATCGAAATTGATACTGACGCGCCACGTGCTTTTTCCGATGAAGAGCCTGCATCTGAACCTAATTCAGAATACTTCGAAGATAATTGCCGTCTCGACCGCGGTCGAGGCAAACCTCGATCGGAATTTTCCGCGGGAGAAAATCGCGTTTATACCGAACGGAATCGATACCCCTCACTGGGCCGATGCAAACCACGAAGCGCTTGACCAGGAATTTCGTTCTGATATGGGCATCCCGCCCGGCGCGCCGCTGGTCGGAACAGTCGGCGAACTTAAAAAACTCAAGGGGCAGGAAGATTTCATCCTCGCAGCCGGCGAGATTGTTAAATCACACCCGGACGCGCATTTCGTCATTGTCGGCAAGGACAATTCGCTCGACCAGGGATTTCGCCGGAAGTTGAAGCGGCTCGTAAAAGTAACCGGACTTGAAAAGCAATTTAAGTTTCTCAACTGGATCGAGGACACTGCCCCGCTAATGTCCGCGCTCGATGTTTTTGTGTCGGCTTCCCATTCTGAAAGTTTCGGGCTGGCGATACTCGAAGCAATGGCGTCGGGTACGGCGGTGGTCGCGACCAAAACCGAAGGAGCGAAGGAGCTGCTGTGGGAAGGCGAATCCGGGTTACTCACGGAAATCGGAAACCCGGTAAAGCTCGCTAAGAAGGTTTGCGAAATGCTGGAGAATGAGGATAACCGAAAAAGCATGTCGAAAGTGGCGCAGGATGTCGCCAATAGCAATTTTAGCCTGAAAAAGATGATCGATCTGACCGAGTCAGTTTACCGGAGAGCGGTCGAGGGCGCCGTTCACTGAACGCATTTCGGGTGATGTTTTGATCTGGTCGGGAATATCTACGGAGTAAGCCTGTCCGTCACAACAAGCCCGTCAAAAGCAAGCTCGACGTTATCAGGCAGCAGCTTCGACTCCCGTTGATGCATCATTTCGTGATTGAGATGGGTCAGGAATGCGCGCTTTGGCTTCAGCTCTTCGATATATGAAAGCGCTTCTTCAAGACAGAGATGAGTTGAATGCCGCTTTATCCGGACACAATCGAGCACCAGCACGTCGAGATCCGCAAGTCCGGCTTTGGCATCATCGGGAATCACCTTAAGATCGGTCGCATAGGCGAAATCATTCATTCGATACGCCACAACCGGAAGCTCTCCGTGGATCACCTCGAGCGGCGTTATCTCAAGTCCCTTTCCGATTGAAAATGGAGAGTTTTTTACTACGGTATGCGGAATCAACTGGGGCAGGCCTCCGCCAAAATGGCTCGGTATGAATATGTATTGAAAAATTCGGCGAAGGTCGCGCCAGGCGATCTCGTTTGCGTAAACACCCATTGCCCCATGCCTGAAATTAAGCGGGCGAATGTCATCCAGGCCAAAAACATGATCGACGTGACAATGGGTAATCAAGACCGCGTCGAGTTTTCGGATACCGGCCCGGAGCGCCTGTTGGCGAAAATCTATTGACGTATCGATGAGGATTTTCTAGTCGGCATGCTCGATGAGTACCGATACCCGGAGCCGCTTATCTTTTGGATCATCTGAAAGGCACGTCTCGCAGTCGCAGCCGATTGACGGAACGCCGGTCGATG
>JBFGKW010000150.1:0-4180 GCA_041576495.1 Aridibacter sp. | reverse complement strand
CGTTGCACCCTCCGGGAATAGATGCGCCCGGCGCTAAACACGACTGCGCATTCGCCGCGGACGGCGATGAGCATTACAGGAACGCTTTGAAGGTTAAGAAGGGTTTGGTAGATTTGAGCCAGATCGATTTTGAAGCCTTAAAAGAGAAATTTAAAAAAACTTCAAGAAAACATACCGAAGTAGAAAAACTCAAGGGTCTTTTAGAAGCACGGCTTAAACGGATGCTTGAACTCAATCATTCGAGGGTTGATTTTCTTGATAAGTTTCAGAAGCTGATTGACGAATACAATGCGGGAAGTAAAAACCTTGAAGAATTTTTCAGGGAGTTAGTAGAATTTGCGCAGGATTTAAGCGAGGAAGAGCAACGGGCTATTTCGGAAGGCTTAAGTGAGGAAGAACTCGCTTTATTTGACCTTTTGACGAAACCGGAACCGCAACTTACAAAGCAAGAGGAAATTGACGTAAAGAAGATTGCGCGACAGTTGATTGGGAAAATCAGGCAGGAAAAACTTGTCCTGGATTGGCGAAAGCGTCAGCAAACACGGGCTGGCGTAATGATAACCATTGAAAATATTCTCGATTTGCTTCCGCCTGTTTATACCAGACTGATTTAAAGCAATAAATGTAAAAAAGTTTACGAACTTTTTTGCGAACAGTATCCGGACGCACGGACCAGCGTTTATCGTAGGTAGTAAGTAGGGAATACCGGGATGTCATTTTGAAGAATCTGAATGTTTGTAGTTTTTTCTCCCGCGATTTGAATCTCGTCAGCCATCAAAACTCCTCAAAAACGGCAAGAATCTCAAATTTTAGGTGTGAATCTGGGTGTGAATGGGAAATCATTCAACCAACTGATTTCGTAAATCGTTGAAAAGAATGGTACACCCTGTAGGACTCAAACCTACGACCTTCTGATCCGAAGTCAGACGCTCTATTCAACTGAGCTAAGGGTGCACACAAAGAGGATTTTAAGTTTATGGCCGCGGATTTGCAACCGGTAAGGAAAAGAGTTGGGAAAACAGGCGTCCCAACTCATCCATTACGGAAATAAACCGCGTTATTACTGATTCAACTCTCGCCGGTCGGGTGCGTTCGGAAGTTTGCCCGAATCGTCATCTTCGCCCGTCGCCGACAGCATTTCCTTGATCGCGCCGACCGTCGAAAGGACATTGGATGTCTCGGTCGGCATAAAAATCACTTTCGAATTCTGCGACCGCGTCATATCCCTCAGTGAATCGATGTATCTTGAAGTTATCAGGTAATTGGTCGTTTGGGCAGTGTCGCCGATTGAACGGGCAATCTGCGCTATCGCCGTGGCCTCCGCCCCGGCCGCTTTCAGTCTCGCCTGGGCGGCACCGTCGGCCTCGAGAATTGCCGATTGTTTCTGGCCTTCGGCCCGCATGATCGCGGCCTGTTTTTCGCCGTCGGCTCGTGCGATCGCGGCCTGCTTGTCACCCTCGGCCTGAAGAACAAGTGCCCGGCGGTTTCGTTCGGCGGTCATTTGTTTTTCCATCGTGATCCGTACGTCTTCGGGCGGGTTGATATTCTTGACGTCGACCCGGGTCACCTTGACGCCCCACTTGTCGGTCGCTTCATCGAGAATTATCTGAAGTTTGCTGTTGATCTGATCACGCGAAGAGAGCGTCGCATCGAGATCCATCTCTCCCATTACGGCCCGCATCCCGGTGATCGTCAGCTGAACCAAACCGCCGACCAGATCGGCGACTTCGTAAACGGCTTTGGCCGGATCGGTGATCTGCCAGTAGACGACCGAATCAACATTAATGGTGACGTTGTCACGTGTGATTACCGGCTGAGGCGGAAGATCGATATATTGTTCGCGAAGGTCGATGAAAGTCAACCCCGGGCGGTTATTTGTCCAGTATATGGCACGCGGGGCCTCGAAAAACGGGACGATTATATTGAGCCCGCTTTTTGCGACGCGGCTGAATCTTCCTAGTCTTTCAATCAGCAAAACCGACGACTGGGGCACGATTTTCACCGTTTTCCAGGCGACCGTCAGCAGCGCGATGCTCAAAAATGCCAGGAATAAGAAACCAAACCCGAAAAGCTCAAGCTGGAGCAACAGAATTGACACAATCATTTACCGACCTCCGAAATAGTTGTTTAAGGTTAAGATATCATTATATCTGATTTCCGTCTAAAGTATTAGTATTCAATTGAACGGCCGATCAATATAGCTATAATTTATCCCCATGACGATAAGATTTTCAGATATCACCGACGCCCGGAGCGTACTCGAAGGAATAATTGTAAACACTCCAATCCTCCCCGATAACAGGCTCACCAAGAAGTTTGGCCTCCCGGTTTTCCTAAAAGCGGAATGTCTTCAACGAAGCGGTTCGTTTAAGATCCGCGGTGCATACAACAAAATCTCACGTTTGACCAAGGAAGAAAAAAAGCGGGGCGTGATCGCCGCCTCAGCCGGAAATCATGCCCAGGGCGTCGCGCTGGCCGCTTCGCTGCACGATATCAAATCGACCATCGTGGTTCCCGAATATGCGCCGCTTACGAAGATCAATGCAACGCGAAACTTCGGGGCCGAAGTGATCCTGAAGGGCGCCGGTTTTGATGAGGCGGTGGCGTATTCACGCGAACTCCAAAAGGAGCGCGGGTTGACCTATGTCCACGCATTTGAAGATGAGCTGGTGATTGCCGGTCAGGGAACTATCGGATGCGAAATCGCTGAAGAACTTCCGCAGGCAACGGTCGTTGTAGTTCCGATCGGAGGCGGGGGCGTCATCTCCGGAATCGCGATTGCAGTAAAGAAGTTGATACCGGGAGTCCGCGTGATCGGCGTCGAGGCAAAGAATATCGCGGTTATAAATAAATCGCTTGAAGCGGGAAAACCCGTTGAAGTTCCGTCAAGATCGACGATTGCCGACGGAATTGCAATCAAACGGCCCGGAGATTTGTCGCTCGAGATAATAAAAGAAAATGTAGACGAAGTTGTTGAGGTAACCGAAGAAGAGATCGCCGACGGAATTTTTCATTGCGTTCAAAACAGCCACCTGGTGGTCGAAGGCGCGGGCGCGGCAGGAGTGGCAGCCCTGCTGGCAAATAAGATCAAGCTTTCGGCCGGCGATGTCGTCTGCGCGGTATTATGCGGGGGCAATATTGACGGAAATCTTCTGGCACGGGTTTTGGAGCAGGTTATGGTGCGGCAGGGAAGGTATATAATCCTCAAATCCCTGGTCGACGATCGTCCCGGAAGCCTCGCCCGGCTGCTTGAAGCGGCCGCGGCGAAAGGCGCCAACGTGATCGAAGTCTTTCACCGGCGGGCGATGTGGCTGGCGCCGCTGGGAACGGTCGGTGTCGAGATGCTCCTCGAAGTGAAAGACGAAGCACACGCCCGTCAGGTCAAGGCGCATATACGAAAATGCGGGTTTCCGGTGAAGCGAAAGCGGCCCGACGATTGGGAAGAACGTGATTAGAAAGGCGAAATACCGTATTCGTGTGGGTTCAATTGATCGTTTAGGTCAAACATACATAAGGAGTAAAAGAAAATGAAAAAAATAGTGATGGGAACGTTGATTCCGGCGATACTTGTGGTTTTTACGGCCGCCTCGGCGGCGCAGGAAGGGGTTTTAAAGAAAACGGCAATTACGGGTGTCAGAGCCGAAACTATGGGTCAGTTAAATGACGCGGCTAAGAAAATGGTCGCCCTTGCCGAGGCCATCCCGGAGGATAAGTACAGCTGGCGTCCCGCTGAAGGCGTCAGGTCGGTAAGCGAAGTTTTTATGCACATTGCCGGGGCAAACTACTTTTTGCCTGTATTCGCCGGGGTGAAGGCCGAGGGATATGAAGGCAATGAAGGGTTTAAGAAGCTCCAGGCGTTGGAAAAGATCACCGAAAAGCAAAAGGTGATCTATGAATTGAAAAAATCCTATGATCACGCGCGGATGGCGATATCAAAAACTAAGGATTCCGACCTTGATAAGAAGGCAAACTTCTTCGGAAACGAAACCACTGTCCGCGGAATACTGATTCTTGTCGCGGTTCATTGCCACGAACACCTGGGGCAATCGATCGCATACGCCCGAATTAACGGAATCGTTCCGCCGTGGAGCGTTGATGATGGGCAGTAGCATTTGGGTTTTCGAAGAAAACCACCCCCCATCGAGGACGATGGACCCCTCCTTGGTAAGGCGAGGGGAGT
>JBFGKW010000149.1:0-4185 GCA_041576495.1 Aridibacter sp. | reverse complement strand
CTTACTCCCCTCCTTACCAAGGAGGGGTGCCTCGTTTCGAGGCGGGGTGGTATTCCATTGACCAGTGAACATTTAACATTGACCATTCAAAATAGTAAGCAGTGAGCGGTGAGCAGAGGCCGGGAATTACGACTCCCCTCCTTACCAAGGAGGGGTGCCTCGTTTCGAGGCGGGGTGGTATTCCATTGACCAGTGAACACTGAACGCTGAACATTCAACCGAGCGCAACAGGCAGAAACGCGACCGCCAGGGAGTGTGTCCTCTTAGAGTGATGAGTACTGATTGCAAAGCGCATCCGCGAGTCACAAACATTGCATTTTCCTCAACGTTAAATTATTCTTCAACTGGCACTAACCTATCCCCCGAATTTTGGTTCGTATAAACGCGAAAGGAATAAAATCTTTGCCGGATTCATCGATAAAATTCAACATACTAGACCTCGCGCGTGACTTTCTTTTTCTCGAAGATGTCGATTTCTACCCGTCGGAATTATGGACCGACTTCCAGGAAGCCCTTTATCTTTTTTTGACGGACGACGAGATCGAGGCGCTCAATTATCGCTACGGCAATGTTGACGAAAGCCGTTTTTCGGTCGACGAAACAAGGAGAATACTTTCCGGCCTGATGTTCAGGTTTATCGGGAGCGAATTCTATGAGGAGATGAATTCGATTATGACGGGCCTGGAATCGGCTGAGCAGTTGGTGACCCACGTCCGGGAACTTACTCCGTTACAGCGTAAGGAAATCGCTATTGTAATCGGTGCACTGGAAAAGATCGGAATCGACTATTCGCCAGGCGCGGCCGGACGGTTTGAATATGACGCGATGATCAGCAGATTCCCGGTTTATGTCTGGCGGGAATCCGACACACCGGTTCCGCTCAGAATCCTCAAGCGAATGCTTGAAGACGCGGCGGAAGAGGGATTTGGCCGTTTTTTTATGGTGGCCAACCCGCGTTTGACGGTAGATTTGCCGCGTGCGGTCGAGGGCTGCATCCCGCACACATTTATACCTTTAATTGATGAAACGTTTGAGACTGATCGGTCAAAGCAGAAGGATCGGCAACTGACAATATAACAAAATGGAAAACTTGATAAGCCATACCGGAACAGCGGCAATTGAAGAATCCGTAGAAGATCAGACAAAGGGTTTGGAACAACTGGAATTCCTGGCGGATAAGGCGAAGCGGCTGCTTTTTCAGCTTGAAGACGAAGAGGCGGAGCTAAAAAAACTTCGCACCAGCGTGCTGCAGATGCGTCAACAGAAAAAAGAATTGATCGACGCCAATAAGACCGTCAGGGAAAAGCTGACCTCGCTCGAAGCCGACCGGGAAACGGTGGACGGAAGAATCTCCAAATTACTTGAGATGATCGGGGAACTCGACGCGGGATAAAGACTGAGTACTGAGTACTGTGTGCTGAGTGCAGAGTACTGAATACCCAGTACTTTTGATTTTCCCTTAAACCGTTCTCAGGAAATGGATCAGCGGTTTCATCGCCTTAAAAACTTCCAAAACGTATTTGTCATATTTGGGATCTAAAACCCGTTTCTCGGGCACCTTTTCATGATAGGCGATAAAACCCTTGAGCCGCAGATAGTCGATCATTTTGTGATCCTTCGGAAATCCCTTGGGTGCTGTCTTTAGCTTTTCTCCGGTGATCTCTCCAAAATACTCCTTAAACTTCTTCGCCTTGGCGATCTTCAGGAATTCTTCCGGCCGCTTGACGATCGACTTCCGGATGGCGAGCAGCTCCGCGGACGTTGGCATATGCTTGCCGCCTGCCAAAAAACAATTCCCCGGTTGGATATGGACATAATAACCGGCCAGCTGAGACTTTCTTCCGCCGGGATTTATCGATGCTCCCATATTTAGCTTGTACGGCGATTTATCCTTCGAAAACCGTATATCCCGGTAGATCCTGAAAAGGCAGCTCTTCGGATCGGTACCAATGATCTCCGGATCAAACCTGGCGATACCGGATATCAGTTTGTCGACAAACGCCGTCAATTCCTCCTGCGCTGCAATAAATTGAGGCTTGTTGGCGTTAAACCAATCACGGTTGTTGTTTTTTTCAAGCTTCTTTAAAAATCCCAATACTTGTTTCATCGATTTTTCTCCAGTCTACCCTTTGTATCACCGGCAATATGAAATTCGCAATACGCGATCGCATTTCGCCCAATTCAGTATTCATCACCCAGCACTCGCGTTCCGCGACGATTCTTCAAACTTCCCGCTCAAAATCTTCGTATTAATATTCAAATACACAAACAAATCCGGACGAACAGACGGCCTTGTTTTAACAAGACAGCCGAAACGTGTTTAACTAGAGGCTACAAGAAAAGGAGAAAAGACGATGAAAAGACTATTGATATTGACCGGTTTGGTGATGGCGCTGTTTTCCGGATGTTACTGGAGGCAGCCCTCTGAAGGAACCGTCGAAGTAAAAACGATATACGGTCAGGCGACGGACGTGATCGCTGCATCCGACGGGGGGGTCTATGAAGATTCTTACGGCTGGCACTGGCGAGATGATTATTTCGAAGTAAACCTGCGGGCCAAGACCGAAACGTTCAGCGTTTCGGCATCGAGCAAAGACAATGCCGGGCTGACGATTCCGATTTCGATCACCTATTCGATCCCCGGTGACAAGAACAATGTGATCGCTTATGTTAAAAAATTCGGATTGACGGAAGAAGAACGGAAGGAACGCCGGACCCCGGTGATCAAAAGCCGGATTGAAGATATTACGAGAAAAAACACCGCAAAATTCGACGCCTATGAATTGCTGATCAGCCAGCAGGGCATCCAGCAGGAGGCACTGAAGGATCTCGAAAGCATTTTCACGCAGCAAATGCATGCGAAAATCGAATCGGTGGTGGTCGGGAAACCCGATTTTATCGATGACGGCATCGAGGTCGCCGGCAGCCGGGTGGTAGCGGCGAAGAAAAGAGAAGAAGAAGAAGGTGCGCTCAAAAAGGCGGCCGAAACCAAACGCCAGAGACTCGAAATCGAAGCGAGGACGTTTGAGAATCCCAAGATGTATGCGCTGGAGGTTCAAAAACTTAGCATTCAGGAAGCCCAGGCATGGGCCAAACATCAGGGAACGCTCGTTTTCGGCAGTGACAAAGGTCCGACATTACAGGTGAAATAGATGGGTAGAATCTTACTGTTATCGATAGTATTGATTTTTGCGGGTGTGGTCCTATTCATCGGCGGATCGTATCTCGTGGTCTTCTGGCGGGACACGATGCGCCGCTGGCGGCTCGAAAAACATGCGGATGAGAAAAGACAGATCCGCGAATCGACCGAAGAATTCATCAAGGCGACCGAAACTCTCGAGCAAAGAAGCAGGAAGCCGGACGTGGAGCATTGACTAGGGAACATTGACCAGGAAACATTGACCACTAAATAAATAACTCCCCTCCTTATCAAGGAGGGGTGCCCTTTTAGGGCGGGGTGGTTGACCATTGACCACTTAATTAATAACTCGCCCTCTTACCAAGGAGGGGTGCCCTTTTAGGGCGGGGTGGTTGACCATTGACCACTAAATAAATAACTCCCCTCCTTACCAAGGAGGGGTGGCGCGCCCCGCGCCGGGGTGGTTCATTCCCGTTTCCTTTTTTCCTTTTTACTTTTCCCTTTTACTTTTCCTTCCCTTTTTTACTTTTTCTCCGCCCTTCCCCATTTGCCGTTTACCATTTACAATTCCCCTATATGTCCTTTTTTGAGGCCTTACGACTGGCGGCCGCGTCGCTTCGCTCGCACAAGCTGCGCTCATTCTTGACGCTCCTCGGAATCATTTTCGGGGTTGCGACCGTGATAGTCGTCGTTTCACTAATCGAAGGGTTTAACGCCTATGTCGACGAAAAGATTGCCAATATCGGGACCAACGCCTTCAGCATTCAAAAATTCTCGGTCGAGGATTTTTCAAGCGTTGAAGCGCTGAACGCGGCCCGGCGGCGGAATAAAGACGTGTCGCTCAACGATCTGCAGGCGTTAAAAGCCGGCGGCGGCTCGATCAATGATGCGGGAGGGAAATCCGCCACGCTGGCCGATATCAAATTCGGCTATGAAACGCTTCTAAACGTCCAGCTCAAAGCGACTACCCCCAATATCGCCGAGATCGAAAAGATCGAAGCGACCAGCGGACGTTATTTTTTTAACGTCGAAGAAGAAACCCGGCG
>JBFGKW010000148.1:0-4213 GCA_041576495.1 Aridibacter sp. | reverse complement strand
GAATCTCTGGTTGTGGCGCATGGTTTTCCAAAGTCTGGGGGACCGCCATTTACTATGGTCGGGATACAGAATACACAAATTAGGGAAGAGGTTGAGGAGGTTTTCAAACCAATTTCAAATCGTGAGGATATATAGCTCGAACAGGACTTAACCTCCGTCAATCGAAATTCCGAAGATTTCGGGGTTTTCGATAAACTCTGCCAACCGTTCAGGATTAAACCGGGCCCGGATCACCTGCGCTTCCTCACGATTGATTGAAACAAGAAGGATCTTTACGTTGTTGCCGGTTTCGCGGATGGTCATATAAACCTGGTCGCCTTCGCGGGACCGGATGCGCAATATCGGAGTCCACTGTTCGCTAAACGCGTCACTCATTACGGCCGTCATTTCATTGTGGAGGGTATCCGGTGAATAATTCAGGTTTCGAAAAGTCGTCACTTTAAAACTCTTCACGCCGGCCGGCCGAACAATCCCAACCGCCGCCCTGGCTAGCCACATAAAGGGTATTTTTATCTTCTTCGCGCCATATTTCGATTTTAAGTGGTTGCATACAGCATCGTATTCGTTACCCTGTGCATATGATGCATTCGCAAGGCAAGTGAAGATCATAATCGTGACGATGACGGTTGTTAAGATCTTTCTTGAAGGCATTCTTTCACTCCTTATTTTTCTTTTGCGCATCTTTCTCATCTTCAATTCCGAATTCCGGAATATGGAGATTGCCGCTCAACTTTACGAGAGTATCGATATCGATCGGACCAATTACATTGACCAACGCCAGCTTTCTCTTTTCAGAGAGTATGACCGCGACGCCGCTGATATCATCGCCCGAAAACATCGTATAAACGTCGATTTTCTGATCATCTTTTTTGCTTCTCACTTTTGCCAGTTTTTCCCATCCGGGCGCGTCTAACTGGGAACGAATCTGTTCGATATCGGCAACATCATATTCATTATCATTCGCAAAATTGAAGACCCTCACATAGACGCCTTCAAGGCCCTTTATCGCTTCCCCGATTTTCCTGGCATCTTTGTCATTGACTTTGACCAATACGCGTTTTGCCAGACTCAACATCTTGCCGTCTACATTGACCTCAACCAGATCACTTGCTTTCTTTTCCAGTCCATTAAGATTTTCAAATCGAAGGCGGGCGTTTTGGGCGCTGACCGTTATCGATGAAACCAATAGCGTTAACATTACGATTGAAAAGTATCTAAATAATCTCATAGCTAATTTACTCCTTACGAGATTCTCTCGTTCCCTGTACCTTGTCGTTGACGATCTTGAGATTCGCACTGGTTATCGATAGTCCAAGCATCAGTTGGTCGAAGGCGTGCTTCTCTTCCGGTGTCAGCTTCAATTTCTCTTGTTTCTTATTGCGTCTGGGTTTTCCCGGCATTCGATCGATCCGGCGGACAATTTTATGCGGCAGCCGGTAAGATTCCGAACTTTTGATTTTTGGGGCGCGCGTTATCTTCTCAGGTTCTAACGTAACTTCACCTTTGGTCGCGGTTCCCTGGTTATCGCTGCGGGCCATCTTCGGTTCATCGTCATTTTTGGCAATCAGCACGGGCGCAGTTTTCTCTGTTTGCCCAGGGTAATTGACCCGCACCGACTGGATTATGCCGGGTGCAAAAACGATTGCCGCGATGCAAGCCGCACCAACGATTCCAAAAGAAAGGGCGGGCCGAATCCAAATTCGCGACGAGGAAGTTGGTTTTTCCAATAAATCCGCGTCGATCCGCAAAGCGGGCGGTGCGGTTGTACCGGGTCGAAAGGCGGCCAATTCGCTTTCCAGCTTCTCGATCTCAGGGTCCCTTCCCGTCTTGTCCCAAAGATAGTTCTCGTTCATCGCATTACCTCTTGATCTCCAACTTGCTGCGGAGCATCTTCATTCCGCGGTGTAAATTCACTCTCACCGATGCGTGAGTCAGCCCCGTCTTGTCCGCAATCTCGGGACCCGTCAATCCTTCGACCAGTCGAAGGACCAGCGTTTCTTTATATGCATCCGGTAATTCCATTATCGCGTCCAGTATTTCCTGCGCTTCAGTCTGCGCCGATTTCCTCTGCGCCAAAGACTCGGGCAATTCTTCGGTCGGTTTGTTGCGCCGGAAGTATTCAACCGCGCGGTTACGCGCGATACTCGCAATCCACGGACCCACGGCATTCTTGTTTTGGAGCTTGTGCAGACCGTTGAAAGCCAAAATAAAAACCTCCTGAACGATGTCTTCGACTTCGTCGGGGGGAACCCGGGAAAAAACAATTCCGTGGACGAGCGGAGAAAGACGTCGGTAGAGTTCATTAAATGCATTTTCGTCGCCTTCCCTGATTCTGTCGATCAGCCGCGCTTCTTCGCTGACCGCCGCGGTGGAGGCACGCTTCTCGTCACGCCTTCCCAAAAAAAACAGATTCGTTATAGTCTTGCTGTCTCCCATAAATCGCGTGTGATGGGAAGTAAAATTCCTGGAATCACAATTGATGATCAGACGTGATTTCCCCAAACCTTACCAAACACCAATTTATCGTCCGCTGTTTATCAAGATGAATATCAGAACAAAAGTGTTAACCAAAATAACGAATATTCATTTCTATTGTTCCGTACTTGCGTCATTTCAAAATATTGACTTTTCATATTTGGAGGAATAAAGTGGGGCCGTTATTTTACAGGGCTGGTAAAAACCCGATGATCCGTTACAAAATCGGGTAATGTAGGAATCTGGAAGGAAAACGATCGATGAGTCCGCTGATCTTTAGACGGAACGAAGCACCGCCGATGTCAATCCGAGGGGCTTGATATTCGGAGGTGTAATTTTTCTTGTTTTTTTTTAATCAACCAAGGAGGTGAACAGATGCCAAAGTATATGGATACACACGAGATGGGGACGTTTTCAGAGGGAACCCTCAGGGAGCTTCAAAATGCGCCTGCGGATGAATTCGGCGTGACACACCACGACATATTATTCAGCAAGGATAACGATAAGATCTGGTGTGTCCTCGACGCTCCCGATGAGGAATCGGTCAGGAAACATCACGAGAAAGCAGGGATTGACGTGGATTGGGTAACCCGGGTCGAATCTACGCGCGGGTGAATTCCCGTCTGAATCAGGTTTTAAAGCCGCCGATTGTTTTCCCTGGTTAATATATGAGGATTACCGTGCACGAAATCGCTGCATTTCGTTGACGGCTTTGATCTTATTCTTCGGGCTGATCTGCCGATGTAACTGAATGTGATAGTGATCCGGTTCAGGAACGAGACCGCCTTTAAATTCCATCAGTGTCGCTCGAATCGATGCTTCAATTTGTGGGTTCAATGGCGTGATATCAAACGCATATCCACTCGAATGTGTCGGTTTGTTAGCATTGCGAATTTGAAAATCCCGGTAATATTCATCCATTGTCATATTGCCTTTTGCTATTTCCTTCCATCTAAATCGATGAAGCCATTCACCTTTTGTAATGTGCTTCCCATCGACGATAACAGGCTTCCCGTCTAGCATCATTCTTGCACTGTAAACCTCTTTCGCCCACGCAAGCGCTATGGCTTCGCTTTGACGATTTCGCTTAATCCAGTTGTTGTATATCGCCTGAACCTGGGCTCGATTCGACCTAAACCCCTTCACGACAATCCAACCAACCTGTTTTGATCGTGCGATTTCCGTAAGGCGTTCGACAAAATCTATTGAAATAGGAGCGAGTTTCCGTTCCCAACGCTGCACCCATTGGTCGAGTGTAATTCCGAAAGCTACGCAGACTTGGATCGTCTTATAAAAATTTTTACCGGGTTTTTTTGATTCGTTCGACATATAGCCTCCTTTTTTAACGTTGTGGCGGTCACTCCCAAAAATACGGGGAGTGTATCATTTAAGGTCAAAGTAAAAAAAGTATTATAACAAGATGGGATTTATCTGATAATTGTTGAATCCGACGGGGATCGAACCCCCTGACCTCATCTCTGCCAGCCCGTTTCCATTTTCACAATCAGGTCTTGGATATCCACACGCCTTTTGAACTTTAGGAAGCCTGAAAACAATCCAATTGAAATTCCAAGACCAATGCAATTATCGAAATCGCCCGGCCAATTAAAAGCCGAGGTGCCACAATTCTATAGACCCAAGACCCTGAACGGTGGCAGTCAATGTCTCGCACAATAAATGTCTCGTCCGGTGACTGAAAAAAAATGGTGCAATCGAGATGTCGGTGTATTAAAATGTT
>JBFGKW010000147.1:0-4251 GCA_041576495.1 Aridibacter sp. | reverse complement strand
TTTCAAACCCGAGCAGCTCGGTCGTATGATGAATCGCCTTACCCTGAGGGTCAAGAACGCTCGGCTTTAATGTAACGTATATTTTTGCTTTCATTGTCTTCCCCCAATTACCGGAAAATAAATTCTAGATTCTTACGCAAATTCTTGTTTTAGGCAACGTCTTTGTGTTAAATTCACGATAATTATCAACTCGGAAACGCAATAAAATCAGTTTTTACCTAAAAATAAGGAGATTCTTTAAACAAAATGGAAAATCAAAAATCTGCCATTGGACTTGATGGAAACGTTACCGCACTGATCGGCTACATCGTCGGAATCGTAGCCCTCGTATTGATTTTTATCGAAAAAGATAACAAATTTGTGCGTTTTCACGCGATCCAGTCGGTGCTGTGGTCTGTTATATATATCGTTGGAATTATCGTCCTGGCAATTGTCGGTGGAATTATCAGCGTGGTACTTGCACAGGTATCCAGCGGGTTGGCTACAATAGTCAGCCTTCTCCTGATGCTTCTATATATCGGATTATTTTTTGGATTCTTGGGCGGGCTTCTTTTCGCAGCGATAAAAGCTTTTGGCGGAAACGAAACCAAACTCCCCGTTGTTGGCAATATGGCCGATAAGTGGGCATAAACTATTCGAACACCCTTTCGAAAACGTATTCGACGTTTCTGAGGTAGTGGTCCAGATCAAAGACGCGGGTAATCTCTTCGTTTGATAAATGCGTAGAGATATCCGCGTCTTTCAATATGAGTTCTTTATAGTCGCCGCCTTCATCCCACACCTCCATAGCGTTTCGCTGGGTCCATAAATAAGCTTCTTCCCGTGAAATACCCTTTTGGGTCAGGGCCAGCATTAGTTGACCGCTGAATACAAGTCCGCAGGTCGCATCCAGATTTTTGAGCATATTCTCGGGATATACGATCAGCCCGTCGAGGAGCCCGGCGGCGCTTTCAAGAAGATAATCAAGCGTCACGGAAGAATCGGGGAAGACTACGCGTTCGGCCGAAGAATGCGAAATATCCCGTTCGTGCCAGAGAGCCACATTTTCCAGGCCGACAATCGAATTCGCCCTCACGGTCCGCGCCAGCCCGCAGATCTTTTCCGAGAGGATCGGATTTCGCTTATGGGGCATTGATGAAGATCCCTTTTGGCCCTCCTTGAATTTCTCCTGGGCCTCGCGAACCTCGGTGCGCTGCCAGTGGCGAACGTTGAGCGCCATTTTCTCAAGGCTCGATGCTACGATTGCGAGTGTGCAGAGATACTCCGCATAGCGGTCGCGCTGAATGATCTGGGTCGAGATGCTCGCCGCCGTAAGCCCCAGTTTTTTGCACACCCGTTCCTCTACATCGGGGCTCAGGTGGGCAAACGCCCCGACCGCTCCCGAAATCTTTCCTACCGAAACCTGAGCGCGGGCTTTTTCCAGCCTTTCTTTGTTGCGCTGCATCTCGGCATACCAGAGGGCGAATGTCATACCGAATGCCGTCGGCTCGGCATGAATACCGTGGGTCCTTCCGATCTGGGGCGTATCCTTAAACTCAAACGCACGCCGTTTCAGTACCAGGAGGAGTTTATCCGTCTTTTTCAGCAAAACGTCGCACGATTCGGTCAGCAGCAGTGCATTGGCGGTGTCGACCACATCGGATGACGTCAGGCCGTAATGGACGAAACGCGCGGATTCACCTATGTTTTCAGCCAGATTCGTAGTAAATGCAATTACGTCGTGATCCGTTACTTTTTCAATTTCCGCTATTCGCTCGACGGTAAAACCCGCTTTCGTTTTTATTTCTTCTAACGCTTCGGCAGGTATTGTTCCATCTTCGGCGTGGACTTCACAGACCGCCAACTCGACGTCCAGCCATTTCTGAAACTTGTTTTGAAGTGTCCAGATCGCACCCATCTCCGGCAATGTGTATCTTTCAATCATATTATCTGACGCCAAACTCAATTTCGGTGATAGTCGGATCCGGAGAGGATCAACGCTTTAAAAGCGTTTTTTCTTCTGACCTGACATTTAGCCGATCCCGGCGAATCCTGCACTGCGTATATCGCACGACCAATTAAATCAGCCGCTTGTCGATCAACAGCTCGGCGTTTAAAATCGCCGCCCCCGCGGCCCCGCGCAGGGTGTTATGACTCAAAGAGACGAACCGGTAGTCAAAAATATTATCCGGAAACAACCGCCCGACCGTGATCGACATTCCATTGCCGCGGTCGCGATCGAGGCGGGGCTGCGGATGCGAGGGTTCGTCCGAGACATAAATAAACTGTTCGGGTGAAGAATACAGATCAAGACTTGGAAAGTCCTTCATCGCCTTGGCAACGTCTTCAAGCGGCGCACTTTGCTTCAAATTTACCCGAACCGAGGCGGTGTGTCCGTCGATGACATTAACCCGAAAACACTGAGCGGAAACCGTGAAATCGGCCTTTTCGATCGCCTCATCCTGAAATACACCCAATATCTTCTGGGCCTCAGTTTCGGCTTTCGGTTCTTCGCCGGCGATATAGGGCAGTACATTATCAAAAATATCTAGGCTCGCAACACCGGGATAACCGGCGCCTGAAACGGCCTGCAGCGTCGTCACGACGACTGATTCAATTCCGAATTTTTCGTGCAAAGCGGCGAGCGGAGGAGCAAACGAAACCACTGCGCAGTTTGGATTTGTCACGATGAAACCCCGGTCAAACCCCCGCTTGTGTTTTTGAACCTCGATCAGCGATAAATGATCGGCATTCACTTCAGGAATTAGCAGCGGTACATCTTCCTCCATCCTCAACGCTGAAGAATTGCTGATGACCGGATAACCGGATCGGGCAAAAGCCTGCTCGGCTTCGCGCGCCACCGACGAAGGGAGGCTCGAAAAAACCAGATCGCACTCGAGCGACGGTTCGATCGGCAAAATCTCCATTTTCCGCACGTTTTCCGGCATCGGCGTCGAGAGTTTCCAGCGGCAGGCCTCTCCGTATGTTTTCCCGACCGACCGATCGGATGCTGCAAGCGCTGCAATTTCAAACTGGGGGTGCGTTTCGAGCAATTGGCAAAATCGCTGCCCGACGGTTCCGGTCGCCCCTAATATTCCAACTCTAAATTTGTTCATATTCTCTGTGCCGCTAAAAATCGACGTTTTTAAATCGTAATTGATAGATGCTAATTTTCCAACGCCTTTTTCATTCTCAAGACGCCTTTGCGAATATCCTCTTCTCCGGCACAAAAGGAAATTCTCAGATATCCTTCAGCCTCGTCGCCGAACCCCGAACCGTTCACGGTTATGACCCGGTGCTCGAGGAATTTATTCACCAGGTCCATTTCATTTCCGAGATGTGAAACGTCGAGCATTGAGTAAAAGGCCCCTTCCGGCGAAACGGCCCGCAGTCCCAATTCTTCATCGATCAACCTGACGAGAAGATCGCGGCGGCGCTTATAAATCGTCCGGGCATCCGCTTCGGCTTTCTTGCCTTCTTCGGTCCAGTAGGCAAGGGCCGCTTTCTGCGAAACCGTCGAAGTACAAACGGTGTTATAACCGTGGACGACGACCGCTTTTTTCATTACCTCGGGCGGCCCCAAAAGCCAACCCAAACGCCATCCCGTCATCGACATGTTTTTTGACAAACCGCCGACGACGAGCGTGTTTTCGTAATACTCCGAGATCGACGCCGGTTTTTCATCCGTAAAATAAAGGTCTTTATATATTTCATCCGATATCACGAAAATCCCGGTACCTTCGAGGATACCCGCAATTGATTCGAGGTCGCCCCGCGACAATGACCTTCCGGTCGGATTGGACGGGCTTAAAATTATGACCGCCCGCGTTTCCGGTGTTATCCGTTTCGCGAATTCGTCGGCATCAAAACGAAATCCCCGCTCTTTTGGCAGCCGGTAAAGGACCGTAGTCGCCCCGACAAGGCTGTTCATCGCCGGATAGGCGGGAAACGCCGGATTTGGAACAAGCACCTGATCACCCTCCTGACATACCGTTAAGAGCGCGTCAAACAGCGCCTCGTTTGATCCGACGGTCACGATACAATCGTCTTTGGTCAATCTCAAATGGGGATATTCGGTTAGGATCCTTTCACGGAGTTCGGGCAGACCGGCGTGTGAGGTGTAACCGTTTTGCTCTTCTTCGATTACCCGCACCGCCTCACGCCTGATGCATTCGGGTGTTGGCAAATCCGGCTGTCCCAATCCGAAATTTATGCTGTCCGGCAGTGCCCGGTCAAAAATCTGGCGGATGTTTGATTTTTGAATCCCGTGCA
>JBFGKW010000146.1:0-4276 GCA_041576495.1 Aridibacter sp. | reverse complement strand
GTCGAAGGCTGTTTTTCGGACGAAATTGTCGATCGTCTGAAAAAGCTGACTGAAATTTATGGACGAACAAAATAAAAGTAAAGTTTCCGCGGGGTCGGAGACGCGTCGCAAACGGGTCGGAGCGTCTTCTGTTTTTGGATTATTGGTGCTAACGGCGTTTTTGTCCTCCTCCGCCTCGGCGCAATTTCCGACTGTCGAAAAAGTCGATCCTCCGAATTGGTGGGCGGGGATGAGCATTAATCCGATGCGTGTATTGGTTCGCGGGAAAAACCTGCAGGGCGCGCGCGTTTTGTCGGAGATGAATAGCGGTCTCAAAACCTACAACTACCGCTGGAGCGAAAACGGCCACTATTTGTTTTTTGACGTTGAGATCGATAAAAGTGCAAAGTCGGGAAACCACAATCTCAAGCTCGTGACCGCGAGTGGCTCGACCGGAATTCCCTTCCGGCTCGAGGAAAGAACATCGCGCGAAGGACGCTTCCGCGGGTTTACGCCCGATGATGTCATCTATTTTTTGCTCCCCGATCGATTTGCCGACGGTGACCCCACGAATAATGATCCGCCCAAATCAAAGGGCCTTTATGACAGAAAATTCGGAAGGCATTATCACGGGGGTGATTTACAGGGCCTGATCGACAACCTTGAATACATCAAATCGCTGGGCGTAACGGCGATCTGGACGACACCGGTCTATGACAATAATGACAAACCCGATTACAAGGAGAATTATCCGGGGATGCCCTTTACGACCGGATTTCACGGCTACGGCGCGGTGGATATGTACGGCGTCGATGAGCATCTCGGGGATCTCGCGAAATTAAAAGAGCTGGTCCGGAAGGCGCAGTCGATGGGTTTTAAGATGATCCAGGATCAGGTGGTCAACCACACAGGGCCCTATCACGTCTGGGCCGCGGATCCGCCGACCCCGACCTGGTGGAACGGAACTCTTGAAAATCATCCGGACAATAACTGGCAGAAGTGGACGGCGATGAATCCGAGGGCGACCTATCAAACCCAGAGCAGAAATATCGACGGGTGGTTTATAAACATCCTTCCCGATTTTAATCAGGGCGATCCGGAAGTCGAAAGATACTTGATCCAACACACGATCTGGTGGCTTGAAACCGTCGGCTATGACGCCATACGGATGGACACCCTGCCCCATGTGCCGCGTTGGTTCTGGGAAAAATGGATGTCGGCGATCAAGACCGAGTATCCAAACGTAAACGTCCTCGGCGAACTTTTTGACGGAAACCCCGCCCTTTTGGCCTTTTACCAGGGCGGCCGGCGCGGACACGACGGCATCGACACGAGGCTCGACACGCTTTACGATTTTGCGCTTTTTTACGCCATTCGCAACGCCTTTGCCAGGGGTCAGGATATACGCCAGGTGCAGCAAATCTTTGCCCACGATTGGCTTTATCCGAACGCCGAAGTCTTGACCACGTTTCTGGGCGTTCACGATATGGAGCGCTTTATGAACGAAAAAGGGGCGACGATCGAAGGTTTAAAACTCGCCCAAACGCTGATCATGACCTCTCGCGGAACGCCGCTTTTATACTATGGAGACGAGATCGCCATGCCCGGCGGCGGTGACCCCGACAATCGCAGGGATTTCCCCGGGGGATTTGCCGGCGATAAGCGAAATGCCTTTATTTCTTCAGGTCGTACAGCGGATGAGAATAAAGTATGGAATCATCTGGCGACGCTCGGGAAGCTGCGGCGGGAACTAGTGCCTTTGAGACGGGGAAAATCCTACGACCTGCTCGACGAACCGCAGCAGTTGGCCTATGCCCGCGTGACAGAAAAAGATGTGGTCATCGTGGTGTTTAATAATGACACCAAGGCTGCGCAGGTCTCGTTTGATGTCTCGATGTTTAAGCAGATCGGGGCAAACACGGTTTTGATCGACCAGCTCGGAAACGTGAGCGAGATGAGAATCGATGCGGGGCGCGCGGCAGTTACGATGCCCCCGCGAACTGCCGGGATTTTTACGGCGCCAAAGAGAGAATCCACCAATTAAAATAGGAAAAAGCTATGAAAAAGAAGCCGCAATTGACCTTTTGGCAGATCTGGAACATGAGTTTCGGATTTATGGGTATTCAATTCGGGTGGGGGCTCCAGCTCGCCAACATGTCGCCGATATACAAGTATCTCGGCGCCGAGGAAAGCCAATTGCCGTACCTCTGGCTGGCGGGTCCGATGACCGGCCTTCTCGTCCAACCGATCGTCGGCGCGATGAGCGACCGGACCTGGACCAAGCTTGGACGCCGTCGGCCTTACTTTCTGGTAGGTGCGATTCTGGCGAGTATCGCGCTGATCCTGATGCCGAATTCTTCGGCGCTGTGGATGGCCGCCGGGCTTCTGTGGATGCTCGACGCTTCGATAAATATCACGATGGAACCATTTCGCGCTTTCGTCGCGGACAACCTTCCGGAGGAACAACGGACGCTTGGATTTGTGATGCAGTCGTTTTTTATCGGCATCGGCCAGACGCTTGCTAACGCCCTTCCGTTTATTCTGACCGCAGTCGGCGTGATCGGCGTAATGCAAAGCGGGATTCCGTATTCGACACTGATCGCATTTTCGGTCGGCGGTATTTTTTTCCTGGCGGCGGTGCTCTGGACCGTTTTTTTGTCCAAAGAATATCCGCCCGATGACATCGAGGCATTCCGAGCCAAACAAAAAGAGGGAAATGTGGTCGGCGCAATCGTTAAGGAAATCGTCGATGCGGTAACCGATATGCCGGCGACTATGAAACAACTGGCGGTGGTCCAGTTTTTTACGTGGTTTGCGCTTCCGTGCATGTGGCAGTACTACGCCATCACCGTCGGTAAGATCGCTTTTGGGGCGGTCGATGAAAAGTCGACACCGGCTCTTTTCCAGCAGGGTAACGAATGGGCGGGACTGATGTTTGCGACCTACAACATCGTCTGTTTTTTGGTGGCATTCGCAATTCCCTACGCTGCGGAAACCCTAAACCGGAAATTGGTTCACACGATTTGCCTGGCGCTTGGCGGGCTCGGTTTGATTTCGACGATGTTTGCGACGGAACCCTATTTTCTGATCCTCGGAATGGTAGGAGTCGGGATCGCCTGGGCTTCGGTTCTGGCGATGCCCTACGTCATGCTTGCCGGCGCGATAAAGCCCGAAAGAATGGGTGTGTACATGGGCGTTTTCAATATGTTTATCGTCTTTCCCCAGATCGTGCAGATTTTTGTGGTTCCGGAACTCTTCAACCGCGTACTGGGCGGCAACTCGCTCAATGTCGTCATTTTCGGCGGCATTTCTATGATTATCGCGGCGCTGTTTGTCTTTATCGTCGATGATGTCGGGCAGAAAAAGCTTGAGCAAAGAGAGGCGATGGAAACTCCCAGCGGCTAAAACGAAGCGGCGGGGTCACGTCCAAAGACAAATATGCGGTGATTGAGGATCGGCTTATGGTGCCGCAAAATCCGGTCGTGACCCAAGCCAACCGAATAATATGATAACTAAACGATTCAAAAAACATTTTTTCACGATGCTTCTCGCTGCGGCGGCGCTTTCAGCGAGCGCGCAAATGGCGCTCGCCCAGCAGGCGGCACGGGATTTTTCAAAAGAGACCGCCCGAAGCTCGCAGGATTGGGTGAAGGATGCGGTGCTTTATGAGATCTTCCCGCGCCAGTATTCGGCGACGGGTAATTTTAACGGGATCACAGCCGACCTCGACCGGCTCAAAAAGCTCGGTGTCAATGTTTTATGGCTGATGCCGGTTCATCCAATCGGCGAGCTGAAAAGAAAAGGGACCTACGGTTCGCCGTACGCCGCAACGGATTATTTTGCGATAAATCCCGATTACGGGACAAAAGACGACTTGAAGCGTCTTGTTTCCGAATCTCATAAACGCGGGATAAGGGTGATCATCGACATCGTCGCAAACCACACCGCCTGGGATTCGGTGATGATGAAAACGCCCTCGTACTACACGAGGAATGAAAAAGGCGAGATGGTTTCGCCGGTGCCCGATTGGTCGGATGTGGCCGACCTCAATTACGACGACCCCGCACTGCGCAAGTATATGATCGATGTGTTCAAATACTGGATCCGTGAGTTTGATCTCGACGGGTTTCGCTGCGATGTTGCCGGGTTTGTGCCGACCGCGTTTTGGGAAGAGGTTCGGGCGGAAGTCGATAAAATCAAAAAAGACACGATCTGGCTCGCCGAATGGCACGAACCGGATTTGCTGGTTGAGGCATTTGACGCCGATTACTCGTGGTCAATGCATTCGGCGATTGAC
>JBFGKW010000145.1:0-4289 GCA_041576495.1 Aridibacter sp. | reverse complement strand
GTACCTTCTGACCTCGTATGGATCATTTCAAAAACACTTTCAAAAAAGCCTGACGACAGGTATCAGACTGCTAAGGAACTTCACGCGGATCTGGCCAAGATTAAAAGGCAGTTGGAATTTGAAGATCAAATCGAGCGCTCGCAGCCGCCGAACAAAAGCGCACTTAAGGTGGGCCCCGAATCACCGACGATGATTCACGAACGGCTGCCGACATCTCCCGGAGAAGCGACTGTTACAAAACCAAAACACGCCGGATGGGATATCCCTGCCGATCCCCGAACAACCTCGAGTCTCGAATATGCGGTAATGCAGGCCAAAGCGCATAAAGCCTTCACCGTCGTTTTTTCGTTAATTCTGTTTAGTTTTGTATCGCTGATCGCATACTTTACCTATATCGGAAGCACCGGGACCGATCAAATAGACTCGATAGCAGTTTTACCGTTTGAAAACGGCAGTAACGACCAAAACCTGAAGTACCTCTCGGACGGATTGAGCGAGAGCCTGATTGATCGGCTTTCACAGCTTCCACAGCTAAAGGTCATCGCGCGGAGTTCCAGTTTCAAGTTCAGGGGCGAAAACCTCGATCTCCGGGACATCGCATCAAAACTGGGGGTTCGCGCCATCGTGACCGGACAAGTCGTGCAGTTTGGCGATGACCTGACGATCCGTGTCGAGGTGATTGATGCCATCGATAACAAACAGATCTGGGGTCAGCGGTTTAACCGTAAGTTCAAGGATGTCTTGACTATCCAAAATGAAATTGCCCAGACGGTTTCACGAAAACTCCGGCTGAAGTTAACCAATGATCAGGAAAAACGACTTGCCGACGGCGGTACCAACAACCCGGAGGCTTTTCGCTATTATCTGAACGGGCTGGTTGAACTTAAAGGCCCGCAGGAGGTGCGTGGCCAGGCACTTGATTTATTCCTAAAAGCTGTAGAGCTCGATCCAAACTTTGCGCTGGCGCAATCTGAAATTGCGCTGATTTATTTGGATCGCGCCCTCGGCTCAGGTGATCCGGCAAATTTAATGCCGAAAGCGAGAGCCGCGACCGAAAAAGCTTTAGAAATTGACGATACGCTCGCCCAGCCTCATATCGCTTTGGCGGCGATCAAGGAATTTGAATTCAACTGGCCGGCGGCGGAGGCAGAATACAAAAGGGCGATCGAGTTAAATCCGAATCTCGATACGGCCCGCACAAGGTACGGTTTTTTTCTGGCGATTATTGGACGTCCGGAAGAAGCGCTTATTCAAATCGAACAGGCGAAATTGCGTGATCCTGCGAATATCAGGATAATCCTTGAATTTAAGGCCACTATCCTGACCCAGGCGAGGCGGTTTGACGAAGCCATAGCGGCCTTTGACGAATCGCATAAATCCGATCCTGGTGCAAGAATCCATAATTTTGCTTTGGGGTATGCATATGCCGGCAAGGGTGAAAAAGAAAAGGCGATCGACAATTACGAGAAATCACTAGAGTTTCTGGGTACGGGTGACCGGTATTCTCAGCCGCTCGTTTACCTCGCTGCCGAGAATGCGAAAATTGCTTCAAAACGGGATCAGGCGATCGCCGTTCTCAGACGCTTGGAGAACTCGAAAGAATATGTTTCGCCCGCGATACTGGCCGTATTATATGTTGCGCTTGGCGAAAAGGAGAAGGCCCTTGCGGCACTCGAACGGGCCTATCTTGAACGGGACGTTTTGCTGAGATATATCGGCGCGGGGTATGAGTATGACCCCATTCGCAGCGAACCGAGGTTTCAGGCCCTGATGGTTCGCATCGGACTCGCGAAATAGAAAATCAGGCTCAATGCGAAACCGTTTTTGCATGGTGATCGCGAAGTTCGACATACTGCGCTCTGGATAAATATAGAATAGACTTGAAATAAATTTCGGAGTGGCTGGGATCACGATTTCAGGAAATTAAATGAGCCGCTTGCAGGAAAATCCGCCGGTTGACACGGTTGATTGGTGTCGTCAATAAATTATGGATACGTTCATATCAGAATCGGAAATCAGATGCCCCGAGTGCGGTTTTACAAAGATCGAATCGATGCCGGCCGACGCCTGCACCTTTTTTTACGAATGCCTTGAATGCGATGCGCTGCTTAAGCCGAAGTCCGGTGACTGTTGTGTTTTCTGCAGTTACGGAACGGTAAAATGCCCGCCAGTCCAAACCGGCCAGAATATTTGCTGTTAAATAACCTCCCGCTTTACCCCCATATTTTCTGACCCAATGTCTTTCCGCGCCAGCTTTAATCAAACCATAATTTTTGTGTTCTTATTTTGCGGTTTATCTGTACCGTATTAAGACAAGCGTACCAATGCCGTCCATAGTCACCAGGTCCGCGTTCGGCCGCAGCCCCTTAATCTATAGGGGTTCTGTAATGGCATGGTTGTTGCACTAAGTAATTCGCAGTACAAAGACAATATCAGGGAGGCGAAAGAAATGAACGCAGTTGAAATGCTGGTTGATGATCACAATCAACTCAAGAAGTTGTTTGGCAAGGTCAGGGAAACCGAAAGCGAAAAGGAAAAACGGAATCTGTTTGAGCAGATAAAGACAGTCTTGGATGCGCACACGCACATTGAAGAAGAAGTGTTCTATCCGGCCGTCAGAGAGAAAGAAGAAATCGAGGATATCGTGATGGAGGGGATCCAGGAGCATCATCAGGCCGATCTTTTCATCAGGGAAATTGAAAATCTGGCCGGGGGATCCGACGTTTTCGTGCCTAAACTCCAAGTGCTGATGGAGGGCGTAGAGCACCATATTGACGAAGAAGAGAAAGAAATGTTTCCCAAGGTGAGGGATCAATTTTCGGGTTCGGAGCTCGACGAAATGGCTTCCCGAATGCAAAAGGCGAAGAGCGCGGCAAATTGACTCGTTGACGCCCCGGAATATTTCGGATTGAAGATTATTTTGAAACAGGATTTTGCAGATTTCAATAGAATGTGAGGTAACTTAAATGTCATTAATTAATTGTGCGGAATGCAGCAAAGAAATCTCGTCATCAGCCGATTCGTGTCCGAACTGCGGGCATCCGGTCTTAAAGGGACCGATTCGAAACGATCACGTAATGGTCGCCAATGAAAAGGAAGAGCCTTTTCCCAAGTGGGTCATCGCCCCGATCGCGATTCTTGGCGCGATTTTCCTGTTCACATTAATTTATGTCATACAGAACAGTGATCGCGCAGATCGGGAAAACATCAATGTCGATCTTGCTTCGACGCAGCCCGTTGTGGAACGAGACGTCAATTTGACGGTCCAACCCGCTGAATCCGATTCCGGGACGACGATCCCTTACCCTTCCGACATTCAAACGGCGCCGCAAGAAAATAATCAGACAGTGGGTGCCGATACGCGGACGACGGTTATTGAAGAAACGCCAGGAAAGGCGCGGGTCGAGCTAAACGCAAAAGTCGCAGATCCGAAAGGGAACATTACTGCGGTAAAGGCGGAAAAGTTTTACCTGCTCGACAAGGACTTAAACGAAATTCTAAGGGAAGCAAACCTCAAGCCGATCCAAAATCAAAACCTGGTCAATTCGTTTGGTCTTTCGGTGATTTATCCTGATAAATTCAGCGATTTTAATCAAAAAGCGCTAAGCGCGATCAACGACCATATCAAGTACGATACGCTTACCGATTCAAATGGCGTTGCGCAGATCAGCAATGTAAATCCGGATAAGTACTTTTTGTTCGGAATCCACAAAGTCGGAAAGGGTTTTGCGGTATGGAGTTCACGGGTTGCGATTACCGAAGGGAATAACAAATTAAATATTCAGCCGCAGCGTACGCAGGAATTGGCGCGGCTGTAAATACGGGGCCAATTCAATAAATATTTCGATGGTTGATCCCGTCACAGAAATTGATAATTAAGGATTAAGAAAAGGGCATCCGGATGGATGCCCTTTCTTTTCGTTTCCAACGGCATATTGGTGCAAAATCGAGTTGCCGACATATTGTTCTTCAGTCCTTCCGCCCCGCCGACTTTTGCCCTAATCGCGGAAAATTCCTGCTTATTGTGCGGACCCTGCCGCAGTTTTTGGAAACAGATTTGGTGACGGCTATCTAAACACAAGCAGAAGTTGCACTTATGCAACCCTCCTGATTCGGCACAACAGTTGCGTTGATGAGTGAAGGGATTAACTCTTATTTGAAATGAAAAGGAGGGCAATGCTGTGAAAAACAAAGGAGCAGCCACCACCAGAAAGAAAAACACCGAACAGACGAATGCACTGGCGACGAGACCGAAAAGTGAGACGGAACGGAAAGCCGAAGGTTTCAGG
>JBFGKW010000144.1:0-4361 GCA_041576495.1 Aridibacter sp. | reverse complement strand
TTGGGATCGAGATTTCTTCCGAATTAATAACCCTTTCAATCGACGAACCCGATAACATTTTCAGCGACGATGAAATCGACCGCATCCTCAGCCCGATCAATATGAAACCGCTCGATGTAAAAGACGTTCCCAATTGGGAATTGATGTTTTACTCGTCAAAACGAATCCGGATACCAAAACACAGTACGATAAAGCGCTAGCTAGCCTGCAGAGACACGACCGTCAGGGAGCGTGTTGAACATTGACAATTGGCCAGGAAGCAGCGCCAGCAAACATGCAGAAACACGCACGAAGTAAGTGTGTAATTCGTTAGTCAATTTGCCTGTTTCGCTTATCTCAGCTCACGAATCATTCGCTATCAGGTTAGTTTTCCACGAACACCCTTACTGCGTGCGGGTTTCGGCACGAGTACCCCAAGATCGAGAATCGCTGGCTCAAACCGAGCCGCCGCAAACATGCAGAGATACGACCACTAGGGAACGTGTTGCACATTGACCATTGACCGGGGAGCATTGACCAGGGAGCAGCGCCAGCAAACATGCAGAGACTCGACCGTCAGGGAGCCGTGTTGCACATTGACCATTGACCGGGGAGCATTGACCAGCGAGCAGCGCCAGCAAACATGCAGAGACACGCACGAAGTAAGTGTGTATTTCGTTAAACAACGGGCCCGTTCGCTTATACCAACTCACGAATCATAGGCTATCAGCTTAGTGATCTGCGGACACCCTTACTGCGTGCGGGTTTCGGCACGAGTGCCCCAGATCGAGAAACTTTCAATAAAATCGATCGATTTTTGACGAAATCAGGTGAGTTTTCCGCGGACACCCTTACTGCGTGCGGGTTTCGGCACGAGTGACAAAGATCGAGAATCGCTGGCTGACACCGAGCCGCCGAGGTTATGTCATTCAAACTCGTCAAACGGCTCGTCACCTTGTCCATACAGAACGTATTTCTTCGCTAACTCGACATGCCGCGGTTTCCATAAGTAGCGGCGGCTCCCGCCGCGTGACCAAACTCGCCTTTCACGCTCAATCAAATTTTCCTCGCGAAGTTGTTTTGTAGAAAACGCCTTTAGTGCGGTGATGATCGGTTCGGGACTTTTATCAAATGAAAGCACGACGTGGACATGGTTTGACCGGACATTAATTGCGCGCAGAAAATACTTGCGCTTATCGCATAGATTGCAAATTGCGGTTTCAACCGCAGCACGTTGACGGACGTCAAGTATGAGCGGCGAATTCAATGATTTTTGCTCCATCAGATTGCGCAAGTTCTCATTTGGCAAAATTCTCGGCGTTTCAAAAATATTTTTGCGATGCCGGTCGACTGAATATCGCTCGTCACCATGCAACCACGTACCATAGGTACGGAATGTCAAAAGGTAGGCCAGCGGAAACTGGTTTTCCTCATATATTTCGAAGCCGTATTCATCTAACATTTTTGTGAGGTTAAAGATCTTGCGCTCGTAACGTGCGAGGTCGAACGCGATTTTTATTTACGTGAGCATGCTATCAAAACATCGACGCATACGGAAAGAGAATTCGGTAAAAACAAATGCAGAAACACGCACGGAGTAAGTGTGTGCCCCCCCAAACTAACGCGATACGATGATACCAGGTAACAGCTGATCAAAAACACCCTTACTGCGTGCGGGGTTCGGCACGAGTGACAAAGATCGACAATCTTCGGCTGAAACCGAGCCGCCGCAAACATGCAGACATACGACCGTCAGGGAAACATTGACCATTGGCCGTTTACCAGGGAGCAGCGCCAGCAAACGTGCAGAGACACGCACGGAGTAAGTGTGTAGCTTGTTAAACAACGGGCCCGCTTGCTTATACCAACTCACGAATCATAGGCTATCAGGTTAGTTATCCGCGGACACCCTTACTGCGTGCGGGTTTCGGCACGGGTTTCCACTATCGAGAAACTTCCAATACGGTGGATCGATTTTTAACGCTATCAGATTTGCTATCTGCGGACACCCTTACTGCGTGCGGGTTTCGGCACTTGTCGGAACCAAAACAACAACACCCGTTGCAGCATTTTCAACCGCGGTTTTGGAAAACGGAAAGACCGGGGAATTCCCCGTCCGCCAGGATTCGAACTGATCCTTCCAATGCGCTGATTTGGGATCGCCGCTCTGTCCGAGCGGGACCACCTGTCGCGTTTCATCCCAACCCCCGGCTTTGGTGATAAACCGCATCGACACATTTGCCCCGACGTTCGGCGTTTGCCCGCTCCCGTCGACATTCGGAAAGTTTGCCATAAACTGTCCGCCGATCAGCGGGGCGGCCGCCAGCGGATGGGAAAATGACGCTCCGCGGGAAACCCCCCATTTCCAGGTCGAGGTTTCACCGGAAAGCCCCTTAGATTTCGCCAGGCTTGCAACCGATTTCACCTCGCAGGCTTTGAGAAACTCAGTCCAGTTCAAGTATTTCTTAGGCAGCCAAAGCCGGTCGTTGTTTGGAATCGCCCAGGGGAGTATTACCTGCCGTATGTGCCAAGACGACGCCGGCCGATTGGCGGCCGCAATTTCCCCGCCGATGCAGCCGTTTATCTCGTTGGCGATGGTCGCGCCGATCGAATCGGCGGTCATTTTCCCGTCCCAGTCGCGAAGGATCGCGAGAATTTCAACGGAAGCCGCATTTCGTTTTACAATCTCTCTGGCAAAGGCCGATAGAGGGATATTAAACGAATCGTGCTGGATCGCGCCCACCCGCTCGACCGTCATTTTATGGTCGGGTTTTATCAAGTCGAAAATCCTCCTTGCCCGCCACGGCGCCGCAATCTGCCGGGTAATCTGCTGGTATTTGTAATTGGTGCCGGCAATCCGTTGGTTGGCGGTAATTATAAACCCCTCGGACGGATTGTAGATGTGCGGCAATTCCTCAAACGGGATGTTCCCGATCCAGTCACCGTCGGCCGCGGCTCCGCGGTAAGGCAAAGCGCCGTCTCCCTTCCGCCGGACGGGAATCTTGCCGGCCACCTGCCAGCCGATATTTCCCTTCGAATCGGCAAAAACGAAATTTTGGGCGGCGCCCCCATAAGAACTGAGCGATTTTTTAAAATCGTTCCAGTCTTTTGCGCGGTTTAACTGAAAAAATGCCTCAAACTCCTGATTTTCCGGCACACGGGCGGTCCACTTGAGCGCGAACTGCTTTCCTTCCGATTCGCGGATAATTACGCCGTTTCGGGTTTCAACTACCTCAAAATACTCGGTTTCGGTTTTTGGGGAGAGCAAATTCGGGCGAAACCTGATTTCTTCATTCCTGACGACAGGTTTCATCCATCCCTCGGGCGTTTTGTATTCCCCGGAGATGTTAAATTCTTCGATATAGACGTCCTGTACGTCCGGGCCGACGTTGGTCGCGCCCCACGCAATCGATTCATTATGGCCGAGGACGATCCCGGGCACTCCCGGAAAGGTCACCCCGGAGACCCGAACGCCCGGCGCAGAAAGATGCGTTAAATACCAAATTCCGGGCGCCGAAGCCTGCAGATGCGGGTCGTTGGCAAGAATTGCCTTTCCGTCCGCGGTCCGTTTCCCGGAGATTACCCAGTTATTGCTGGCGGCAAGACCTTTGGCGTAAAAACCGATCCGCTCGAGCGATGCTTTACGGGTCTCGATTGATTTGACGACAAACTCGTTGAGGCCCGGGTCGTTAGATAATAGATCGGCGGTTGCGACCTGCCGTTTTGTTTTTCTCGAGTCACTGCCGTAAAGCACCAGGTCGGCCGGGGTCGTTACATCAGTCAGGGCTTCATATTTCTTTTTCGGCAATTTTTGAAGTTCGGCTAGATTCAGATCCTGCCACCAGGTCGTACTGAGCCCGTCGGCGAGGATTTTTCCGATGACGATGGTATCTGTCGGTTTCCAGGGCTCGGGCTGGTACTGGAGAATCTGAAACTCGACCGGCATCGTATTTTTATCAAGCGTTGCGATATAGGCGTTGACGCCGCGCGTGTAATCCTCAAGCGCCTTCCGGAGTTCCGGATTCAATACCCTCAGACTCTCTTCGGCAATTTCCGAAAACCCAAACTTTCGCCACCGTATGTCTTCGTTGAGTACGGTTTTGCCAAACAGTTCGGCAAGCCGGCCGCGGGCAACCCGCCGGTACAGATCCATCTGCCACAAACGGTCGCGCGCGGTTTCAAAACCCTGGGCAAAATAAAGATCAGCGTCATTCTTCGCTTCGATATAGGGAATCGAACGCCCGTCGCGTCGGACGGTGACGGTATCCTGTAATCCCGGAACCGATATGATATTTCCGGCCGGGGGCATGCTCTGGGCATAACAGCCCGACAGCGAAAATATAAGTATCGCAAGTACTGTAAATAATGGATATGTTTTCATA
>JBFGKW010000143.1:0-4490 GCA_041576495.1 Aridibacter sp. | reverse complement strand
TCGAGGTGATCTACAACCTCGGGATCGCCTATTACAACCTCAATGAGTTTGATAATGCCTGGACCTACTTGAATACGGCTTCAGAAATGAACGGCGCGAATGCCGATGTTTTTTACCGGCTTGGATTGGTCGCCTCGGCCAAAAACGAATCCGAAAAAGCGATAACTTTTTGGCTCAAGGCACTCGAAATCCGTCCCGATTATCACGAGGCAAATTTTCTTGCTGCGGAAGAACTGTCAAAGATCAAGGCATATGTCGGCGCGCAGTCGTTTTACGAAAAGGCCGCCAGACAACAGCCGGATAACTTGTTGTATCAACTGCGTCTCGCCGTTACGGATATCAGGATTCAGCAATATGAAAAGGCGCGGGCGATATTGACTGCCGAAAATATCAAGCGGCCGGAAAATCTGAATGTGACATATCTCATCGGATATTTGGAACGCGCCCAGGGAAACTATGATGCGGCTAAAGCAGCCTTTGAAAAAGTCCTCGAGCTTTCACCCAAAAATTCCGATGCGCTCGCCAATCTTGGTTTTGTCGCCTACGAGCGGGCCGAATTTGAAAAGGCTGAAAAGCTTCTCCGGGGCGCCCTCAAAGAAGACGCGAATAATTTTGCCGCGCTCTACGATCTGGGCCGGCTGCTGGTCAAAACCAGGCGCGTCGAAGAGGCGATTCCGGTTTTGGAAAAAGCGGTCGGTATTAACAATGCCGATCCCGGTATTCACTATCAGCTTTTTCTTGTTTATGCCCGGCTTAAACAAAAAGACAAAGCCGACGCATATTTGGAAGAGTTCAAACGGCTAAAGGAACTAAGCGCAAAAGTCGGAGCGTCAGCAACCTCGAAGGATGAAGTGGACCGCATTCCGGAACCGGTCCTCGACCGCGAACCATGAGTATGATCGAATATTTTCGGGCGAGCTTATTGATTTTTGCAATCGGAATGCTTTCGGGCGTCGGATTTTCCCAATCACCGTTGGTCGAAAAGGTCGAGCCGCCCAACTGGTGGGCCGGGCACACCATAAACCCGGTCCGGGTGATGGTCCGGGGCAAAAATCTTCACCATTCGGAGGTCAGCTCAACGGCTCCGGGCCTCGGAGTTTCAAACGTTCGAATCAACGAAAACGGGACTTATATTTTTTTCGACCTCGAGATTTCTCCGGATGCCAGGGCCGGCAAATATCAGCTCGGGATTGCCCGGGGCGGCGCCAGGTCAACCATCCCGTTTGAGGTATCCCCCTCGCTTGATCCTCGCAGAAACTTCAGCGGGATTAATAACGACGACGTCATTTACCTGATAATGCCCGACCGTTTTTCAAACGGCGACCGGTCAAACGATAATCCCGCTGACGCGCCGCCTTCGGCAAACAACCGGGCCAACTCCCGGGCCTGGCACGGCGGTGATTTTAAGGGCATTTCATCTAAGATTCCGTATTTGAAAAAACTCGGGGTCACGGCGATATGGCTGACTCCCTGGTACGACAACCCTAACACCGCAAACGAATGCGACCGGCCGTGGTGCCCCTATACCAATTATCACGGCTATCACGTTATCGATTATTATGCCGTCGAAGACCGTTTCGGAACCATGGAAGACCTCCGAGAAATGATCGAAACGGCCCACAATGCGGGAATCAAGGTAATTCAGGATCAAGTGGCAAATCACGTCGGGCTTCCCCATCCCTGGATAGGGAACCCCCCTTTGCCCAACTGGATAAACCCGAAAAAACTGAATTCCTTCAATAATTCGGTCCTGCTTTCGCCCAACGCTTCGGAAGCCGAGCGCGACATACTGCTAAACGGCTGGTTCGTGGATCTTCTCCCCGATAACAACCACGACGAGCCCGAGGTCGCGCGGTACCAGATTCAAAATGCGGTTTGGTGGATCGGGATGACGGGAATAGACGGAATCCGGCAGGACACGATTCAGTATATGCCGCGGGAATTTATCCGCGACTGGTCGGTTGCGATAAAGAAACAGTATCCCCGGTTTTGGATGGTCGGCGAAGTGTTCGAAGAAGATTCTGCGCAGGTCTCATTCTTCCAGGGAGGAAAAACCGGTTGGGACGGGGTCGACACACATCTCCCTGCGGTGTTCGATTTCAAACTGTGGCGGACATCGCAGAGGGTGTTTACCGGCAAACTGCCGGCCCGCTCGCTCCGCGATATTCTCAAATATGACGGTCTCTACCCGGATATCAACAATGTCGTGCTGCTTGAAAACAACCACGATACCGACCGGTTTATGTCGCTCGAAGGGGCAACCAAGGAAGGCGCCAAGCTGCACACGGCATTTGTGCTAGCGACCCGCGGAATCCCTCAGCTTTATTATGGCGAAGAGATCCTGATGACGGGCGGGCACGACCCGGATAACCGGAAGGATTTTCCCGGCGGATGGATAGAAGACAAAATCTCAAAATTTACAAGCGCCGGCCGGTCCGATGACGAACAGGAAATGTATCTTTGGACGCAGCAGTGGATCAACCTGCGTCGGACGAATTCCGCAATGAAAACGGGTAAAACCATAGATCTTTTTTACGATGATGACTCATATGTTTTTGCCCGGACATCTTCGGAAACCGGAAATATGATTTTTGCTTTTAACAGCTCGGCGGCGCCAAAAACGGTTTCGTTTAGCAAATTGTTGATGAGCGGCGAGTTTGGTAAGCAGATTCCCGGCATTATCGCCAACGGTAACTCGAAACAGCAGCTCAAATTTGACCGTGACGGTAACGCCAGCTTTGTCGTTCCGCCGAGATCGGTGCTTTATTTTGGCGGTCGCCGATAAGATTTCGAAAGAGAATAATTGATGAAATTCAAACGAGGCAGCGGAATACTTTTGCATCCGACGTCTTTGCCGGGTCAATACGGCATCGGTGATCTGGGTGATTCCGCATATCAGTTCGTCGATTTTCTCGGCCGTTCAAAACAAACTTACTGGCAGGTGCTGCCGCTCGGTCCGACCGGCTACGGCGATTCGCCATACCAGTGTTTTTCCGCTTTTGCGGGTAATACGAATCTCATCTCGCCCGACGTTTTGCTTGAAGAAAATCTTTTGACCGAACAAGATCTGGCGGGAAAGCCTGACTTTCCGGTCGGATCCGTAGATTTTGGAAAAGTGATCGATTGGAAAGGGAAACTGCTTCAAAAGGCCTACGCCAAGTTTCGTATGACCACCAGCGTCACCCTCCGCGGATCGTTCGAGACTTTTATCGAGTCTGTCGCCGGATGGCTTGACGATTACGCGCTTTTCCGGGCGATAAAGTCGACACAGGGGGAAAAGCTATGGCTCGAATGGGACGAACCCCTGCGGAATCGGGATCAAGAGGCATTGCTCGTTGCCCATGAAGATTTGCTCGAAGAAATCCAGGCGCAAAAGTTTTATCAGTTTTTGTTTTTCAAGCAATGGACGAGGCTCAAGAGCTACGCCAACGGGAAAGGAATTAAAATCATCGGTGATGTGCCGATTTTTATCTCGCTCGATTCGGCGGATGTATGGCGAAATCCCGCGTTCTTTAAACTAAATGAAGATTTGACGCCGAAAGTTGTTGCGGGTGTGCCGCCGGATTATTTTTCCGCAACCGGACAGCTGTGGGGTAACCCGATCTACGATTGGGACGAAATGAAATCTGATGGGTTCAAATGGTGGATCTCGAGGGTCAAATTTACCTTGAAAACGGTCGATATTATGCGGGTCGATCATTTCCGGGGTTTCGTTGCGAGCTGGGAAATTCCGGCAAAAGACAAGACGGCGGAAAACGGAAGATGGGTCACCGTGCCCGGAAAGGAACTGTTTCAAACGCTCAAACGCAAACTCGGCAAACTTCCCGTAATGGCCGAAGATCTGGGAGTAATCACGCCCGACGTCGAAGAACTTCGCGATGAATTCGGGTTTCCGGGGATGCGCATCCTTCAGTTTGCATTTGGAGGCGACAGCAAAAACATCGATCTTCCGCACAACCATATTCAAAACTGTGTTGCCTATACCGGAACCCACGACAACGATACGACGGTCGGTTGGTTTTTGTCGGAGGCCGGCGCCGGTTCGACCCGCGACGAGGCGGAGATCAGCAGGGAACATCAATACTGTTTGCAATATCTCGATTCAGACGGCGAGGAAATTCACTGGGATTTCATACGCCAGGTCTGGGCATCGGTCGCAAACGTGGCGATCGCGCCGATGCAGGATTTACTTGGGATCGGTACCGAGGGGCGGATGAATCTGCCGGCGTCGGAATCGGATAACTGGCGTTGGCAATGTGTCGAAGGCTGTTTTTCGGACGAAATTGTCGAGCGTCTGAAGAACCTGACTGAAATTTATGGACGAACAAAATAAAAGTAAAGTTTCCGCGCAGCTGAAGATATGGCGCGGCCGGGTCGGAGCGTCATTCGTATTCGGTCTGTTGGTGTTGACGGCGTTTTTCTCCGCCGCCGCGTCGGCGCAATTACCGACTGTCGAAAAAGTCGATCCTCCGAATTGGTGGGCGGGGATG
>JBFGKW010000142.1:0-4523 GCA_041576495.1 Aridibacter sp. | reverse complement strand
TGGACATCACCAGGATTTTTTGGCCGGCGCCGCTTTTGAGAAGTATCATATTTCCGGCAAACTGATTCATTTGACAGCGGGAAATCTCGATAATCTCTTTTCCCGTTTGGATTAGCGTTCCGGCAAGCAGCCCCCGTTCGGATTTGTCAGGGATGCACTCAAGGCAAACGACCGCAAAATTGTCTCCAAGCGTCATCAGCACATTGGTGTGGTATATCGGCGTTCCTTTATCGTCCGCGGAGTTAAATGCCACTGCGTCAAAACCAAATTCCGCGGTCCAATAATTCAAGACTTCTTTATTTGTCCGTGACGAAAGGCTCGCGTAAACGATCTTGTTTTCGTGATCCAGAACCATGCTGCCAGTGCCTTCGAGGTATTTCCCTTCCGACTCGAATCCGGTCATATCAATTCGTTTTGAATACCTGACTGCTGCCCTGAAATCCATCTCGGCAGCCAGACGCCTTTCATACCGTCGCGCCGCGGCCTCCATTGGATAAAGACAAAAGCTTCCGTCGGGGTGGGTCGAAAACCAGTTGTTGGGAAAAACTGAGTCCGGGGTGTGATCGCCCTCCGAATCTTCGATTACCGCTACTTCAACATCCAAATCGCGCAGGCCGGCAACCATCAAATCGAATTCAACCGCCGCCCGCCGCCGGATTTCATCGGCCGTTAGATCCAGCGTTTTTTGAAAGCTGTTACTCGCCGCAGTTTCGGGATTAAAGCCGAAGGCCGACGGGCGGACCATCAGTATTTTGTTCGCGATATAATCCATTCTTGACTTGAACAGATACAGGGAAAGGAAGCCGGTAAAACCCGCTGCGATTCGTCCGGTCTGAGAAAAAGGCCGGGCAAAGTCACCCGGCCGTCAAATGATTTCATTTTAGGCAAACCTGCCGAAACGCCTACCTTAAAATGTAAACTTCACGCCGAATTGAAATTGCCTCGGGACAACCGAAGCGGTCGGGCGGCTGTAAAAACGCCCGCCTCCGTCGCGTTGGCCAAAATCGTTGACATCATTAAAAAACGGCGACGCCGAAGCTTCGTTAAACCGGTTGAAAAGGTTGAATACTTCACCGATCAAATCGATCCGGAAGTGCTCACCAAACCGGAACGCACGCGTCAGACGCAGGTCAACGGATGCAAATGAATGCGTAATTCCGCGGTTGCGACCCAAATTACCCGTTGTAAACGGAGGCGCGACGCTCAACAAACCATTTGCGTCTACGTTTGGTCTGTCCGTCTGTGTAGACTGGTCATTGTTTGAATCTACGTTGGTGATAATATTAAATGGCCGTCCGGAAGAAACTTCGATGATCGGGGCAACACTGAAATTTGAAAATATTTTTTTCCAAGCGGCATCATCTGACGCCCATCCCACCGGTGATTTCAGAACACCGCTAAAAACAAACCGATGTCTCTGATCAAACAGGGAATCGGCTCTTTCGGCCCGGAAATTATTTACGTCCTGCGCTAACAAAAGCGTCTGGAGATCAGAAGAATCATCGATCGAATGAGACCAGGTATATGACGCCAGAAACGTAAAGTTATTGGCAAACCTGCGTTTGAGTTCGACATTCATCGCATTGTAGCTTGAATTGCCGTCCGAAACCTGTGCATTAACAGCCCCAAACGGAGTGATCAGACCCGGGGTCCTCAGCGTATTCGCGCCTGCCAAAGCGGCATCCAGCGCAGCTTTGTTCACCGCTCCGCCGGATAGCGCCCGAGCAAGAAAATAGTTTGGCGCATTAGGCCTGAAGAAGTTGGCGATCGCCGGGGCAACAAACCCGAGTCCGGTCGCATTGTTAACCGCGACCATTCCCGGTATCACCACGGTATAAAAGGCGTTGCTCGCAAGCGGCACCGAAAACGCAACGGCCTCTTGGGTATTGATCGGATCACGTCCCGCGAATCGTCGGAAGTTTTGAATTTGAAGGGCGGTATTCGGCGTATTCAGGTCAGTCGGGTGGGGAAGATGACGGGCGCCGACATAGATATAACCGACCGAAAGCGACATATCTTTGTTTATCTGGCGTTCGACGGCGAGATTTGCCTGAGTCGCATAAGCATACTGAAAATCCTTCGCGACCGGAAGCGAAAACGGGAGTACCGTTCCAAAACCCGGAAAAGTCTGATCGTCGAACCGCTGTCGGCCGAACTGGTAATTAGCGCTAGGCGCTACTCCCGGAGTGAAAACGCCGGGCCCCTGGGCAGCGCAGACCGGGGTTTGGGTCGCCCCCGGTACACAGACGGTGCCCTGAAATATCTGTGATGCGTTTAACAAGCCGGTTGAAACCGGACTGCCGGCCGTGAAAACACCCTGTTGACCCTGAGCCGCATCACCGATATCGGAATTGCTCGCAACCGCCAAAAGCGGGTGATCGTAAAAGAGTCCGATCGCGCCGCGAATTACCGTCTTGCCGTCGCTCCAGGGGTCGTATGAAAATCCGAATCGCGGCGCCCAATTGTTCTTGTCGCGGGGAATTCCCTGCTGAACATTAACCGCATCCTGTGCCGCGAGAATATCGTCCGGAGAAAGGTTGATCGACGAAAGCGGGTCGTTAAACCCTACCGTACCAATTTGTTTCGTCAATTCAACATCGTACCGGATACCATAATTTATCGTTATATTTGGCCGGACCCGCCACGTATCCTGGGCAAAAAACGCAATCGGCTTGTTGCTGAAACTGCCGTTCGGATTTGAAAAACCCTGAATAAATGTCGATGGCAATCCGAGGCCGTACGATTGTACCGGCGTAAAATCGGGGAGGCCGGCAAACGCCGCATTCAAATTTGTGGCCGCAAACGGACCAAAATTAAAGAGCCCGGCAAAGTTCAGCTCAAACGTAAAGGCCGGTATATTCACAAAATTGTAGTCGGCGCCGAATTTGAAGATATGAGCACCATAGACCCAGTTTATATTGTCGGCGAACTGGTAACGGTTCTCGGACCGGATTACCGGCGAGAAAAGCTCGCGGCCTATAAACGCAGAACCCGAAATGTTAAACGCGACGGCTTCGCCATTTTGAGAACGAAATGTGGTTTCGCGTCTTCCGAAGCTGAATTTGAATTCGTTTGCCCAATTTGTACCGAGAATCGAATTCAAAGTGGCCGAATATGAATAATCCGTCAAATCTTGAACGCCAGTTCGGGAGAAGTCGTTTTGTCCGATCGATTGGTTTTGCGATTCGACCTGAATGCCCGTGACGTCATTTGTATTCCAGCTGAACCGAGTACTGAATTGATGTTGGTCGTTAAAACTGTGATCCCCGCGAATCGAGAAAAAGTTGGTGTTTTCTGTCACCGGGAACGTGCGTTGAAGATCGTTTAGCGGCCGAAACGCGATCGGAAGACCGTTCGTGCCCATCGTTCCAAATGGAACCGGAGCTCCTGAAAGGATGAATCGGGGCCCGATCCCGCCCGGGCCGATCGGACTTATCGCCGGACACCCGCCGCCGTCGTTGGGGCTACTCAAAACATTGGAACCGGTTAAACCCGTGCCGCCGCCGCTTGATGCAAAAAACGCATATGCCCGGGCGCCGCAAACCAGCGCCCCGCCCTGGGCGCGAATAGCTGCATTCGGATTTGTCAAAAGCGGAATGCCCTGAGCCAAAAGGCCGTTTATGGCCGCAGCTTGGGTCGCCGTCAGATTTCCAAATGTTTGCTGGGTGTTATTGAGCCCGGGAATCACCGGAATCGTCACGGAAGACCTGATTCCAAATGCCACATCAGATGTAAAGAAACCCGATTCGTCCCGGTCCCTTCTTTCGTATGAAGCAAAGAAGAACGTTCTGTCTTTTTTAATCGGGCCGCCGAATGTCCCGCCCCACTGAGTCCGCCGAAAATCGGCATTGTCTACCGGAGCAAAAGGATTGTTGGCCTGTATCCGCTTGTCGCGGATAAACCAAAAGACGTTTCCGTGAAATTCGTTGGTTCCGCGTTTCGTGACTACATTGACAATACCGCCGGTTGCCCGTCCGAATTCAGGGGCATATGAGTTCGTGGCGACCTGATACTCCTGGACAGCTTCCTGGGAAACAGTAGAACGGGCGGCATTAATAGAATTGTCCGTGAAGTCGGCTCCATCCACCTGGACCAGGGTAGAGCGTCCACGCTGGCCGCCGACGTTTATACCGGATGTCGGTGCCGGGCCGATCGGCCGGCCGTTGTCACGCCCGACCGTCGAAAGCGTTAGCGCAAACCCGGTCGCGCTTCTTTGATTGATCGGCAGGTTTTCGATCTTTTCCTGATCGATCGTGTTTGAAACCGTGGTTTTTCCCGTTTCAATCAGCGCAACCGCTCCAATCGAAACGTCAACTTCGACGTCGCCTCCGCCGATCTCCAAAGGAATCGTCAGTGTCGCACGCTGGCCGACCGTTAGCTTAACATTGTTGATCTTGACCGTCTTAAAGGTATCTGCCGCAGCGGTTATCGAATAGACCCCCGGGGGTATTCCGATCGCCTGATACTCCCCCGAATCGTTGGCCGTCAACGTTCGGGAAAAACCGATCGACGAGTTTCTTATC
>JBFGKW010000141.1:0-4553 GCA_041576495.1 Aridibacter sp. | reverse complement strand
GTTCCGCCGTGGAGCGTTGTTGATGGGCAGTAGCATTTGGGTTTTTGAAGAAAACCACCCCCCATCGAGGACGATGGACCCCTCCTTGGCAAGGCGAGGGGAGTGTTTAAAAAAAGAAAAGAGGGAAGGGGTTGTTGGAAAGAATCCGCGGGGGAATTACTTCCGCTGCAGATCTTCCGTGTAAAGTTCCTGGTAGACCCGGTAATTGCTCATCACCTTAAACACATATCGCTTGGTCTCCGAAAAGCCTACTTCGGAAGCAAAAACCGCCGGTTCCTTCGGGTTGCTGCGGGAAAGCCAGCGGGCAGCATTGTCTTCGCCGCCGTTATAAGAGGCGGCAATGGCTTCGTATAATCCTCCGAATTCGTTTTTTAGCGCTGCCAGATAGGCACTCCCGATTGCAATATTTACGTTCGGCCGGTAAAGGTCGGTTCCCGTAATGGTGTAAAAACCTGCCTCGCGGTTATACTTTAACGCCGTGTCATAAGTTAATTGAAGGAGCCCGCGCGCGGCCGCGGGTGATTTAGCCCTCGGGCGGAAACTGCTTTCCTGCTTCATGATTGCCAGTACAAACCTCGGATCTATTCCGCGCGATTTCGAATATCGAAGGAGTTCTCCCCTGTAAAGCACCGGATAATCACTTCGAACACTTTCACTTTGACTCTTCATCGCCGCATTTCGATATTCGTGATTACCGCCCAGAGCGGAAATTCGGTCAGTAGCGAGTCCCCCGTAATATGACGACGCGCTGACTGGAATCGACAAATAGATGCTCATTGCATCGTTTGTCTTGCCCGACTTTTCGAGCGCCATTCCCTTCAGATAAAGGACTTCATATTCAAATGCCATCGAATCAGAAAAATTCGCAAGCCGCAGAAGCTCGTTAGCGGTCGAAACGACGGCATTCCAGTTTTGACGGTAAAGCTCCATCCGCAGCCGTGCATGAAGCGCGTTGGTCTCGACCGCTGTCCCGGCGAATCTGGCCCTGGTCTTGTCAACCCACACGTTTGCGGTATCGTATTGGCCCGCCTCCCGGTAGGCGTCAATGATGTTTAGATATGAAGATGCGATCCGTTTGCCAAACGGAAACATTACGGTGTATTGCTCGTAGGCCTGCGCCGCTTCGAGGTTTTTCCCGAGCCTGACGTAAGATGCCCCTTTATAGGCAAGTCCCTCTTGTCCGTCAATGCTCCCCGCGTATTCCTTCGCCAATTTATCAAACCAATAAACGGCCTGCTGATATCTCCGCTCCCACATATTTGAGCGGCCCATCCCAAACAGCGCTTTTGGCACGCTCGAATCTGTCGGATAAACCGAAAGCACCTTTTGCCAATGTTCCCGTGCCTGGGGGAATTGGCGATTGGCCATATAAACATCGGCCCGATAGAGATGTTCCTCCGCCGTCAGGGTCGGTAGCCCGCCGTCACCCGTACGGCTTGCGCGGTCGCTTTCGGATACCTGGGCGAGAGTCCGGTCAGTATGGTTCTGCGCAGGTATCGAAAGAGCTGAAACAGCGGTTAATACAATTAGCAGGATTATGGTCTTCATGATGTTTTTTGAAATGCTTTTGGCAGAGCACTAAATTTAGACGAAAAAGGAAACGATAGAGTTGCAGAGGTTCGTAGCCTGAGGCCGCCGGAATTTCAATTTCGGACGATTTAGAGAACGATAGCCTATTAATTTGGAAATGTTAAGCGAACAATTGGAATCACGAGTCCGCAACTTTGGCCAACAGCGGGAACACTTCGGAGCCGAGCAGCGGTGTGGCTTTTATTTTTTTTGCGCTGGACATGTTAATATCGGGAAAAATATCGGTATTCTTAGCAACCGGGGGTAACTATGAAAATCGCTTTAAACGGTGCAACGACGATGCATGCGGATCTTGAAACAGACATCCGGGCGGCAGGCGAAGCAGGTTATGACCTTTTGGAGATTTGGGCGTCAAAACTCGGCAAGTTTTTGAAAACCAAAACGCCGGACGACTTGAAACGGCTGCTCGACGAAAACGGACTCAAGGCGCATAGCATAAACTCGATCGAACACATCACCTTCCGGACTGCGGAAGAGTACGCCAGCATAAAAGCAGAATGTGAGGAATTATCTTCGGTAGCCGGAAAGATCGGGTGTCCATATGTAGTCGTCGTGCCGGGGAAGCTTCCTTCAAAAGCGACAAAAGATGAAATAATTTCAGAATCGGTCCGGGTGTTAAACGAACTCGGCGAAATCGCCGAAGCCCATCAGGTGGGTCTCGCATTTGAGTTTCTGGGACAGACGGATTGCTCGGTGCAGACGCTTGATCTGTGTAGCGAAATCGTTGAAAGGTGCGGTCGGCGAAATATCGGGTTGGTCATCGATACCTTCCATTTTTATGCCGGAAATTCTTCATTCGAGGCGATCGAACAGCTTGACCCCGATAAACTTTTTATTTTTCACATTAATGATGCCGAAAACCTTCCCAAATCCGAATTGACCGATGCTCACCGGCTCTATCCGGGCGAAGGTATTCTTCCAATAAAAGAAATCAAAAACCGGTTTGATAAAATCGGTTACGACCGGATGGTTTCGATTGAGATCTTCAGGCCCGAATACTGGAACCAAGATCCGTATCAGGTGGCGCTTAAGGCGCGTCGCGCTGCGATCGACGTTTTAGGACTCGAAAGCACGGCAGCCGGAGGCACCGGTTAGCTTGCCGCTCAAAAATATGGATAAAGTGAGAATCGGTATTATCGGAACGGGTTATATAGGCAACGTTCACGGCCGCATCTATTCTCGGGAAGCGAATGCCGAAATTACGGCGCTTTACGATATTGTCAGCGAAAAGGCGGAAAAAACAGCCCGTTCGATCGGGGGCAGAGTCTGTAAATCCCGGGAAGAGCTGTTTGAGCATTCGGATGCAGTTTTAATTTGCGCCCCTAACAAGACTCATTTCGAGATTGCGGTTGACGCGGTCAGCCATGATAAACACGTCTTTTGCGAAAAACCGTTTGCGATCGGGATCAAAGACGCCGCGGATCTATTGAAAACGGCCGACGCGGGTAAAAAGGTGTTTCAGGTCGGACACAACCGACGATTTGCTCCCGTTTATGCAGCACTCAAGAAGCTTCTGAACGAAGACAGCGCCCATTCCGCCCATATCAAAATGAACCGCGGGGAGCTCAAAAACCCGGTCTGGACGGGCGATGTGAATGTCACCGGCGGATTCCTTTACGAAACGACGATCCATCTATTCGATATGATCAGGTTTCAGTTTGGTGAGATCGCCGAACTGACGGCCTACGGATCCAAACACGAATATCCGGAACTCGATGAGTTTTCGATAATTTTCAAGTTCAGAAACGGTTTTCACTGCACGTTTGCGTCTTCTTCCGATGCAAGCTGGCATTTTCCGTTTGAAAGAATCGAAGTATTCACGCATCACCGGACAATTATGACGGAAGAAATGGAGAGGCTGATAGATTCGCCCGGAATGGATGCCGATTATCGCGTTACTTCGTTTCATATGAACGAGAAGGAAGAGCGTTGGGGCTATCTCCAGGAAGACAGGGCATTTATCGATTCGATTCTAAGCCAGGGCCCGCCGCTGGTCACGGCGACTGATGGTTTTAAGGCGGTCGAATTGGTAGAATCGGTATACCGGTCGATTGAGATCGGTGAACGGATTCGGTTTGATTAGGCTTGCCGCTGCTGACTTTTTATTTGAGATTTGGATTAACGGTTAGCGGCTTGGACGGGTTATGAGGATTTGCCAAACTTGCGGACAGAAAAATGCGGAAGGCAGTAATTTCTGCAGGTTTTGCGGCGTCAAGCTCTCCCGGTTTGAAAATGTCCCACAGCGGCAGCCATATGAAAAAAAACCTCCCCGTCCTTATTCGTGGAAGACAGACGAGTTAAAGGTCAAAGAGTCTTCGACGCGAAAAACGGGTCAGATAGACCGCGTCAGGCCCCTTGGAAGTTTCGAAAATACAACCTCACCGATTAATCAAGATGCGAATCAGGCGCTTCAACCGAACCGATATCCCGGAGATATTTCGTTGCATGGTTATCGCTGTCCGCGCTGCGCCACGCAGCTGCTACCCCATGTTAAGAAAAAGATTTCGACTGCGGGCTGGACGGTTTTCGCAATCCTGCTGATCGCTTTTTTCCCATTGTTCTGGATCGGGTTCATGTTAAAGGAAGAAATCACCGTGTGTCCGGTCTGCGGCATCGAATTGCGGGTAAGCAACTAGACGATAAGACGAAAAAGCCCCGATTCAAACGGGGCTTTCTAAAGCGCAAATTTCAAAATCGCTGTTTCCGATAATAATAACCCTTCGGATGCTCTATTTTAACCGCCGGGTTTGTGCTGTAGACATCGAGCTTGTGATAGCCCTTTTTCATATGTGTGGACAAGAATGTCAGCGCAAACTGTCGGTTTAGCGCCATGTTCAAGTCACGGAAAAAGGGTGCGTACGATACCGGCGTAAAGGTTCCCTGGAAAAACGCCCTGCCGCCGGTTTCATCGGATATCTTCTTTAACGAGCCCTGTCCGTTATTGATCAAGATCCTGTTTCCCG
>JBFGKW010000140.1:0-4554 GCA_041576495.1 Aridibacter sp. | reverse complement strand
GGCTTTGAAGCGGTCGAGCGGGACACGGTTTACAATCGCGTAGATAAGCGGGCGGCTTAGCCGCACAATGAAAAAAACACGCCCCGGATCCGCGCTGATTCAACTCCCGTACTTTCTTTCCAACGGTGCATTTCGCCGGAACGAATCGACTTCAACTTTATCTCAAAGATGCCATGAAAACCGTCGCGTATAATGGTTCATCGAAAATCCGCTGCATCCGGATCGGGAATGAATCGATTCGGCAAACGCAGATTTTGTCAGTATAAGGAATTTCTTCATCTTATTCGGTCTTCGGCCGCTCAATCTCCGGATAAAAATTGCCGTGAAAGCCGAGCGGGAAATGTTGACCGCCGGCCCACACGCGGGCCGCAAAATCCAGTGTCTGAGCATCCCGGATCTCGAGAAAGTTTTCGTTTTTGCCGGCGTCATAACCCTGGGCCAGAATCCAGCCACGTTCCTCATCCTCGCCGTTACCCTTTGGCACAAAAACTGGTTCGGCGATGGTTCGGGATTGACCAACCGCGGCGCTTTTTGTCGAATGGGTCTTTAAATCGACCCGAATGATCGACGCATCTTTATCATAGAGCTTGTCAGCGACATAAAGATAGCGCGCCTTCTTGCCGGTCAGCCGCATGTCGTAACGAGGGAATTCGACGTTGTCCGCCAGATCATTGGTCGCCGTGACGCCCTTCCCGTTTAATTCGACGGTGATCTGTTTGAGCTTCGGGGGATGGAAATCAGGTACTTCGTCTTCCCTCCAATTCCGCAAAACCTCAAAAAACCGGCTGTCGCTGCTGGCGACTGTTTCAAATACCAACTGGTTCTCACCTTTTTCATAGGCATTGCCATAATGAAAAATTATATAAGGCGGCAATTCGACGGCGATCGGCTTGGCCGCCCCACCCTTGTTGTCACGCGGAAAAGCATAAAGCATCGAGGGCTGTTTTTCGGCAAATTTTAGCGCGTCACCGAGGGGTTTACCGCTCATAAGCATCTGCAGATCGTAGGCCGTGGGCAGGATCAAAATGACGAAATAATTCTCCGTAAGCATAGCGTCGTGAACCATATTGAAGCCCCTTTGAGGCATCTTGTAGAGTGTTTCCGCCTTTCCGGTGCTGCGCTCGGTGCGAATGATGTGCATCGTCCCCGGGGGCCGTTTTTCAAATCCCCAGGCATACATGTCGCCCGTCTCGGGATCGAGACGAGGATGAGCGGTAAAGGTCAAATAATCCGGAACGATGCCGTCGAAATTCTCATAACCCTCAAAGTCAAAGGTCTCAGGATTGATGATCGTCGGCAGGCCTCCCTCTGACAACCCCAGCAGTTTCCCGCGCCATTCGATTACGTTGACGCTCGGCTGATTCTTGCCGCCATTGCGGGCATCGGGTGCGTTTGTACCGTATTCGTTAAAAAGCATTTTCCCGGCTTCCCTTTCCTTAAGCCTTGCCGGAGATGGAACAAACCGGCCCTTTAAGGAAACCCCCCTTTCGTCAAACCGCCATCCCGCGATATAGGCATCACCGTCGAAGAGATGCCGCAGCTTGGTGCCAAAGCAGTCAGCGGTTCCGGGAGCGGTCCGAAAAAGCGTACCGCGGATATCAGCCGGAACCTTTCCGTCAATCTTGAGGTTTGTCCATGTTCCTTCTCCACTTGCCGTCTGAGTAACCAGATGACGCATTGATCGGGTTGAGTCTCCCAATGCCCGGCCGTATAAATTGACATCGACCAGCCCAAGTGCGCCCGCACCGAAGAGTATTCTTGCAAATTCGCGTCTTGAATATTTCATAATAGTGTTCTCCAATGTTAACAACGCATCGACCGTACGTTTAGTTCACAGTCGGGGGAAAACCGGAACATTCCGCTGGATTGCCGTCCATCAGCGACATACGGTAATGTGGATATTTACTTTCCTGCGGTTAGGATAATATGATTTGAAATCCGAATAGCGGCTGCAGCCGCGATAATTCGGGTAGCGGGTAATAATATGACAATGAAACTGGATTGGCTAAAAGGCTGCGCTACCGCGCTCGTGACTCCGTTTAAGAAAGACGGCTCGGTTGACGACGATTGCTTTAAGTCGCTGGTGGAGAGGCAAATCGCGGGCGGCATCAAATTGCTGGTACCCTGCGGAACGACCGGTGAGAGCGTGACGATGTCGGCTGAAGAACGGCTCCACGTGATCAAAATGACGGTCGATATAGCGAAAGCCCGGAAGGCAAGGGTAATTGCAGGGACCGGAAGCAACAACACCGCGGCGACGATTGATTTCACGCGCGAAGCAAGACGCATCGGGGCGGATATGGCGCTCGTCGTCGGCCCTTATTACAACAAGCCGACCCAGGCCGGTTATTTCGAACACTTTAAGGAGATAGCGAATTCTGTAAGGCGTTTCCCGATAATGCTTTACAACGTCCCGGGACGAACCGCATCGAATATTTCGGCCGAGACCCAGGTCCGAATCGCCGAAAGCTGCCCGAATATCGTGGCGACCAAGGAAGCTTCCGGCGACTTTTCGCAGATCATGAAGATCATCCACGAACGTCCAAAAAATTTCCGTGTCTTTTCGGGTGACGACGCGATAACGCTCCCGATGATTTCGGCCGGTGCCGACGGGCTTGTTTCGGTATGTTCAAACGAGATACCCGAACAAACGTCGCAGTTGGTCAATGCGGCGTTAAGCGGTGCATATACCAAGGCGCGCCGTATACATTACAATATTCTCGAACTTATGGAAGCCAATTTTATCGAGGCAAACCCGGCTCCTTGTAAATTTGTCATGGCCGAAACGGGGTTGCTGGAAAACAATCTTAGATTGCCGCTGGTACCGGTTTCAAAGGAAGCTCAGAAGAAACTCCGCGCAGTGCTCGAAGGGTTGAAGCTAAATAAATAGTTCATTTTGAATCGGGCGTGCTCGATTACACGAGCCACAAAAGGAAATCGTGCGGATTCCACCCGGCGCAACCTAATTGGCCGCGTTTGTCTGCCGAAAAATGTTCTCTGCTACGAATGGATTTGGACTGCTTTTATGATTTTTTCATCTTCCGCTTTCGGAATTTATTTGTAAATAAATTATGAACCTACAAGAACAAATAGAAAAATTGGCAGCGGCACCCGAGTACACGCCCGAAGACCGAAAGATCTTCGAAACGTTCCGGAGCGCCCTCAGAAATGGCGAGATTCGCGCGGCGGAAAAAGGCGCCGACGGAAACTGGTTTACAAATGCCTGGGTTAAACAGGGTATCCTGGTGGGTTTCAAAATGGGCAAGATGGTCGAGATGTCAAAAGACACCGAGTCGTTTCAATTTTTTGACAAGGAAACCTACCCGCTGCGCCGGATGTCGCTTGAAGATAACATCCGAATAGTTCCCGGCGGATCAAGCATCAGGGACGGCAGTTATGTCGCGCCAAGCGTGGTCTGTATGCCCCCGATGTATGTCAACGTCGGCGCCTATGTCGATGAGGGAACGATGATCGATTCCCACGCCCTCGTCGGCAGCTGTGCGCAAATAGGAAAACGGGTTCATTTATCGGCCGCTGCCCAGATCGGCGGCGTCCTTGAACCGGTCGGCGCAATGCCGGTCGTTATTGAAGACGACGTCCTGGTCGGGGGCAACACCGGAGTCTATGAAGGCACGATCGTGAGGCAGCGGGCAGTCCTCGCTTCCGGGGTAATCCTCACCCGTTCAACCCCCGTCTTTGACCTGGTAAATTCAGCAATTATCAAAGGCGGCGAAGGGCAGCCGCTTGAAATTCCGGCCGGCGCAGTTGTGGTACAGGGCGCGAGGAGCATCGCCGGCGGGTATGGAAAGGAGCAGGGATTGTCTCTTTACGCACCGATGATTGTAAAATACCGGGATCAGAAGACAGACGCGTCAACCCAACTGGAGGATTATCTGCGGTAGCCAACGGCTGGAGCCCCGGCCCGCAATCAATATTAGATTCCCGCTCAGAGAATCGGATCTATGCCCCGTTTCATTTTTTATGTGATTCTCGCAATTGTGTCGGATGACCATTTAACCGTCATCGCCACGGGATGAACGGGATATAGAAATGAGGTATCCTGTGGTTCTGTTTTTGATCATTTTCGATTAATATTTATGAGTCATGCGACACAGGAAAACGAGAGTTTCCGAATCCCAAAACGGCTGCACGGGATTCAAAAATCAAACATCCGCCAGATTTTTGACCGGGCACTGCCGGACAGCATAAATTTCGGATTGGGACAGCCGGATTTGCCAACACCCGAATGCATCAGGCGCGAGGCGGTGCGGGTCATCGAAGAAGAGCAAAACGGTTACACTTCACACGCCGGTCTGCCCGAACTCCGTGAAAGGATTCTAACCGAATATCCCCATTTGAGATTGACCATAGACGATTGTATCGTCACCGTCGGATCAAACGAGGCGTTGTTTGACGCGCTCTTAACGGTATGTCAGGAGGGTGATCAGGTGCTTGTTCCAAATCCGGCGTTCCCCGCATATCCCGCTATGAACAGTCTCGTCGGGGCTGCCACGGTCCTTTACCGGCTTCCGAAAGAACGGGGATTTGGTTTTG
>JBFGKW010000139.1:0-4802 GCA_041576495.1 Aridibacter sp. | reverse complement strand
GGCTTGCCTGAGCATTACTAGACAGGTAAATAATCTTGACGATCAAAAACGCTTTGAAAACATAAGCCAGCGCACGGTAACTTAAAAAGCCGCCGTCAGGTTCATACATTCAAGGGATCGTAAAACACACATCTTTAAGGAGACACAACAATGAAACGATTTATCATCGCCACGTTGACGCTATTTATCCTCGCGGCGTTAGCGGTGGCGCAATCGACTGTAGGAAGTCTTAGAGGGACCGTCTCGGGACCCGACGGCTTGCTTCCGGGCGCGACGGTTACGATTACCGATAATCAAACCGGGCGTACCATAACAACAACTTCAAATGACAGCGGCGGTTTTCAATTTGAACAGCTGAACTTTGGGACATATACCCTTAAGGTTTCAGTTGATGGATTCAAGACTTATGTCGCGAACGAATTGAAAATCGATGCAAACCGTGCGTCGACGATCAACCCAAAGCTTGAAATCGGCGACATTTCGGCCGTGGTAAATGTACAGGCCAGCGGTGAAATCATAAATTCAAGTAATGCCGCATTAACGACGACCGTTTCCACAAAACAGGTATTGGACCTGCCGATAAACGGACGTAATCCGCTGTCGCTGCTTAACTTGCAGGCCGGGGTCAATGCGACGAGCAATTCGATCAACGGCCAGAGATCGTCATCGGTCAACTACACTCGGGACGGGATCAACGTTCAGGATAACTTTATCCGGACAGGCGGGTTTGTTGCTGACCGGCCGACGGTCGATAACACCGGCGAATTTACCGTCGTAACCCAAAACTCGGGTGCCGAACTTGGCAACGGCGGCTCGACCCAGGTCTTGCTGGTAACGCCGCGCGGCGGCAGCAACTTCCACGGTGCGCTTTACGTTTACAACCGCAACTCAAGATTTGCCGCAAACGAATTCGGCAACAATTCGGTTGGCCTTGATGCTGCAGGGAACGAACTTGCGCCTAAGCCTTTTTTAAACAGGAATCAGTTTGGCGGGAAAGTTTCGGGTCCATTGCCGATCCCCGGGTTTGGCGAAGGCACGCCGTACTTTTTTAAGGACAAGGGATTCTTCTTTTTTAACTATGAAAAATTCTTGCTTCGCCAGCAGAATTCGGTTTCGACCACCACGCTGTTACCGCAATTTCGTGACGGAACCTTTACCTATACCGATAACGGCGGCGTGTCACGGACGGTCAATGTCCTGACGGGCGCCGGGATGACCGGTCCGATTCCGGCTTCGGCAAACGGCGTGCTGGCAGTCGACCCGATTATCCAGTCCCGGATTCTGGCTAACCTGCCGACTTCGGGAAACTCGGATATAACAAACGGCGGTTTGACTCAGGTCAATCTTTTCAATGTGACGGACAATACGACCCGCGCTACATATGTATCCAGGGTCGATGTTGAACTAAACGATAAACACAGTGTTTATGGTGTATTTCGTCACGTTGACAACAACGATAACCGGCCGGACGTCGAGTTTGGCTTTGATAAGGAACCGTTTGTAAACGTGACTTCGAAGGAACGGTTTTTCGTTGCCGCCTGGCGGTCAACCCTCGGTTCGAGTTTTACAAACGAGGTGCGGTTTGGTTATACGGACGGCGGCCCTTTCTTTGCGCAATCGCCGAAATTCCCGACCGATTTCGTCATCGGAAGTTTGCCGTTCATCACGGATCCGCTTCCGAGTTTCCAGGACCAGGGACGCGCGACGAAACTCTACACGTTTCAGGATAACGCCTCATACTCGTTTGGAAATCACACGATGAGGTTTGGCGGTGAATATCTAAAACACGTTATCGACACCCAGACAAATTTCAACAAGGTGCCGATCTTTAATATTGCCACTTCAAACGGCAAGTTTGACTCCTTGAATGCGGGATTATTCCCGGGGGGAATCAGCAGTACCAGTCGTGGAAGAGCGAATGGATTGCGGGCGCTATTGGGTGGAACCATCGGCTCGGGGACCGTTGCGGCCAACTACCAGGGCCCTTCTCAAGGTCCGGTCCTTGGGACAGCACAAATACAAAACTTCAGGTACGAGACATACGGTCTGTATTTGAGTGACCAATGGCGGGTAAAACCCAATCTGACCTTGACAATGGGTTTGCGCTGGGACTACTGGTCTCCGTTGAGAAACCCGGAACAGGTCTATCTTGAACCCGATCTGGAGGGCGCCACATCGTTTGACCAAATCAGGACCAATTTGCTTGATCCGACCGGCCAATACGTAATTATCGGAAACAATTCCGGCACGCCCGGTCAGTTTTATAAGCCGGATTACGACAATTTCGGTCCCAACATCGGTTTTGCATGGCAGCCGAATTTTGAAAAGGGACCGATGGCATGGCTTTTTGGCCGCCAAAACCAATCGACGATCCGCGGCGGATTCAGAATCGGCTATGTCAATGATGAATTTGTCCGCGGCGCTGACAATGCGTTGGGCGGTAACCAGGGTTTGAATTTCACGGTGCGGGCGCTTGAGGGAGGATCGATTGATCTGAATGCGCGGCTGACGAATCTTCCGGGATTTGTCCTTCCAGCATTTCAACCGCCGCCGATTAGCTTTGCTACCGGAAATGCCAACGCGGGAAATCGCTTCAATACAGTGTTTGCGGTCGATCCCAAAATCGAAATGCAGCAAAACTATGAATGGAATTTCGGTTACCAAAGAGAGATCGGTTTCAACACTGCGTTTGAGATTCGCTATGTGGGCGGGGCAAGCAACAATATGCATCAGGCATTTGACTTTAACCAGGTTCAGCTTAACAACGCGAACTACTTGACGGATTTCAATACTGCAAGAAACAATTGTCGAATCGCATTGGCTCAGGCTGGATTGTTCTTAGATTCAAGACGTTGCAGCTCAACGGAAATGTTGGGATTTTCAGGGTTTCCGGGGCAAGTAGTGCTTAATCCGGGAACTTCTGCCGTTGGCGGTTTCTTACCATTAGCAGGATTTATCCGAGACATGATCCAGGACGGAATCCCCGGTCAATTGGCGGTCATTTATATCGTCAATGGTTTTGAGGGTTTTAGAGGATCAAGTTTCCGAGAAAATCCAAATGCCGGTGTGGTCGATCTGTTAACCAATGCCGGGAAGTACAGGTACAATGCCCTGCAAGCGGAGATTCGCCGAAGATTTACGGACGGATTGCAATTCCAGGCCAACTATACTTTCCAAAAGACACTGACCGATTCGGGAAGTGACAATCAATCGCGGTTCAATCCCTACCTTGATTATGCTAATCAAGGACTGGAATATGCACGGGCCGATTATGACCGGACGCACACGATCAATATCAATGCCAACTATGAACTGCCGTTTGGGAAGGGAAGGCCCTTCCTGAATCAGGGCGGCTGGGTTGATAAGATCTTCGGCGGTTTCCAGTTGACATCGATTATCAATATCAGCTCGGGGGCCCCGATGTCGATCAAGGATGTCAATGGCACCCTCAACCGAACGGGCCGCTCGGGTCGCCAGACGGCGAATTCGAGCCTCTCTCCGGCGGAGATCAAAAAGCTGATGGGTATCAACTTTGTCGACGGCAAGGTGTACTTTATCGATCCGTCGGTGATCGGACCAAGCGGTTCGGCAACCAATGGGAACGTGGAAGGAACGCCGGACGCCCGTTTCCCCGGGCAGGTATTCTTCCGGGTTCAGCCGGGCCAAACCGGAACATTGCCGCGGGCTTTCCTAAACGGCCCCTGGTATTACAATGTTGACGCCGGGCTAATCAAGAACATCCGGTTCGGGGAAAGATACCGAGTCCAGCTGCGTGCGGAGGCGTTCAACGTGTTAAATCAGACCAACTGGTTTATCGGTGAAAACACCAGCACGTTTGATGTCGACGATGCATCTGGTAACACCTTTGGCCAAATTCCGATCGGGAATACGTATAGCCCGCGGATCATGCAATTTGCTGTGCGTTTTGAATTTTAATTCGACCGAGGATTAAATGACCATTACCGGGTGTCGTTTCGAAAGAATCGACACCCTTTTTTTAGTCTAATCGTTGAGTTTTCAGAATTCGCGATGACAAAACCTGCAAAAACCGCTGCGAATGAACTATTCTTGCAATTTTTGTATGATTGGCAGCTAAATTTCGATTTTCGTTCCTAATTTTTGGATGTATCGTGTAATAATGTTTCGTCAAAACACATACCCGTTGTCGATCGGAAACAGGTATGATCTGGCAATTATCAGGCTGTCAAGGACGGAATATGAAGCAATTAAGAGTGATTTCCCAAAGGGGTGCGGTTCCCCTAGCGTGCGCGGTGTTTTTCTTTGTCCAGACTTTTTCGGTGAACGCTTCAGTTCCCGTCGAGAAACTGACAACCGAGCAGATCCTGGCCAGACACCTTGAATCGATCGGAACGGCCGATGCGCGCAAAGCCGTCACCTCGATAATGGCTACCGGAAGCGCCAGGGCCCTGGTAAGGGGCCGGAGCACCGGAGAGGCATCGGGCGCCGTCGTTTTCGCGTCGGAAGGCGAGATGAATTTGATAGGGATGAGCTTTCCAAATATCGAATACCCGGCTGAAAAAGTAGGTTTTGACGGGAAAGACCTGACCGTAGGGTTTCTTCAGCCCGGACAGCGTACTATCCTCGGCAACTTTATACGCCTTAATGAAGAGACGTTTAAGTCGGGGATTCTGACGGGAACACTTTCAACCGCCTGGGAGATGAATCAATATGACGTAAAGACGGGAAGGCTGAAATGCGGAGGTACCAAAAAGATTGACGGAGCCGAACACTATAAGTGCCAGTACAGCCCGAGAAAATCGGATATGAGCATCGCATTTTAT
>JBFGKW010000138.1:0-4811 GCA_041576495.1 Aridibacter sp. | reverse complement strand
CGTTCTCGCCCCTTAGAGGACTGACACCCATTTTGTTTATGTGATCCCGGATCAGCATGAGACGGCCGGGTTTAAAACTGGTCAGCACGCTTCCCGCCGCATTCGTTATTATTGCCGTCTCGATTCCCAGCAAACCAAAAACCCGCATCGGAAATATGACCTGCTGAATGTCGTATCCCTCGTAATAGTGAAACCGCCCCTGCTGTACCGCTATCTTAACACCGGCCACGTCTCCAATGACTAGCCGGCCCGAGTGCCCGGCAACAGTCGAAACGGCAAAATGCGGAATTTCTTCGTACGGGATCACGACCGCATTCTCCACGTCGTCGGCAAATCCGCCAAGGCCGCTCCCGAGCACCAGCGCTATTTTTACCTCATCGTCGAACCTGGATTTGATATAGTCGCGGGTTTCTTCCGCGTTTTCGTAGTTCATTTTCTCTGTTGTCGGTCCGATAAAATTCGTCGGTTAACCGAAAATTATTCCTCTTTTCGGTACGGAATTCCAAGCGCTTTCGGAGCCCTCGAAGCGCCGATGAATCCCGCCAAAACGATAATCGTCAATATATACGGAATGATTTCGATAAACTGGACCGGAATGTCCTCGCCCGAAGGAAGTTTGATCCAGCCTTGCGCCTGTATCGCCAAAGCCTCGGTCAAACCAAAAAACAGACAGGCCAAAAGCACAGGTACCGGGCGCCATTTTGCCAATATCAAAGCAGCCAGAGCAATAAACCCTTTGCCCGCACTCATACCCCTTGTAAAAAACGACGACTGGCCGATTGCCATATATGCCCCGCCGGCAGCCGCCAACACACCGCTCAGTATAACGCCCGTGTAACGCATCCGCCGGACTTTGATCCCCGCAGCGTCCGCGGCCCCGGGGTTTTCCCCAACTGCTCTAAGTCTTAAGCCAAACGGTGTTTTAAACAATACGTACCACACAAGCGGAACAAGCAAAAACGCCAAAAGCGATGCGTAAGCAATCTGGCTTCCGAACACGCTCGGAAAAAAATAGGGTAAAAGAAATTCTTTATCGATTTGTTCGGTGGAACCCGATGCGTCGTAGATCGCCCCGGAAAGCAATGCGGGAAGCCCAAGCATCAGAAAGTTTATTCCAACACCAGCCACGACCTGATCGGCCTCAAACCTGATGACCGCGATAGCGAATATTGCAGCCACCAACCCGCCGCTGACCAAGCCGCTCAAAAACCCAAGATACGGATTGCTCAGCTCGTAAGTGACAACAGCCGCGGTAAAGGCCCCGGCCAGCATCAGACCCTCCAGCGCGATATTTATGACACCGGAGCGCTCGGAAAAAAGTCCGCCGAGCGCGGCAAAAATCAAAGGTGTCGCAACCCGGATTGCCGAGAAGAAGATTATTCCAAATGTAACTAAGGATTCGTCCATCTATTTACTGTACCGCTGAAGACTTGCCACCAGAATGATGATAATTGCCTGCAGGACTTCCACAAGGTCCTTGGTGATGTATTTTGTATCGATGTCTATAAACAAACCGCCTCTCATGATCATCGCGAAAAATATAGCGGCGATAAACACCCCGAGCGGGTGGTTTCGGCCAAGCAGGGCGACCGCAATTCCAAAAAATCCCCATTGAGCTGAAAAGCCGTCGTAATAATTGTGCCGGTAACCCAAGACTTCGCCTACCGCGACCATCCCCGCCAGGGAACCGGAAATCGTCATCGCAATTACAATCTGTTTTTTGGGGGAGATCCCGCCGTATTCTGCCGCGTCCGGGTTTTCGCCGACGGCGCGCAGCTCGTACCCCCACTTGGTCTTCCACAAAAATATATAAACAAGTACGCACATCAGTATCGCGATAAGAAAAGCGACATTCAGAGCGACCGTTTCAGGTACAAACGGCAGAAACTGATTAAGCTGGGGTATATGGGCGGCTTTACCAATAGGAGCGGTTTGTAGAATCGGGTCGCCGGGTATTTTGAAGTAGTACTGGGTGAAATAACTTACAAGCGCAATCGCGACAAAGTTCAGCATGATCGTGTTGATCACCTCATGAGAGCCAAACTTCGCTTTTAGGAAACCCGGAATGGCGCCCCAAAAACCGCCGACAATGATCGCCGTCGCGATACAAAGCGGTATGAGCAAAATCGCCGGAAGGCTGATCCACGACCAGTCTTCCTGTTTGCCAAAAACATTTACGACCGTTCCGCCGAACTTGATGCCGACCCAGGCAGTCGCAAAAGCGGCTACATAGAGCTGTCCTTCGGCCCCGATATTGAGTAAACCGCAGCGAAACGCGACCGCGACCGCCAAACCCGTAAAAATCAGAGGTGTCGCGTAAAATAGGGTTTCGGTGATTCCCTTCACCGATCCAAACGAACTTTCGATAAATATCCAAAATGCGGCGAACGGATTATCACCGATAATCACTATGATAACGCCGCCGATCACAAATGAGGCGAGTACGGCAATTAAAGGAAACAAAGCCTCGCGAAACAATTTCATATAGATTGAATCTGTTGACTGCTATTTGGCCGCTGGAACAACCCCGCAGTTCGGATTGTTCAAATCGCATCTCCCATAAAAGAAACCGTCTGCAGGCTGATTTCCTAAATGCCCGGCTCCCGGAACAACTATTAATTTCGAAGTAAAAGGAATGCGTTGAAAATATAACCTCAAAAATGAAATATGTCACCTCAATTCTGAAAAAATTAAGATAGTTATGGCAATAATTGAACGCAATTTTAGACTTGACAATGATACACTCAGGTTTTATTATGCAAAGAGACTAAGCAATTAGTCATATTTTTAGTGAAGTTGATACATTTTAGGAGGTTATAGCAATGAGTTTGATGAAGTATGATCCATTTCGTGAGTTAAAGAGTCTGCAGGACGAAATGAACCGCCTATTTATGTCGAGTGTTCCCCGTGGATTCGGAGAAGAAGACTTGGCCACCGGCGGTTGGTCGCCGCGAGTCGATATCTTCGAGAGTGAAAGCGAACTGGTTCTGGAAGCCGAACTTCCGGGAATGCAGCGCGATGATTTCGAGGTTTCGATAGAGAATAATGTTATTACCCTGCGCGGCGAAAGGAAGTTTGAAAAGAAAGACGAAAGCGACAACTATCACCGTGTCGAACGGGCTTACGGTTCGTTTACACGCTCTTTCAGCCTTCCGAGATCGGTTTCTGCCGACGGAACGACGGCCGATTTCAAGAATGGCGTCCTTAGGGTAACTCTGCCGAAAAAGGAAGAGGCGAAAGCACGCAAGATCGAAATCGCCGGTGAAGATACAGAGGCAAAAGCCATCAACGCTTAACCGATTGGCTCTGGGATCCCGGCGGATTCACGATCGGGATCCCGTCTCTCGACTAATTACTATTTGCAAAAAACTAATTGATGAGATTCGACAGATTTACAATTCGCGGCCAGGAAGCGGTCCAAAACTCGATCGGTGTCGCCGAAAAAAACGAAAACCAACAGGTGGAACCAGAGCATCTCCTTGTTTCCATGCTTGAACAGGATCAGGGTGTGGTCGGAGCAATACTCGGTAAGATCGGCGCAAACAAAGACTTTATTGCCGAAGAGCTCGAAAAGGACATCGCCAGGCATCCGAAGGTAAAGGGAGGCCAGCAGTTTTTCAGCACGCGGTTTAATGCACTGATGCAGGATGCTCAGAAGGAAGCTGAGACGATGAAGGATGAATACGTCTCGACGGAGCACCTGTTGATGTCCATTGCCGATGAAAAAGACGGCGAGGCCGGAAAGATCTTAAGATCGAACGGCGTTTCGAAAGAAGATGTTTTTAAGGTTGTTGAAGAGATGCGCGGGGGGTCCCGCATAACAAGCCAAAGTGCCGAAGATACTTTTCAGGCGCTTGAGAAATACGCGCAGGACCTGACAGAACTTGCGCGAAAAGGAAAACTTGACCCCGTCATCGGCCGCGATGACGAGATTAGAAGAACGATCCAGATTCTTTCTCGGCGACGTAAGAACAACCCTGTTCTTATCGGCGAACCGGGAGTCGGCAAGACCGCCATCGTGGAAGGGCTCGCCCAGAGAATCGTTTCGGGTGACATTCCTGAAACACTCAAGGGTAAGAAGCTTGTTGCCCTGGATCTGGGAGCGATGCTTGCCGGGGCAAAATACAGGGGAGAATTCGAAGACCGTCTGAAAGCGGTCCTGAAAGAGATCGAATCGTCGGATGGGAACATTATCCTGTTTATCGACGAGCTTCACACTTTGGTCGGTGCTGGCGCGTCGGAAGGCGCCATCGACGCTTCGAATATGCTCAAACCGGCACTCGCACGGGGCACTCTCAAAGCCGTTGGCGCGACGACGCTCAACGAATACAAGAAATACGTCGAAAAAGACGCCGCGCTTGAGCGGCGATTCCAGCAAGTTTATATCGCGGAACCGAGTGTAGAGGACACTATATCGATTCTTCGCGGTCTTAAAGAAAAATACGAGGTCCATCACGGAGTTCGAATTAAAGACGCCGCCTTGGTTGCGGCCGCCGTGCTGTCCCATCGCTATATCGCCGACCGTTTTCTCCCGGATAAAGCGATCGATCTGATAGACGAGTCGGCTTCGGCACTCAGGATCGAGATTGATTCTCTGCCGGAGGAAATCGACGAACTCGAACGCGAAATTCTGCAGCTTGAGATCGAAAAACAAGCGCTTAGCCGCGAAGAGGACGAAAAGTCTAAGGAGCATCTTTCGGATATCGAAAGGCGCATAGCAGACCTGCAGGAAACTTCTTCGGCGAAGAAAGCGAAATGGCAGTCTGAAAAAGCCGAAATCGAAAAGATGCGCGCCAACGAGGAAGAACTGG
>JBFGKW010000137.1:0-4906 GCA_041576495.1 Aridibacter sp. | reverse complement strand
CTTTTAGCAGACGACTCAATAACCATTCAAAAGGTTGTAAATCTGACTTTCGCAGATGAAGGTATGGATGTGATTTGCGTAGGTGATGGGAATTCGGCAATGGACAAGATCCGCGAAGAATCTCCGGATTTGGTTATGGCCGATGTGAACATGCCCGGCTTAAACGGTTACGAGGTCTGTGAAAAAGTAAAAAGCCCGGAATCGGGAAGGGCAATGCCCGTAATTCTTTTGGTTGGCTCGTTTGAACCGTTTGATGAAGCCGAGGCGAAGCGCGTCGGCGCTGATGATTATTTGACGAAGCCCTTTCAGTCGATTAACCACCTGGTTACTTCTGTTACAGGGTTACTTGATTCAGGTCGGAATGGATCGGATGAGGATTCAGCGAAGGATCTGATAGCCGCGGATACCGCCGCCGCCTCCGGTGCGGGCCGTTCAGGAGTTTCAGCGCCAGTCACGTCGTTTGGCGACACGGGATTTGATGATGAGATGATCGAAACAGATCAGCTAATTGATACTGAAGACCGGGAAACGGACGTGCCGGATTCGCACGGTGACCGTTCGGATTCCGAAATGAAAGAAGCGATTCAGCTCGGCGGTGTTTCCGAGCAACGCGGATCGAGATTTCAAATTGTTGATGAGATCGACACGGCTGTGACATCCGAAGAAGTTGAATCTGTTTCGGAAGATCAAACCGCCGAATCTCCACTCGGGGACAGCGCCTCAGCGGACGAAGAAGAGCCCGAAGATCTCGGCGTCCCGTATGATTCCCAGACGGCGGAAAAGGTTGAAAGTGACGATCAAACAGATGAGCAAGAGCCCTCCGGCGAAATTGAAAGTGGGGAAACGGAATCGGGATGGGCGGCGAGTCCGGTTGAGCCCGAGTCTTCTCCAATTTCTGAGGCTGATTCCACAGAGGCGATCTCGCTCGACGAAACCAACCTGTTGGAACTTTCGATTGGAGAATCCGGAATGACCCCGGTCGGATCTGATTCTTTAAAGTCGCATCAGCCAGATCGATTCGAAGGCGCTATTTCTGATGAGATGATCGAAGAAATCTCGAGACGCGTCATGGAAAATCTCTCGAAGGGCGCGCTTAAGAATGTGGCAATGGATATGCTGCCCGATCTTACGGATCGCGTAGTGAGAAGAATTGCCGAAGAAAAAATGGACAGTTAATTCTTAAGCGAAACAATCAAAGGCAGTGAGCAGTCTCGTTTTTCTGCTCGCTGCCTTTTCAATTATTATCGATTCTATAGTTATCGAAAGCCAGGACATCGTCCCATGGAACTATCAACAGCCTATAATCCGAAGGAAGCGGAGCAAAGCCATTATAAACGATGGGAAGAGAGCGGTTATTTTGCGCCGGAAATCAATCAAATCCCGGAATCTGAAACGTATTCAATCGTGATCCCGCCGCCTAATATCACCGGCAGCCTTCATATGGGTCACGCTCTTCAGCACACCATAATGGATATCCTTGTGCGGCGAAAACGCATGCTCGGATACCGTACGTTATTTCTTCCGGGTATCGATCATGCCGGAATCTCGACTCAGTTAATGGTCACCCGCGAATTAAAGGAAAAAGAAAACAAAACTCCGCAAGAAATCGGAAGAGAAGCTTTTACGAAAAAGGCATGGGAATGGAAACGTAAGTTTGGCGGCACGATTCTTGAGCAAATTCGCCGTGAAGGAATTTCAGTGGACTGGTCACGAGAACGCTTTACGATGGACGAGGAACTCTCGATGGCGGTGACCAATGTCTTTGTGAGTTTGTTTGAGGAAGGATCGATATACCGGGGGGCAAGAATCGTAAACTGGTGCCCAAATGACAAGACAGTACTGTCAGATCTAGAAGTTGAAGACCTGGAGAAAAAAGACGGTAAGCTCTATTACCTTAAATATCCGTTGGCCGGCGGAGGCGGCTCGAGCGCCGATCATGGAGCTGCGGATGTTGAGACCACGAAATATCTGACGGTCGCAACCACTCGCCCTGAAACGATGCTCGGAGATACGGCCGTGGCAGTAAATCCGGACGATGATCGTTTCAGGGAATATGTAGGACGGGAAGTTGAGCTTCCATTGACCGGCCGGACGATCCCGATCATCACCGACAAATATGTCGATCCGGAATTTGGAACCGGCGCGGTGAAAATCACTCCTTCTCACGATCCGAACGATTACGAGATGGGGCTGCGTCATAACCTGCCCGAACTTAACGTTATGAATCCGGACGGTACGATGAACGACGCATCGGGCAAGGATTTTGCCGGCCTTGACCGGTTTGAGGCGCGGAAAAAAGTGATCGCGAAATTCCAGGAGCTCGGGCTGCTTGAGAGGATCGATGACTACGAAATCGTTCTCCCGGTCTGCGAACGGTGCAAAACGGTAATCGAAACGCTGGTTTCCGAACAGTGGTGGGTAAATATGTCGGAAATGCGCGATATGGCCCTCGATCTCAAAAGGAAAACCGACTATCCGCGTTTCTCACCGGAAACCCCGCATACCAAGATTTATACCGAATGGCTGGAAAATCTGCGTGACTGGACGATCTCGCGGCAGCTTTGGTGGGGACATCAAATTCCCGCATGGTATGACAACAGCGGAAATATTTTCGTTGCGCGAACCAAAGAAGATGCGATTGCGTTAGCCGGCACCGGGGACCTGAGACAAGACGAGGACGTTCTTGATACATGGTTTTCGTCCTGGCTGTGGTCGTTTTCGACATTGGGTTGGACGGGCAAAGCTGCGGTCCGCGGTATTGGAACAACGGTTCAGCGACAAGAAAACCCAGAAGCGGACAACTCGGCTCAGAACTCTCGCGGGGCCAACGATTTAGAGGTCTTTCACCCGACAAATGTACTTGTTACAGCCCGCGATATCATTTTCTTATGGGTTTCGAGAATGGTCATGTCTTCGCTTAAATTCGTCGGAGAAAGGCCGTTTGATGATGTCTACATCACGGGAACCGTGCTTGCGCAGGATGGACAGCGAATGTCGAAAACCAAAGGCAACGGTGTCGATCCAATTGAGGTTTTTGACAAGTATGGCGTTGATGCGACGCGAATCACCCTGGCGGGTTCTTCAACCGGAATGGATTTCGCATGGCGTGATGAAAAAGTAGAGTCATACCGGAATTTTGCAAACAAGATCTGGAATGCTACACGGTTCTGCCTGATGAATGCAGGAGATGCGAAAATCGATCCGAAATCAATAACAAGTGAGCAGCCCACGGCGACGGGGGGAGAGAAAGCGATGTTGCCGCAAAATAAAGTGGCGGATCGAGGGGTCGGCGGAGAATTTTCGCTTGCCGATCGATGGATCATTGCGCGGCTTAACAAAACCGCAATCGACGTCAACAATTCGCTTGATCGATATGCTTTTCATGAAGCGGTTCAGCTGCTTTATCATTTTTTCTGGGACGACTTTTGTGATTGGTATATCGAGCTGGTTAAGGACGAGATTTCCGTCGGCAGCGGCCGGCCGGCGTCAGAGAGTGAAGGGGGCGAAGAAACCCTGCGTTCAGAAGCCCGGACACGAATCCTTTCGATCCTGGATCAGGCGTTGCGGTTGCTGCATCCGTTTATGCCGTATTTAACCGAAGAACTCTGGCTAAAACTTCCGGGCGCCGGTTCGAGTCTGCATCATCCGGCTTACCGAAGCGCCCAGGGAACGATTATGCTCGCTGATTTTCCGACCGGGAATCCTGAACTAATCGATCATCACGCCGAGTCACAGATGGCGCTCGTCATCGAACTGATTACAAAAATTCGAAACATCCGTGCCGAAATGAGGATTAAGTCTTCTGAATTTTTTGACGTTCATATTGGCGCCGACGTTTCATCATGCGGAGTGTTTAACGACAACAAGGCGCAAATTTTAAAACTTGCTCGTGCGGGCACGCTGACACTTGGTGAAAAAATAAGCGTACCGAAGGCCTCGGCAAAATCAGTTTTGACAAATGGTTCGGAAATCGCAATTCCGCTCGAGGGACTGATCGATTTTGATTTGGAGATCGAACGTCTTGAAGGTCAAATAAACAAGCTCCTCAAAGAGGATGAGAAACTGCAGCTGCAATTATCGAATGACAAGTTTGTAAATAAAGCCCCGGCAGAAAAGGTTGCGGCGGTCCGAAACCGATCGGCCGAAATCGAAGTGCAGATAAGCGCTCTGCGGGAGAATCTGGAACTGCTTCAATAAAAACAGGAATTTTATGAATATCGAAATCAAATATTGTCCTACCTGAGCTAACAATAAATCGAAGGCTGCGAGTCTCGCGGCCCTTATAACGGAACGTCTGAAAAGCGAAGTAAGCATTACGGCGGGTAAAACGGGCCAGTTCGATGTCGTCATCGATGGCGAAACGATCGTCACGCGCGGCGGAAACATAATAACCCGCCGATTCGGAGCGGGTTACCCGGATTTCGAAACAGTCCTCGAGTTGGTCGCAAAGAAGCTTAATTCCACGTGAAACGTGGCCGAGAAACACGAAACCGATGTTCCGTCAACACTGATATGCGCACGCCATAACAACCCGACCGGCGTTGAAGATTTCAAGATATTCAATGTCGGCGGCGTCAAGATCGCCGTTATCGGCTAACAAATTCTGAGCACCCCGCTTCCTCAGAGTGGGCTGTACCCTCTATGGAAACTTGATCCAGATCCTGCAAAGGCCGTTTGTATAGTCTTGCCAGGGGCCGATTGCATCATTCGGATCGGTCGACAAACACCAGCCAGTCCCGTTGTCGGATTCTTCGTGCTTGACCAACGTGCCGTTTTTGAACAGCCGCCATTGATCGATGTAATAGGCGTCGTTACCGCTCGTGCGGAAGTCTACATAGGCGACCTCTTGGTCGGTGCTGATGGAAAACTCGGCATCTCCCTGCATACAATTTCGAATTCCGTCCTT
>JBFGKW010000136.1:0-4924 GCA_041576495.1 Aridibacter sp. | reverse complement strand
TGTTAAAAGCATCGTTACACATTAAACCAAAACGGAAAAGCTTCGGGCTAACCGCCGTGATCAATCACACTTCGGTTTAATTTTTCGGTTATTTCCCCGGTTGAACGACCCCCGAATTCGGCTTAAGATATTAGGGAATGATTTTTCTAATACTAATACAGAGGTAATTGATGCCGGAATTAAATGATGCAGTAATAATAAGCGCCGCTCGGACGGCGACGGGTAAGTTTCTGGGAAGTTTGACGCCGTTTTCGGCCACCGATTTGGGTGCGCTGGCCGTCAAGGAAGCCGTCAAACGGGCGGGGATAAAAAAGGAAGACGTAAGCGAAGTGATTATGGGATGCGTCGTCCAGGCCGGCCTGGGCCAGGCGCCTGCCCGGCAGGCGGCGATCAAGGCCGAACTGCCGCCGGAAGTTTCGGCGCTGACGGTGAATATGGTTTGCGGATCCGGGCTCCGGTCCGTGGCGCTTGCCGCCCAGGCGGTAAAATTAGGAGACTCGGAATTCGTGGTCGCCGGCGGAATGGAATCGATGTCGAATATTCCCTATGCGATGCCGGAGGCCCGGACGGGCTACCGGATGGGTAATAAGAATGTGACCGATCTGATGATACACGACGGCCTTTGGTGTCCGTTTGAAAACTGGCATATGGGAAACACCGGCGAGGTGGTCTCCGAAAAATATCAGATCGGCCGCGGCGAACAGGATGAATACGCCTACAATTCCCACCGTAAGTCGATGGAAGCGCGTGACGAGGGCCGGTTTGAAGACGAAATCGTCCCGGTTGAGATTCCCCAGCGCAAAGGTGACCCGGTTCGTTTTGACAAGGACGAAACCATCCGGGATGACACCAGCGTTGAAGGATTGGGTAAACTGCGTCCGGCGTTTAAGAAGGACGGCGGGACGGTCACGGCGGGAAATGCCCCGGGTGTCAATGACGGCGCATCGGCGGTAGTGGTCACCTCCGCGGCGAAGGCGAAAGAACTGGGGATCCAGCCCCTGGCTAGAATCGCCGCATACGCGACCAGCGGGATCGAGCCGAAACTGATAATGATGGCCCCGGTTGAAGGCGTGAAGAACGTGCTAAAAAAAGCCGGATGGACGATGGAAGAAGTGGACCTGTTTGAACTTAATGAAGCTTTCTCTGTCCAGGCGCTGGGAGTGATGCAGGAGCTGGGTTTGGATATTGAAAAGGTCAATGTAAACGGCGGCGCGGTAGCACTCGGACACGCGATCGGAAACAGCGGATCTCGGATTCTGACCACGCTGCTTTATGAAATGAAGCGCCGGAACGTGAAGAAGGGGGTTGCCGCGCTTTGCCTCGGCGGCGGGAATTCCGTGGCGATGGCGGTTGAAAGAGAATAATGGTCGAAAACCTTCGGCTTAACAACCGAATTTACGGATCAGGAACATTTTGCATCCTTTCTGCGTTTGTCTTGTTGAGGTTTTGTTACAATAAGTCAAGCGCATTTTTGTAGGAGTGAGACTATGACGACACTTGAGCACAAGAAAATGTTGGCCGGCAGTTTTTTTCTGATCGGAGCACTAAAGGCATTGTTTTGGGTATTGTCCGGCGGTTTGGCCGGCGGCGAATGGTTTGCCCTGATGATCGCGCTGTTTTTGATGCTTGCCGGCTGGAAAATGCAAAACGATAAATCCGGCGCCGACGCGTTCGGAATCATCGCCAGCATTATTTGCCTGCCAAATTTCCTGATCGGAACCGTTATCGGCATCTACGGCCTTTGGTATTTCATTTTGGGACGGGAAAACGACTGAAGATTTTGATTCCCGCCAAAAGTGATTTCCGGAACAGAAATACCCTGCTATTCGTATAATGTCTTGTGTAATCGAAATTCGTAAAAAAAAGACCGGGAGAAAAAATGACAGCGAAAGACCATAACAGACTTTTAGGAATCTTCTTTTTGATAAACGGTGGTATTTCCGCGCTCGGCGGACTCATTGCGGCGTTAATCTACGGCGGAATGGGGGCGGCGATGCTCAGTGCATCACAGAAATCCGAACAGCAAATGATGGGCGGAATCTTTTTGGGGATCGGCGTCGTGGTTGCAATCATAATCCTGATATTTTCCGGGTTTTATCTGTTCACCGGTTGGAAAATTTATAAGGAGCAGCCGGCCGGCCGCATTCTCGGGATCATCGGCAGCATCCTCTGTATGCTCAGCTTTCCGCTCGGAACCGCGTTGGGCGTTTACGGGTTATGGTTCCTGTTTGGCGACCTCGGGAAGTCGTTTTATGAAGGCGGCGAAATGATCGCCGGTAGTCCTCCTCCACCGCCGAACAGCTGGCAATAAATCTTTCGGTTTTAATTGGATAACCGCGGCAAGGAGCAAGATCCTGCCGCTTGTTTGTTTTAAACGACGATTTTGGTTACTTTTAATTCGGTTCTCAATAATAATTATCAACAGGTTTTATATGAACGACATTATCGGAGTGATAGGCGCGGGCACGATGGGCAACGGAATTGCTCAAACTGCCGCCAGCAAGGGTTTTGATGTCAAGATGTGCGACATCAAGGAAGAGTTTGTCGAACGGGGCGTCAAATCGATCGCCGGAAGCCTCGATCGATTCGTGAAAAAAGAAAAGATCACTGAAGCGGAAAAAACATCTATTCTCGATCGTATTGCAATTACAACCAACTTGAAAGATTTAAGCGGCTGCGGACTCGTGGTCGAAGCCGCGACCGAGAATTTTGAAATAAAGAAAGATATCTTTGGCAAGCTCGATCAATTTACGGGCGGAGAAACAATCTTGGCAACGAATACGTCGTCGATTTCAATCACAAAGATCGGAGCGGTAACGAAACGTCCGGATAAGGTTATCGGCATGCACTTTTTCAACCCGGTTCCGCTGATGAAGCTCGTCGAAATCATACGCGGAATCTCGACCAGCGATCAAACTTACGAGCGGGTCAAGAATCTTTCGGAACAGCTTGGAAAGACCCCGGTAGAATGCAACGATTCTCCCGGTTTTGTCTCAAACAGGGTGTTGATGCCGATGATCAATGAGGCGATTTTTTGCCTCCACGAAGGAGTTGCGAGCGAGGAGTCAATCGACGAGATTATGAAGCTGGGAATGAATCATCCGATGGGCCCGCTGTCGCTGGCCGATTTTATCGGTCTCGATGTTTGCCTGGCGATTATGAACGTACTTCATGAAGGACTCGGCGACCCCAAATACCGGCCGTGCCCGCTGCTCAAAAAATATGTCGATGCAGGTTGGCTCGGCAGAAAATCCGGCAAGGGTTTTTACGACTACGCAAAATGACGGCGGGGTCAGCATGAACTCGACGGGAGGTGGCTGAGTGCACGGGTCAATCCTTGAGAACGGGGCGTCAATCGGAGAATAAAACGGGGAAAAATATGCGTAAATTCATTATATTGGCGGTGTTTTCGATCTTGACGGCCGGTGCGTCAGGTCAAACGGGAATCGCGCCGCTCGACATCGATCAGCGGACACTTCAAAACGGGCTGCAGGTTGTAACCGTCAGGGACACTGCGACCCCTTTGGTTTCGGTCCAGGTATGGTACAGGGTTGGATCAAAGGACGATCCCGACGGAAAATCCGGCTTTGCGCATATGTTTGAGCATATGATGTTTAAAGCTACCAAGAATATGCCAAACGAGAAGATGGACCGTTTGACCGAAGACGTCGGCGGGTTTAACAACGCCTTTACCGCCGACGATACTACAGCGTACTATGAGGTCGTCCCCTCAAACTATCTCGAAACGCTGCTTTGGGCCGAATCAGACCGGATGGTCAATTTGGCCGTCGATAAAGGGAATTTTGAATCTGAAAGAGACGTCGTCAAGGAAGAATACCGACAGCGATATGAGACAAACCCGTACGGGATGCTTTTTTGGTACGTCGATAATTTGTCGTATAAGGTGCATCCGTATAAGCGCCCTGGAATCGGAAATCTTGAAGAGTTGAGCGCGGCTACGCTGGAAGACGCTTTCAAGTTTTACCGGGAATACTATCGGCCTGACAACGCTGCGCTGATCGTAGTCGGTGATTTTGATAGCGAACAACTCGACCGATGGGTTGATAAATATTTTGGAAGGATTGAAAAGCCCGCTGACAACATAAAGCGCGTCACCGCGGTCGAGCCTCCCAGAACCGAAACGGCACGTTTCATAAAACTCCGCCCCAATGTACCGCTTCCGGCAGTTGCGATAACATACCTGGCGCCGCCATCGACCAGCAATGAAATACCGGCGCTGGAAATTGCCGCCGCCATACTTTCGGACGGAAGAAGTTCGAGGATTTATCAGGAACTGATTTACAAACAACAGCTGGCCCAGGATGCGGGATTTTTCACCGATATCCGCACCGATACCGGATTGCTTACGTTTTACGGAATTGCAGCCAGCGGAAAATCCATCGAGGCGATCGAAGCAGCCTTTTTGAAAGAGATAAGCAAACTCAAGACCGAAGGGCCCACCGCGGACGAGCTGATGAAAGCAAAAAACAAACTCGTGGTAGGGATTCTGGAAGGGCGTGAAACGGTGAACGGTAAAGCACAGGCCATCGGAAATGCGATTATTTACCAAAACGATCCGAACGCGGTCAATTCGGACGTGGCAAAACTACAGCGAGTGACGATTGAAGACGTCGTCCAGGTAATGAACAAGCATTTCGACGAGAACAAACGGACGGTTATATATTACAAACAGGGTGACGAAACGGGAGCGAAAAAATGACACTCGGAAAAGACATCAAATCGAATTACGCTCGTCGCGCGGTCATAGCGGTTTTGTTCGCCTTGTTGCTGGGCGTTTCGGGAGGCAGGGCCCAACAGCCGAGTGAGACTCCGCCGCCGCCCTCGAATCCGCGGCCGGTGACCATTCCGAATGTGACCGAAACCGTTCTTCCCAACGGTTTGAAAGTCGTAGTCGTTTCCCGCC
>JBFGKW010000135.1:0-5097 GCA_041576495.1 Aridibacter sp. | reverse complement strand
GTGTCGGTCCCACTTCAAAACCACTATCCATCAATTGATTCCGAAAATATTCCGTCAGAAGCAGCTTCTCTTCAAGACAGGCGATGAACGGGTCCAATCCGTGCAGTTTAAGCGGAAGCCACATCCTCAATCCGCGAAAATGTTTGGTTAATTCCGGTGAAACATCCGCCGGATTGACCGGGTACTCATTACTGTTCGCATCCTGCATGTAGTTTGCGAAATAATGGTGTGAGTGATAGACGGCTTCCCTATCCTTGACCAACACCGCTCCGATTCCGAAAGGAAGAAATAACCCTTTGTGAGGATCGACGACGAGTGAATCAGCGGTTTCGATGCCATTGAAAAGGTGTCTTTTTTCATCGGTCAGAATAAAGAACCCCCCGTATGCCGCGTCGATGTGATACCACAACCCGTGGGCCCGTGAAATCGCGCCGATCTGAGCAAGCGGATCAACCGCACCGGTATCGGTCGTGCCGGCAGATCCGACAACCATAAACGGGTTAAGACCGTCACGCTTATCAGCTTCTATCCGGCTAACAAGTAATTCCGGGTTAATCCTCCAACCGGCATCGAGCTCGACTTGGCGAAGGATAATATCTTCAAGGCCTATTATTCGAAGGGCCTTATTAACGCAGTGATGAACCTGGGGGCTCACATAAACCACGCTTGAAGCAATCCGATCGGACTTTATCCTGTGTTTATCGCGCGCCGCGGTAAACGCAATCATTGTCGCAATCGAACCTCCGGAAGACAGGTTTCCGACCGAAGATTCGGGGAACCTGAATATCGATTTGAGCCAGTTGAGCAGTTCGTTCTCAATCGTCACCGATCCCGGAGATGAGAAAAAGATTCCGGCATATTCGTTGGTAATATCGACCAGAAAATCAGCTAATGCAGACGCATACAACCCGCCGCCCGGAATAAATCCAAGATGCCCGCCCGATGCGGGATTTATGCCTTTCCCGGCAACCTCTGTCGAATAGATTTCGATTAATTCACTCAACGGGACTGGTTTTCGATCCAACGCAAAAAGGGAAGGATCCGGTTTTTCCGATTCGTATGCATTGACGTCCGGAAGATTGGCGATAAACTCATTTGCAAAACCGCTGATTTGCGCAATAAATCGATTCCGGACCCGTTCCGAAGGATCCAAATCACGCGACTTTTCTTGAAGATTACGGATTCGAAGCGTAAGGTCTTCCATACTTTGACTCGATCTTACTTACTGGCCGATTCTATATAAAGGCTATTATACTGGACTTTGCAGCGATAAATGACGCCCGGCGGATTTTGGTCCGGATTCCGAATTACCGCACGATAAACCCAGACCCAAAAACTCAATTTCAACCGTTCATAGCCTAGAATCTCTTTTATGACCGATTATGGACTAAGTGGACTGATGAATTCAATAAATCAAGCCGGCGCAATGAACTTTCAAAAGTTAATTTGTTAAACTTGAACTCATCGATAATGAGTAAAATAAAGATTCTTCCCGAAAATTTAGCAAACCAGATCGCCGCTGGCGAGGTAGTGGAACGCCCCTCATCGGTAATTAAAGAGTTAATCGAGAATTCGATAGATGCCGGCGCGAAACGCGTCAAAGTTGAAATCGAACTTGGTGGACGGCGTTTGATGCGAGTGTCAGATGACGGAAATGGAATGGCCAAAAATGATGCGCTTTTAGCCTTTGAACGCCACGCGACATCAAAGATTTCTGAACTTAAAGATCTTGGGAATATCGAAACGTTGGGGTTCAGGGGTGAAGCCTTGGCATCAATAGCATCGGTTGCAAAAGTCGAATTGAATACAAACGTTTCTGACAGCAGTGTCGCCACGAACGTCATAATTGAAGGCGGGAAATTGGTTAGCACCCGAGAAACCGCAAGGCCAACCGGAACCACGGTTACCGTCAGGGAACTGTTTTATAATACGCCCGCCCGCCGAAAGTTTATGCGCTCCCATGCTACGGAGAATTATCATGTGACCAATACGGTCACACACTATGCGCTTGCAAATCCGGAGATCGCTTTCTCTCTGACCAACAATGGGCGGGAGACGATTCGGCTTGCCCCTGCAACAAACCTCAAAGAACGCGCCTTCCAACTATTCGGCGCAGAAATCATTGAAAGCCTCCTCCCTGTAAGGGGCGGACGCGAATTTGTAGCTGCCATTGAAGGATTTGTATCAGCTCCAAGGGAGCGACGGACGACCAGGGATTCCCAGTACTTTTTTATTAACGGCAGATATGTGAAAGACAAAATCATAGCCGGCGGACTGCTTGAGGGCTTCCGTTCGGTACTTCCCCAAGGTGTGTATCCGGTAGCTTTTTTGTTCGTGACGATTCCGGTTGATGAAATTGACGTAAATGTTCATCCTGCCAAGACCGAGGTTCGATTCCGGCGTTCCCGCGCTGTAAAGGATGTTATCGCGGGAGCCGTCCGGGAATCGTTGATGGCGGCAGGAATTGTCGCCGAACAAAAACAGCGGCTGCCGGTTGACGAAGATTCGAAAATCACCGGCCGCCCGGACTCTGTTCTGGTTAACCGGCGAGGTGTCGATTCATCATGGGAAAGGCGCGCAGCGCAAGAAGAATCCGAAATTGATTTTGAGGTGCCGGCGCCGTCTACAGATTTCAATAAGGCGACATTAAGCAGCTCCCTTGAACAATCGGGTCGGCACCAAGACCGGTCGGGGAAAAGAGCTGCCGGGAAGACTTCGGACGAACAGTCAATAACTCAGAGCCATCCCGGCAACACCGGTTCTGCAGTTAAATTGGCCGCTGAAAGGCCAACCGGCGTAACAGCCGATTATGTTGGATTGCCGCCGGTCGATTCTGCGCTTGCGATCCCAAATTCGGTAGATTTAGAAGATATTTCGCCGGGGAAGATCCGCGCCGTCGGACAGCTTCATGAGAGTTTTATAATTGCCGTTGACGATCAAGGGCTGCTTCTGATCGATCAGCACGTGGCACACGAGCGGATCCTGTTTGATAGATTCAAAAAAAACGAAATCGAAAGAACAATTGAATCACAAAATTTATTGGTACCGGAAACTGTCGATTTAACTCCCGCCCAACTGGAGGTGTTTGCCGAAATCAAGGATCAGCTTGCTGGATATGGATTTCGAATGATGACTCTTTCGGGTCGAACGGTTGCGATAACCTCGGTACCGACGGACTTGCCGGCCGCTGAGGCCCGTAACTTATTCTCAGAGATTCTGGACACGGTAGAACGTGAAAAACGGGGACATGCAAAGAGACTTCTGCAGGATGACATCGCGGCTGCTATGGCTTGTAAGGCCGCGGTCAAGATAAACACCAAGCTTTCTCCCGAAAAAATGACTTGGATGATCGATAACCTGCTGCTTACTTCCTCTCCATCCACGTGTCCCCATGGTCGACCGATTGTTCTCCGGCTGACAATGAAAGATATTGAGCGAAAATTTCAACGGACTTGACGCCCAGCCTGTCTGATTTATTAAAAAAACGCCTTTCGGATTTACTCTGGGTTTGAATTTCCCGTTTGTCTTGTAATAAGAGACCGTCTGGTCGATTTCCTGTCGAAACAAAATCTTTCCTTCCAACCGATATAAACGCTACAAAATCGAGATTTGCTGTATTGTTTTTGTACAATAAATGGTATCTTGTTCAAACAATTTGTTTGTCGTACTTGCTGGGCAAAAATAGTACCAAGTTTTTCATTATAATCGTGTGAAAAGTGAATTAGTATGGCAATTGATCGTTAATCGAAATCGACTCCGGTGCGTATAAACGCGCTGAGAGTTTTTTTGATTTTTGAACAAAAATCAAATTTTTTGAAACCAGCAATCTCTCGCTTTCAATATGGTTTCACAAATCAGAAGGAGAATCCCAATGACAATATTTTCAATTTCCGTGAGGGCTTTTGCGATCTTATTTATGGGAATTTCGATGATCACGATAGGCTCCGTCAATTCGAACGCGCAATCCCAGGCACTAAACGCGCAGATTGAGGGAATCGTTACCGATTCGTTAAATGCATCGGTGCCGAACGCAACCGTCACCGTTCGCAACGTAAATACCGGCGCCGAGAGATCTTCTACCACTGACGCAAGCGGAGTTTACAGATTCCCGCTGCTGCCGCTCGGCAGATATCAGGTTACCATCGAATCGCCAAACTTCAAGAAGCTTGTCAGGGATGGAATCACCCTGACGACCGGTCAAATCGCAACGGTAAATGCCAGTTTGGAAGCGGGCGGTGTCTCTGAAGTCGTGAATGTTACACTTGACGCGCCGATCGTTGATCCGGGGAAAATAGATGTTGGCCGCGTGATGGACGCGCGGGAAGTTCAAAACCTCCCGTTGGTTGCCCGAAACCCATATAATTTTGCGCTTCTTCAGGCGAATGTTACGGGACGTCCAAATTCGGAGTTCGGTGTGCCGCGGATCAGTGCAAACGGGTACGCCAGGCGAACCAATTATCAGCTGGACGGCAACACGAATACCCAGGCCGATCGCGGCGGAATTCGGCTGATGCCGATCTCCGAAGTTTTTGTTCAGGAAGTTCAACTTGTGACCAATGGTTTTTCAGCAGAATTTGGAAACACGCCGGGATTGATTATGAATGCCATTACGCCATCTGGTACAAACGGCGTTCACGGTTCCGCAAGTTATCGGTTTCGCCGTAAAGGATTTTCTTCCAGGCCGTTTAACACGTCACCGACGTCCGTCAAACCCGACACCAAAGTTGACAATATAACGGGCACCGTCGGCGGTCCAATAATTAAGGACCGGTGGCATTTTTATACGGGTTATGAGTGGCTGCAAAGGGATCTGTCGTCGCAGCGAGTCGTCACGATTAGTCAGACCAATCAGCAACTGCTGCAGGCGGCGGGAGTTGCAGCCTCAGCGTTTCCGGACGCGATTCCAACCAAGCAAAAGGTCAATTTCTTTATCGTTCGCACCGACGCACAACTGAACAATGTCCATCGGCTGACCGGGCGACTTAATTGGTTTAAGAATTTATCTCCAGATAATATCGCCGGGGGAACAAACACTCTGCAAAGAAGTATCGATTTTGATGATATTTCGTGGTCGCCTGCGATTCAGCTTGTCTCCGC
>JBFGKW010000134.1:0-5124 GCA_041576495.1 Aridibacter sp. | reverse complement strand
GAGCTTACGACCGGGGGCGCCCGTGGCGATCCGAATATCGAAACGTTTTGACGAATGGCAATAATGAGGCATTGACGACGCCAAAAGATATCGAGCAAAAACTGAAATCGTTTAAGCACGCGGATTGGTACGGTGATGAATACGCCAAAGGTGAATTTATCAAGGGCCTGGTAATGAAGGTCAATAAGGCCGCCGACACCGCAGAAGTAAGATTTGGGAAGTACCGGGCAACCATTACGGCGAAAGACATGGGAAGGAGCCGGAAGACCCCGAAAACCGAGTTAGAGCCGGGATTTCTCTCGGAATTTGAAGTGCTGGAGGTCGATGATGAGAATCAGACCTTGAAGGTGCAGCTCACTCAAACGCCGGAAGTTCAAGCCGCGATAACAACGATCAACGCCAAAACCGGAGAAATCGTCGCTATGGTAGGCGGCTATGACTACCATACAAGCAAATTTAACAATGCGACGCAGGGATTGAGGCAAACCGGATCCTGTTATAAACCATTTGTATATGCAGCCGCCGTCGAAGACGGTTTTACACCCGAAACGGTGGTCAGCGGCGCACCGATAAAACGAGGGGGTTGGCAGCCGCATAATTATGACGGTTCGACGAGTCATCCTAATGTTCCGATGAAAATTGCCCTGGCTAAATCGTACAACCTGGCGGCGGTGCATCTTTTGCAGCAGGTCGGGATTCAGAAAGGCGCGCAAATGGTAAGGCGTTTAGGAATTACCAATCCGATGGCGCCGAGTCTACCCTCTGCGCTGGGGGCCAGTGAGGCATCATTGGTTGAAATGGTCTCAGCCTATTCGACGTTTCCTAACCGGGGCGTCAGAATGCAGCCGCATTTGATACGAAAGGTCCTTGACCGTGACGGAAAGGTGCTTGAGGAACGGAACAAGACCAGTAGTAAGGTGATGAGCGAGTATGTCGCCCTGACGATTGTCGAGATGATGCGCGGCGTTACAGCCGGCGGCGGTACGGCTTCGGGGGCGAATGCTGCGGGGCACCAGTTGGCTGGAAAAACGGGAACCGTTAATGATCACACCGACGTTTGGTTTCTCGGATACACTCCGACATATGTGACCGGTGTTTGGATGGGAAATCCGCGGCGTAAGTCTTCTCTCGGGCGGGGTATGACCGGCGGAGGCGGGGCATTGCCGTTTTTCAACGCGTTTATGAGTCAGTTTATGAAGGGTAAGGAGCGGGATACCTTTCCAAAGCCGCCTCCGGTGCCCGCGGAAATCAAATCGCTGGTCAATCAGCGCAAGCGTGAGCAGCTGGAAAAACTCGAAACGCTGGATGCGACCAGAAGCAGCGGAAGTTCGGCCGCCAACACCCAGGATCCAGAAAATGGTGACGGCAGCAACGCCAATTCGAACACGGCGGTCGACCCAAACAATCCGCCGGATGTGACCAAGCCGGATCCTCCGAAGGTCATTATCAGTAAACCGGAAATTCCAAATTCAACCCCGGTTCCGGCGGTCAGCCCGACTCCCCGGAAAACGCCGACGCCGGCATCCACGCCAAAAAAAGGAACGCGGCGAAAGGGTAAAAAGGGAGACGGCTAACGGACGCATTAAAAAAAAAACAGAAGCGCTTTTCGGCCAAAGAATCTTAGCAGGTCCATTGGCCGAATCTTTATCTACCCGCTTGCGATTCCGGTTCATTCAATTTTAATACGGTGTTGACGAGTCAGGTAGGACGAGTAGCGAACAATAATGGATAACCGGAGTAATGATGAAATTTTTCTATGCAAATCTTCAACATCCGAGATTTACCGATTATTAAGCTTTAGCTGCAAAACCTGCCCAGGTAATAGGGAAGCATCTTCCGCCACCAGACCCAGTCGTGATTGACATCGTGTCCCCAAACTTCAAGGAGATGCGGAATTCCCTTTTGGTGAAGTATCCCGGATAAATCACGGCTTCGCTGCGGCGCTTCATAGGCTCCTTGCCCGGTGACGATGACGATCGAATCAGACCTACGCAAATGATCGAGATGATACTGATCGTTTAGATTCTTCATATACATCATCGGGTTGTTGAAATACACGTTGTCATCGTAAAAACCCTGGTCGAGATAATTATATATATCGTAACTACCGCTCATCGCGATTGTCCCGCGGAAATTATCGGAGTGCTTGAAGAGCGTATTGGCCGCCAGAAAGGCGCCCAGCGAAGCTCCTGTAGTCAGCGGTTTCGCGTCATCACCGCATTCGTTGCGGATAAGCGGCAAGACCTCCTCCATGATGTAACGGTCATAACGCGTGAGCATTTCGACTTTCCATCCGGGATGAGATTCTCGATTTAACAAGCTGTATTTGTTGACCGAGTTGATCGAGTAAGCACGTATCAACCCGGCATCGATCAACCCTTTTATCGAGTCAACCATATAAAATCTTTCGTATTCCAGATAGTCCGCCGCCGCCGTCGGAAACATCAACAATGGATAACCGGCATGCCCGTAAGCGACCAGCGGCATTTCCATTCCAAGGTTGTGGCTGAACCACGATGTAATATCACGTCTCATATATTGCGTTTTTGGCAGTTGATTTTGAATGAAGAGATTAAAAGAAATCGGGTTTATTATCAAGCATTGCCTCCGATATTCTGGTTGGCAAAATAAAATCGGGCGTTTCACGGGCCCGGTTTTGGCTGGTTTTATCAACCGCTCATTCCGGATTTACCAGGATCTCCCGGGTCGTGGAATTATAACCGCCATTTTCGACGATCTCGCCGTTCGGGTCGATTAATTCTAACTTGACGGAGTTCTTGCCGCGCTTCCATCCCTTGAGCCATATCGGCTCCCATTTTTCGATAATTCCCGGGCGCTGCCCGTTTATCGTGTAGCGGACCCGAAACTCGCCTCCGTCACCCGACAGCCGGGCGTTGACGAGCCAAAAATCAAGCAAAATCGACTCAGCATCGGCACCCTTGTATTCGCCTTTTGGGCGGCTGTAGGTTAAAAGCGGCGCCGAGAAATCGACTTTTCCTGCGTTACTCTCCCCTACATCAGCCCCTTCGTTCGTTTTCGCTTCGGGCTCGGCATCCGCCATCTTATTTTCGTTGCCGTCGGTCGTTGGTTTGGTTTTGTCCGCTTTTCCGCCGGTCACACGGAATTTGATGATCTTAAACGCCTTTTCATTCTTATAGCTCTCATGCCACGGCCGCGAGGCGAACATTCGAAGCGTATGTTCGCCGTCCTTGACGTTGCGGAGCTCGAATCCTTCATTCCACATATAATGAGCTGCATACGGCTGGTTATCCAGGATCACGTGAACATGATTGCCCGCTCCTGCATCATCTTTGCCCATTTCGAGCCCCATTAAGTCGCCGCCGATACGGACCTTGATTCTGACCGTCGAACCCTTGATCGTTTCACCTTCTTTCGGCGATTCGACGATGAGTTCCGGTTTTGCATCGTCCTGACCGCCGCGGACTTTCATTTTTTCTATGATCGATTCGGGTCTTGGGGCGAGCGCAATTTCTTCCGCGGCATCTGATGTGTGCGGCGCTTCGGAAGAATTGGCCGCCGGCGGCTGATTACAGCCGGTTAGTAAAATGGGTAGCGTAACGAATAACACTTTTATCAGCTTCATAACGGTTTCCTCAGATACTTGAAATAGATTTATTTGAAAACGTGGATTCCCGAATTGTTTCAACTCCGAACACACCGGCGAAATTTCCAACCAGCTTTTCTTCAACATCGGAAAGATCGAGATCCCGGCCGAGGATTCTCTGCATCGAGGTGACCGGCTCACCCTCGCACGAAATTATCCAGTCAAAATAACTCAAATCCGTATTCACGTTTAGCGCAAAACCGTGGGTCGTGACCCAGCGCTTGATATGAACTCCGATCGCGGCAATCTTCCCGGCTGTCGTATGAACACCGGTTAAACCCTCGATCCGATTGGCTTCGATATCGAAATCTCCCAGCGTGCGAATCAATACTTCTTCGAGATCGCGGACGTATCGATGGACGTCCTTGCGGTCGGGACTTAAAGACATTATCGGGTAGCCGACTATCTGGCCGATCCCGTGATAAGTGACCTTGCCTCCCCGATTCGTACTAAAGACCGTGGCTCCGATCCTTTTCAGAATCGGCCCGGTTGCCAGGACACCGTCGTTTTCAGCCCTTCTGCCAAGCGTGTAGGTGTGAGGGTGTTCAAGCAAAAGAAGGTAGTCATCCTGACGTTTTTCGATCACTTCGGCCTCGAGGCTCTTTTGCAAACTCAGCGCTTTCGCGTAATCGCAGCGGCCAAGACGGCGAACTTTTAACACTCGTTCTTTCATCTTCTGTACAATCGATTGTAAAATTACCGCAACAATCTGGCAAAGGTGAAAAAATGATAAGAAGTTTGAGATTTAATAAACCGTTAGCAGCGATTCTGGCTGTCGTAATTTTAATTGGATTGACTGCGGCCGCATTCGGTCAGCGAAAACCCGCTTCAAAACGCGCGCGGACAGTGGACCCGAAACCGGATGTAATGGCGGCCGATACCAGAACCGGTGCCGTGGATGTCGGCATCCAAATAAAGAACGTCACCAAATTCCTGTTTGTTTTGGGCGGCGTCGCGACCGGGATTGAAGAAATTGATAGAGAGGTCAGGGCCGGAAAGGCGTCCCGCGAACTACGGGTAAAAAACGACGAATTCAAGGAAAACATCATTCGGAGTATCACGGCGCTGCGGGCGGGGCTGGTAAAGCTCGAAATCGATTTTCGGGTTGAGCCGGCGCTCAAGCCATATCTGCCGCATATTCAGGGCATTATCGATGATACCGCAAGGGCCGAGGATTATGCGCTGGATGGTCGGTTCAATGAATCCGGCAAACAGCTGCTGCTGGTTATCGAACGATTGACAGACGTTTTGGTGGAGATGCCTTAAGAATCCCTTTCGGCCTGGTACATCCGGTATGCTTCGGATTTGCTTACGCCAAATTCCTTCGATGCCTTCTTTAAGGCCTGCTTTTGGTTAAGGCCCTTGCTGCATAGTTCGGCAACCCGCCCGAAAATCGAATCCGCCGGATCGGCATCGACGGCCCCCGTTGCGGGTTGGCGGTCGATCATTAAGACGATCTCTCCTTTTATTTGCTGGGAGGAAAACCGCATCGACAATTC
>JBFGKW010000133.1:0-5185 GCA_041576495.1 Aridibacter sp. | reverse complement strand
GTTTTATCGGCCACCATTTGGTTTCATATCTCAAGGGACGCGGCCATTGGGTCCGCGGGGTCGACATTAAGTACCCCGAATTTGGGGAATCGGAAGCGGATCACTTTGAGTTGCTCGATTTGCGGTTTTTGGACAATTGCAAGACCGCGACGGCGGACGTCGATGAAGTATACGCTCTTGCGGCGGATATGGGCGGAATGGGTTTTATTTCGGGCAATCATGCCGAAATTCTGTTTAATAATACGACCATCGATTTTCACACCCTTGAATCGGCGCGCCAAAACGGGGTCAAGCGCTTTTTGTATACGTCCTCGGCGTGCGTATATCCCGAACATAAGCAGATGGTGACCGATGTCACGCCGCTAAAGGAAGACGATGTCTACCCCGCCCAGCCTCAGGACGCTTACGGATGGGAAAAGCTGATCACCGAGCAGCTTTGCGGGCACTATAACGATCAGTTTGCTATCGACACCCGCGTCGTCAGGTTTCACAATATTTTCGGCCCGCTGGGAACCTGGGAAGGCGGACGCGAAAAGGTCCCCGCCGCGCTCTGCCGAAAGATTGCGGTCGCGAAATTGACCGGCCGGTCTGAAATCGAAATATGGGGCGACGGCGAGCAGACGCGTTCATTTTGTTATATCGATGATTGTGTAAAAGGACTTTACAAATTGATGCATTCCGGTCACAGCGAGCCGATCAATCTGGGTCAGGATCGAATGATAAGCATCAACGCCCTGGCCGACATGATCGCCGGAATCGCGGGCGCGACGATAAACAAAACTCACGTCGAGGGCCCGCAGGGCGTGCGCGGGCGGAATTCGGATAACAGCCTGCTCCGCCGGATTCTCGATTGGGAACCGGAAATCAGCCTTGAAGACGGCCTTGCCAGAACATATGAATGGGTCGAAAAACAGGTCGAAAAATCTTACAAATTAGCCGAAAAAGCGAAAGCCGAGACGCTTTAAGCCGGGTCTTGATAACCGTCCGGGTTGGCGGTATGCCATTTCCAGGCCGAATCGATAATCTGCCTGAGTTCGGGAAATTCCGGCTTCCAGCCGAGCATAGCCTTCGCCTTTTGGGCATCGGCTACCAGAACTGACGGGTCTCCTTCCCGCCTCGGAGATACGATCGCTTCGATTTCTTTGCCCGTGACCCGGCGGGCGGTTTCGATTACTTCCCTGACCGAATAACCTTGGCCGTTGCCGAGATTGATAAACTCGGATATTCCGCCCTGTTTCAGATAGTCGAGCGCTGCAAGATGCGCCAGGCTGAGATCCGAAATATGTATATAGTCTCGGATTGCGGTCCCGTCCGGTGTCGGATAATCATCGCCGTAAATGGAAACCGAGGTGCGTTTGCCGAGCGCCGTCTCAAGAACCAGCGGGATCAAATGCGTTTCCGGTTCGTGATGTTCGCCGTGTTTTTCGGTGGCGCCTGAAGCATTGAAATACCTAAGCGATACAAACCTCATTCCGTAGGCCGAGTCGTAGCTTTCGAGTATCCGCTCGATCATAAGCTTCGACCAACCGTAGGGATTGGCCGGCGCCTGCGGATGTCGTTCGTCGATCGGAGTATACTGCGGCTCGCCATAGGTCGCGCAGGTCGATGAGAAAATAAAATTTTGAATCTTATGTTCGAGCAACACACCGAGCAAACCGAGGGTTTGGGCAACATTGTTTTCAAAATACTTGGCCGGATTTTCGACCGATTCACCGACATAGGCAAACGCGGAAAAATGCATCGCGGCGTCGACCGCGTGCTCGGACAGGATTTTTCTGACCAAATCCTTGTCTCCGATATCCCCTTTATAAAATGGCACGGAAGGATCGACCGCCTCGCGGTGGCCGCGGACCAAATTGTCGATCACAATTACCTGTTCGCCCCGGCGCAGCAGATCTTCAACCGCCACACTGCCGATATAGCCTGCCCCGCCGGTAACCAAGATTGCCATAGAGTTTTCGTTTATTCCTCTTCGCTGCTTTCTGCGGACGAATCGCTGATAATGCGAACTTTCGCCGCCCGTTCGCGATTTTCGTGTTTCATCAAAAAGTTGGTGTAGAGCGAGGCAAGCCCCTTCAGGTGAGCGTCTATCGTAAAATTTTTGGCGGCAAATTCGTAAGCAGCATCGGCAGATTTCTTCCTCGCGCTTTCGTCTTTGAGAAGTTTAATGATCTTTTCGGCAAGCCCGGCGGCGTCCTGCGCCGGAAAGACTTCCGCGCATTCCCCTTTTTTCGTAGCCTCGAGCAGTGGCTCGATATCGGATACGATGACCGGTACCCTCGCCAACATCGCTTCGATCACGGCGATCGGCAATCCCTCATGGAGCGATGAGAATACAAACAGATCAAGCGAATCCAGGATGTCGGCTACGTCATCGCGAGCGCCGGTAAAAAAGACCTTTTCGCCGATTCCTTTTTGATCGCAGTATTCTACGCACTCTTCAAAATAATCTTCGCCTCCTTCGGCGATTTTTCCGACAAACATAAAACGCGCATCCTCAAATTTCTCAAAAACGACTGGAAGCGCCCGGCAGATCGTCATCTGGTCTTTTCTATGACCCCGCCAGAAATTCGCCACCATTCCAAGGAGCAATGTACTGTCATCGAAGTCGAATTCGTCGCGGACCGCCCCTCCGCCGTTATGAGTCAGCCGCTCTTTGTCTACGCCGTTATATACCAGGTAAAAATTTTTGCTTGTGTCGAGGCCGATCGTTTCCCTCAGCCACCGAAACAGGCCGCGGCCGACCACTATATTGGCGTCCATAAGCGGCGACAACAGGCGCGCCGTCAAACGGTTATTGCGTCCGTCGATATAGCCCTGGTGGCTCATCACGCAGTACACGTCTTTGAGCCCGATCGTCGCCAGATAAAGATGGAGCGCCTCGACCGGCTGGTAACCCTGGACGATTTCGATCTGATTTTCCTGAATTAACCGTCTCAGTTTCCAGACCAAATCCAGATCAAGCGGCATCGATCTTTCAAGTCTGATGAAATCTGCGCCCGAATTTTCAAATTCCTCTTCGAGATCGCCGCCGCCCGAAGCAGCGAATGTGAGATCGATTCCAAATCTTGCGGCGTTGCGGCAAACATCAAGCGCGAGAGTTTCCGCGCCGCCGCGATTTAAAGTATCAAGTAGATGGAGAACTTTCATCGGAAGTCGTGACTGTTATTAAATGTTTTCACTTTGAACTGCGCAATTTGAACCCTACAATGTACTTGATGCCCGAAGTTTCCGTTTTAGTCCCGTCATACAACCACGCGCGTTTCGTCGAGCGAACATTGCGTTCGATATTTGGACAGACCCTGAAGCCGAAAAAACTGATTATAATTGACGATGGTTCAAAAGACGAATCCGCCAAAATAATTGAGCAGACGCTTAAAGACTGCCCGTTTGAGTGTGAATTTATAGCGCGAGAAAACCGCGGGCTCTGCGCGACCTTAAACGAAGGATTCGGGAAAACCGGCGGCGATTATTTCGCTTACCTGGGATCGGACGATTTATGGCTGCCGGAGTTTCTGGCCGAAAATACCGCCCTTCTCGACCGGCGCCCGGACGCGGTTCTCGCATTTGGCCATGCTTTTGTGATCGACGAGGATGAGCATATTTTTGACCGGACGGATAATTGGTCCTCGTTTGCCGACGGCGACCCGCTGCCTTTTCTCCTGCGGGGAGAAATCTTTTCAAGCCCCGGTGTGCTGTATCGCCGTTCGGCGCTCGATCAGAATAAGTGGAATGAGGACGCCCGCCTCGAGGATTACGAGATGTACCTCAGTCTTGCGGGGGTCGGCGAATTCGCGAGGAGCGATAAGATTCTTTGCGCCTGGCGGCAGCACGGCTCTAACACCAGCGACAAATATGCGGAAATATTCCCCGAGTTTATCGCCGCCCAAAATCGGCAGGCAGACAAGCTTGATCTTAGCCGCGAGACGCTCGATGACGTCCAAAGAGCGTTGAAATTCAGGGCTGTTGCGGACTTTGTGCGCTTAGGAAACCGGCGGGAAGCGTTTTCGCTGCTGGTAAAAAACGCCGGCGGCGCGAAATCGATGTTGGAAATTGTTAAGATGCTTTTTCGGATCGCCGTGCCGAAGGCGGTTTTCCGGTGGAACCGGCAGCGAAAACGAAAGCGGGGGGTTGAGAAATACGGAAAGCTGGTAATAAACAACGGAAAATCACCGGATCGTTCGACCGGTGCGTCTACCGCCGGACAATAGATTTGGATGTTAAGATACCCTTACCGATTCCGGGCATCAATATTGCATAAAATGCAAAACCCTCAAATTATTAGAATAAAACCAAGCGAATCCTGGTCGGCGCTCGACATACGGGAGTTTTGGCATTTCCGCGAACTTTTTTATCTGCTCGTTTGGCGGGATCTCAAGGTGCGCTACAAACAGACCCTTTTGGGCGTCGTATGGGCCGTACTCCAACCCGCCCTGACTGCTTTTATTTTTACGATCATTTTCTCGCGGATCGCACGTTTCGAGACGACCGATGTTCCGTACTGGCTTTTCGCGCTGAGCGGTTTCACCTTTTGGACTTTTGCCAATTCTTCGGTAAATTTTGCTGGCAACAGCCTCGTCCACCATAAGGAACTGGTCACGAAAATCTACTTTCCGCGGATGATAGTGCCAGTATCTGCAGTGGGTGGATACTTCGTCGACCTGCTTCTGACGCTTCTGATACTATTCGGCGGAATGGCGGTTTACGGAGCCGCGGTAACCTGGAAGATTTTGCTTCTGCCGCTGTTTTTGTTTTTTCTGGTGATGATCGTCGTTTCCGTCAGTTTGTTTCTGGCGGCGGTAAATGTCCGCTTCCGCGACGTGAAATTCATTATTCCGTTTTTTCTCCAGGTCTGGCTCTTTGTTTCGCCGGTTTTTTATCCCTCCGACTGGGTACCCGGCGGTTGGAAATATGTTTTTGCAGTCAATCCGATGACCGGGTGTCTGGACGGAGTCCGCCACATCCTTTTTGGTACGAACCTCGATCCGCTGAGCCTGGCGATTTCGGTTTTCTCGGCCCTGATCTTGTTCATCACGGGGCTGACCGTTTTTCGCCGGATGGAGGATGATTTCGCGGATATGCTTTAAACATTTAGCATTGACCAGGGATCATTGACCCGTAACCGGAAGTGTCGGTATACCAGTAACAGGAGGTGTCGGTGTAGCAGTAACAGGAGGTGTCGGTG
>JBFGKW010000132.1:0-5387 GCA_041576495.1 Aridibacter sp. | reverse complement strand
TGGTAATGAGGGGAGCCCCGTAAGAAGTAAAAGGTAATAAGTAGAAAGTAGAAAGTAAAAAGTAAAAAGTAAAAAGGGGAAATTTGAGATCGCAACCACCCCCCGCCGAAACGGCGTACCCCTCCTTCGAAAGGAGGGGAGCCCGTAAGAAGTAACTGGTAATAAGTAAAAAGTAGAAAGTTAAAAGTAAAAAGTAAAAAGTAATAACAAGAATAAGTAAAGTAAAAATTAAAAAGAAGAAAGAAAAAGTAAAAAAAAGTGAATATTAAAATTCCATCGATTTTCGGACAAATCAAGCCATTTTCTGTAATATAACCCTGTTTTAGCAGTTTCTATAGGAAAAAGAGAAAATCGGCGTCTTTCTCTCTGCAATGAAGATCCGCCGTCAGGAACGCTAGATTATGCCACGTACATTTTCCGGCATCGATAATTCAAAACTCAAGCGGACACCGATGGTCTTTTTGATGCGGCTCATCCTGTCGCTTTCCGCGCTGGTCATTATCGTTATCGATCCGTCCGAACCCGACCGGGTGGTCTTTGCGACCTACCTGGCACTGATCTCCTACACCCTGTACAGCGCCCTTTTTTACGTCCTGATAAAACGGCGAAGCCCGCTCAGCCTCCGCGTTTTGCCCTATTCGCACTGGATCGATGTCGCCTGGTATATCATCTTGATCGCCCTCAGCAGCGGCACCAGCAGCATCTTTTTCTTCTTCTTTTTCTTTGCGATCCTAAACGCCTCTTTCACCTACGGTTTCAAATCCGGATTCAAGGTCACGCTTGTCTCGTCAGTCTCATTCAGCGTGATCGGGTTATTGACCTCCCCCGGCGGGCAGGAATTCGAGTTAAACCGGTTTCTGCTGCGTCCGGTGTATTTGACGGCTCTCGGTTATATGATGGCCCTTTGGGGCAGCTATGAAATCACCGCCAAACACCAGCTCGCGCTGCTCAAGGAAATCTCGGTCGTTTCAAACCCGCGGTTCGGCGTCGACCGGACCATTAACGTGATTATCGAACTCCTCCGGGATTTTTATAAAGCCGATGAATGCTATCTGATAATGAAAAAAAGCACGGCCGACGATTACGTCTATTATCTTGCCGACCGCACGAAGACCCGGACCGCCGCCAAACCGATCAGCCGGGAGGTTATGGAAACTCTCTATTCACTGCCCGAAAATTCGGCCGTGGTTTATGGAAAAAATAATATCCGGCTCGGTATCAGCCACCGGGGTTCGCACCTGGCCGATCTGACCGAAGAAGAAATTACCGCATTCGAATCAGAGGATTTCCACCGTATCGCCCAGAAGTTTGACGCCAGTTCGTTTTTGACGCTGCCGATCTATGACCGCGGCGAGGCCGTCGGAAGGCTCTTCCTGTTTGCCCGGAAAATGTCATTTGAGAAATCCGACGTCGATTTTTTGCTCCAGGCGATAAATCAGTTTATGCCGATCATCGAGAATATCAGGCTGGTCGACCACCTCGCCTCGAGCGCTGCCGAGGACGAGCGGCGGAAGATCGCCCGCGACATCCACGACAGCATCATTCAGCCCTATATCGGGCTCCAGCTTGGGATCGATTCGATTATCAACCTGCTCGAAGACGAGGGCGCCGAGGACGCGGAATTGTCAGAGAAGGAACGGGTGATGCATACCCGGATCAGGCGGCTGCGGGAGCTGACCGAAACCGGAATCAGCGATCTCCGGGGCTATATCAGCGGGCTCTCGAAGCCCCGCGGATACGAGGGCAGCCTTTTGCCGGCTATTACCGGGTACAGCAACAAGTTTTCAAAAGCGACCGGTATCGGCGTCACCATCGATACCGACGAAAACACCAAGATCACCGACCGCCTGGCCGCCGAACTCTTTCAGATCATTGTCGAGGGGCTCAGCAATATCAGGCGGCACACCGATTCACGGACCGCCGAAATCTCGGTCAAGACCGCAGGCAACAAACTCTATCTAACGATTAGAAATAACAGCGAAGAAAAAAACGGCCCCGGTTTCACGCCGCGTTCGATCGCCGCACGGGTCGAAATGCTCGGCGGGCAGCTAGAGGTAAGGCGGGAGGAAAAAAGCACCGGCATTTTTGTCGAGATTCCCCTCTAGCGCAAGCCGTCAGCGAAACCGGCAAATCGGGGGTGCTCACAGGCCGCTAAAACAATATGGAGAAAATCACCGTAATCCTGGTTGATGACCATTCAATCGTCCGCGAAGGACTGAGGATGATCATCGAAAACGACGATCAGATCGAGGTCGTCGGCGAATCCGGCGATATGGATGAAGCGGTCAAGATCATCGGCCGCCGCAAGCCGGCGGTCGTCCTGCTCGATCTGGATCTCGGCAGCGAAACGTCGCTCGACAAAATCGATCAGATCTTTTCCGCCTCGGAGGCGTCGAGGGTGCTGGTGCTGACCGGGGTCACCGATCAGGAGCAGCACAAACTGGCGATGCAAAAAGGCGCCCAGGGCGTGCTCTTAAAAAACAACGCCTCGAGGACCCTGCTCAAGGCGATCCGGAAAATTCACGCCGGCGAGGCCTGGCTCGACCGGGCGCTGACCGCACGGCTCCTCGCCGAGGCAAATGACAGAGGCGGCGTCGGGGGCGGCGAAAGTTCGAATCTCGATACGCTGACCGCCCGCGAACGCGAAATAGTCGATCTCATTTCCGAAGGGCTCACCAACAAGGAAATCGCCGCCCGGCTATTTATCGGGGAAAAAACCGTCCGCAACAACCTGACCGTCATCTACAGCAAGCTCGGGGTTTCCAACCGGCTCGAGCTGGCAGTCCACGCCTCGCACGCCGCCGATCCCCGGCGGGGCCGACCCTAAAAACCCTCTTCCCGCAGTAAAAACCACGCTCGAAAAAAAAGGACATTTGTCCCGTCAGAAAAGGACATATGACTCTTTCGGCGTTTCTCAAAAACCGTATGATGATCCCTGCTAACCCAAATCTTTTGAAAGGAAGCGCGGCGCTTTCGGCGGAGATACGGAAAACCGGTCCGCGGAAGCAGCGGCCTTCGGAGAAAGAGTTACGGGAAACGAAGTCGGAAGCCGGGCATTCCCGCCCTCCGACGGGTCCGATAAAAAATTTGAAAATAAGGTTTAAGGAAAAAATAGAAATGAAAAGATCAATCAAGACAATCTGCGCTTTTGCGCTTTTGACAACATTAACACTTGCCGTTTATGCATCCGTAAATTACGACCCCGCAACGGGTGGCTGGTCTGGCAAGGGCGATGTTCAGACCGTGTTGGGAATGAATAACGCACAAATTCAAATTGCTGCCACCACCCCTGGCGGCCTGAATTTCACGTATCAATCAACTGAAGAGTTTGAAGCGGTCTGTGAGTGGACGACCGGACCCGACCGCAACCGTCGAACGCACACGATTACCCGGAATAGAGAATCAACTGTAAACAGTGACGTTATGTTCAGCTCGCGAATGAGAAATCAGATCACGGGGTTCGAGTTATCTCACGCAACGAATCCTGTTTATACGGGGCATAAAATTCCAGTAGTGGGAGAGTCGTGTCCGGGTCAAGGTACAGACGGGGAATGGATCTCTGTAACCCCCCTCGGTGTTACACAAGGCGGCCTTTTTGTTAACGGAGTGGCACTTCCTATAACACCCTAATCCGTGATTGAGGATACGATTCGATCAAAAAGGCGAATAGCTGAACGCTGTTCGCCTTTTTCAAAAAATAAATTGCTAAGTTATTTCAGGTGCACTCGTTTCAATGTATTTCCCGTATCTTAGGTCAGTTGAGGTTTTCTTATGAAGTTGCTAACTGCATTTTTATTAGTAAGCACCCTTATCATTCTTAGTGCGGGTGAATCTGCCGCTCAGAAAACAGAGAGCTTAACGGGGAATGTAACCGACCGGATGGATGGCGCCATTTCAGGGGCAACGGTTTTAATAATCGATTCAAGCACAAACAAGACCGCTACAACAACAAATTCGCGGGGGAAGTTTTCTGTAGAATTAAAACCGGGCCCTTATATTGTAAGCATTTCCGCACCCGGCTTCGCCGCTTTTGAAATCCGAAAAATCGAAATCCGCGCCGGCGAAACAAAAAATCTAAAAATCGCCCTGACCATCGAAAACATCAACGAAGTGGTCGATATCCAGATCGACGGACGCTTTACATCGGAAACATCATTCAGCCCCGGTTCGACCGTTTTATCGGAAACCGATCTTGAAGGCCTGCCTGACGATCCCGATGGTTTCGCCGAGGCGCTCAAAGCGATCGCCGGGCCCGGCATCGATCTCGACGACGTAGACGGGATCTCGGTCGACGGGTTTTCGGGAGGCGGAATCCCGCCCAAGTCTTCGATCCGCGAGATACGGATAGTCCGCAGCGCCTTTTCCGCCGAATACGACCGGATGGGATCGGGCGGAATCGAATTTTTTACAAAACCGGGAAGTTCATCGTTTCACGGCCAGGGGAATTTCAATTTTAACGATTCCCGGCTCAATTCGAAATCGCCTTTTGCCCCAAGCCGCACGCCGGGCCAGTCAAAATTCTTCGGCGGAAGTTTTTCGGGCCCGATCCGGCAGGGCAACACCTCGTTTTTTGCGAGCGTCAACGCCGGCCGAAACGACCAGGCGCAGACAGTAAACGCGACCGTGCTCGATTCGTCGCTTAACGCGGTTCCCTTCCGGCAGGAAATCAGGACCCCGGCCAAAAACCTCTCGCTGAGCGCCAGGATCGACCACAACCTGAGCAGCCGGCACACGCTTTCAGCCCGCTACAGCCGGTCGGAAAACAGATCCGAAAATCTCGGCGTTTCCGACCTGTCGCTCCCGGGCCGCGGATTTGTCTCATCCGGCGCATCGCAGGATATCAATCTGACCGAGACCTGGACGGTCGGCCCGAAAACGGTCAACGAAACTCGTTTGTCCTACAATATCGGCCGGCGCAGGACCGAAGGCGACAATTCGATCCCTTCGATCAATGTCTCCGGCGCATTTATGGGCGGCGGTTCGACGATCGGCAGCAACTATACCAACACCGACCGCTGGGAGCTGCAGAATTACACGACCACCGTGCTCGGCAAAAACGGCAGCCATCCGATCAAATTCGGCATCCGTATGCGGGGGATAAAAATCGAGGACCGTTCGGAATCAAACTTCGGCGGGATGTTTACCTTCGCCGGGGTCCGCGACCCCGGGACCGGATCGCTGCTCTATTCTTCGATCGAGCAGTACCGCCAGAAGCTTTTGGGAAACCCGGATCCGCGGTTTAACCCGAACCAGTTTTTTATCAACAGCGGCGACCCGCTGAGCGGAATCGCCCAGACCGACATCGGGCTCTTTATCAATGACGATTGGCGTCTGCGGCCGGATCTGACCCTCAGTTTCGGGCTCCGGTTTGAAAATCAGACCAATAT
>JBFGKW010000131.1:0-5537 GCA_041576495.1 Aridibacter sp. | reverse complement strand
TGGGCCTCCACTACTAATCCGGGGGCGAATTAACATTAAAATTTGTATTGAACTGACTATTGTTTATAAATCCGCGGGTAACTCTGCCGTGGTCTAAGGGTCAGAAGTTTATCTTCACGGCATCACCATCTGTTAGTGAATTTTCCGCTTGTTTGCGTTGCTAATAATTTCGAATTTCGTCTTAATATCTAAGTAAACCAAACAATCAAATCCGCAGATTGACAGGCCGGCAGCGGAAAATGCCGCCCGCCCTGATCAAGCCGGTATCTATTATGCCTTGCCCTGGTTGGCAACCGCTTCCTGGAGTTTTTTTATTTCCTCCGGATCCCCAAGGTAATAGTGTCTGATCGGTTTTAAGTCCTCATCGAGCTCATAGATCAACGGAATCCCCGTCGGAATATTCAGCTTGACGATTTCGTCTTCCGGAATATCGTCCAGGTATTTAACCAGTGCGCGCAGGGAATTTCCGTGAGCGGCAATAATTATCCTCTTTCCTTCTTTGATTTTTGGCGCGATTTCATTCTTCCAGTATGGAAGAAACCTCTCTACCGTGTCCTTTAGGCATTCCGTCATCGGGAATTCGTCGCCGTCAAAGTCCGTAAACCGCTGGTCGTCCTGTTCATTTCTCGGATCATCGGGTTCGAGCGGAGGCGGAGGAATATCATAACTCCGGCGCCAGATATGGACCTGTTCTTCGCCTACCTTGGCCGCCATTTCCTTTTTATTTAGTCCCTGTAAATCACCATAATGGCGCTCGTTCAGCCGCCAGGACTTTCTCACCGGAAGCCACATCAGGTCCATTTCATCGAGGATGATGTTTAACGTCCGGATAGCCCGTTTCAGAACAGATGTATAAGCCAGGTCAAAAGTGAATCCCTCCGCTTTCAATACTTCCCCGGCCTTTCTCGCTTCTTCCCTGCCTTGTTCGGTCAGGTCAATATCCGTCCAGCCGGTAAATCGGTGAGTTTTATTCCATTCGCTTTGTCCGTGTCTTACTAAAACCAATTTATGCATTTTTCAATTCTCTCCCCGCTCTCGCCCACAACTGCACGGGCAAATCTTTATTTTGTCAGATACATAGACAAATTTACAGCCATCTTTTTGATTTCCGACAATGATCAATTCAACCTGTAAAAAGATCTTCGGTATATCCAACGATGAAATATAACTTTTTATGATTTGAGTATTTTTTACTCTAGTTCAGATAAATGGACAAATCCAATTAAATTTATGTCCCGTTTATGTTCAGTTTCGTAGTATTACAAACTGATAATAGTAAATCACTAAGTTGTCTGTAACAAACCGTAGTATCTGTGTGTCTAAGTTGCAATCTATATTGAGTGATTCTTAAAGGAATACAAAAAGTAAACCGACATTTTGAAACATTTTAAAACTTGATTCGACCGATTCAGGTGGAGGATAAATATATGAAAAGAGCATTGATGAGTTTTTTGCTTGTCATCTTTACCGTTAGTTTTGCGTTTGCGCAGACTACAGCCGGACGTTTGGCCGGTACGGTATCGGGTCCCGACGGTGCCTTGCCTGGCGCGACCGTGACCGTAACGTTTAATCAAACCGGAAGAATTCATTCGACTAACACGGATGATTCCGGCCATTACCGGTTCCTGCAGCTTGACGTGGGAACATACACGATAAAGATCGCTGCCGACGGTTTTAAAACATTCGTCGCGAGTGATTTAAAGATCGACGTGGCAAGAGAATATACGTTTGACCGCACGCTCCAAATTGGTGATTTCGAAGAAACCGTGACCGTCAACGCGGGTGCGGATATCATTACATCATCGACATCGCAAATTACGAATACGGTCAGCCCGCAGCAGATCCTTTCGCTTCCGCTGATTACCCGGAATCCGCTCAGCTTGACTACGCTGCAGCCCGGTGTCGCATCGAATCCATTTCAAAACACTTCGATCAACGGATTGAGAACCACGATGACGAATATCACTCGTGACGGGATCAGCATCAACGACCAGTTTATCCGAACCAACGCGACCGATTTCGCCCCCGGCAGACCCTCGGTTGACGATACCGGTGAATTTACGCTGGCTACGACCAACCAGGAATCGGATCTCGGTTCCGGCGGCGCTCAAATTATTCTTGTAACACCCCGTGGAACAAAGGATTACCGTGGGGCCCTGTTTGCTTACAACCGAAATTCGCGGTTTTCGGCAAATTCATTTTTTAACAACCGAACACCTAATAATGCGAACGGCACCCAGGCTGATGTCGCGAAAAAGCCTCCTTTCCGAAACCGAAATCAATACGGCGGCAAGATCGGCGGGCCGTTCCCGACACCGAATTTCGGCGAGGGCGGACCGGTATTTGAGAATGGCAAAGGGTTTTTCTTCTTTGCGTATGAAGGCATCAAGGACCCCCTTTCAGCCCGGGCTACAAGAACGATCCTGACGCCGACCGCACGAGCCGGAACGTTTCAATTCAACCGTGCAACCGCCGGTAACCCGGTAAACAGCGGCGGAATATCCTGCCCTTCGGGTGCCGTCAATAGCGTCTGTACCGTGCAGAATATTTTAACTTTTGCGCAGGCGCAAGGTTTTCAGGGAATTCCCGGAACGACCGATCCGCTTGCTGCGGCTAGAATCTTTGGCGCAATCCCGGCCGAAGGCAATGCCGCCGGAGGCGACGGCTTGAACACAACCGGTTTCGCCTTTAACCGGCGTCAGGATACGGTCCGTGATACCTATACGACCCGGATCGATATCGACGCCACCGATAAAGACAGCGTGAATTTTGTTTACAGCTACAATAAAGAAACTAACCTTCGCCCCGACGTAGATACGACGGGATATTCTTTAGTTCCGGAAGTATCGCAATTTTCGGCTAACAACACGTTCACCATCGCTTACCGGAGAGTACTTTCAAGCAAGCTTGTTAATGAACTCCGCTGGGGCGCTTTTATGAGCGAAGTTCCGTTTGATCGCACGAGCGATATCCCCGATTTCTTTATCGGGCCGTCTGGTACGACGAGCGGCACTTTGGCCGGTTTGATCAGTCAGCCGGACAACATCTTTATGGATCAGGGCCGAAACAATAAACTGTATACCCTGTCGGACAGTGTCAACACGGTAATCGGCAACCACTCGATAAAATTCGGCGGCCAGCTCCAGAAGTACAAGATTAATTCGTATAACGATGTATTAATCGTTCCGAATTACATTATCGGTGCGACCAATGTCACGGCCGCAACCACGACGACGCTTCAAACGACCCATTTCCCCAATCAGGGCGGATCGGGAAGCCTGATCAGTACGACTCAGCTCGCAAATGCAAATGGTTTATTGGCGATGCACGCCGGGTTGATCAGCAGCGCGACACGTGGATTCAATACGACAAGCCCGACATCGGGATATGCGCCGGTGAGAAACCTGTCGCCATTCCGAAATTCCAACAACTCGCTTTATATCTCAGATAAGTGGCTGGCGGCCCGCGGGCTGACCTTGACTCTCGGACTGCGATATGAACTTTATCCGGCGATGAAGCTGAATAACGGGCTCGCACTCGAACCGGTGATTGCCGACCTCGATAATCCTGCCGCTTCATTGCTCGCCGGAAACGGAACGTTCGACATTCTTGGCAAAAACGCGGGTAAGGAGTTTCTTTATTACAAGACCGATTACAATAACTTTGCTCCGAACGTCGGCGCGGCCTATACGCCGAGCTTCCAATCCGGCATCGGAAAATTCCTGTTCGGCGCGGAAGGCAAATCCGTCATCCGGGGCGGCTACAGCCACATCTACGGTAATGATTCGATCGTTACTTCGCTGAACGGCACCGTCAACGGAAATATCGGACTCGCCCGTACGGCAAATTTGGCGATCGGGCCGATCGGCACCACGGCGTTGAACGATCGTTTGAGCGGTACCCTGACGGGAATCCTTCCGCCGGCATTCGTTAGTCCGCCGCGATCGTTCCTGCAAAACAACACATCCGCGCAGAGTTTCTTTGCAAATGCCAACGCGGTTGATCCGAAGCTGCAAATTCCGAAGGTCGAGCAGTACAGCTTCGGCATTCAGCGGGAATTCTTCGGCAATACGGCGATTGAAGTCCGTTATGTCGGAAGCCGCAGCAAGAATCTGACGCGGGGTATCGATCTCAATGAAATCGACATAGTCAGCAATGGATTCTTGGCCGATTTCCGGCGGGCGCAGGCCAATCTGGCGTTGTCGATTGCGGCAAACCCAACTGCCACAGCACTTCAAACGCCGTTTTGTTCCGGGATTACACCGGGCTGCGTACCATTGACCATTTTCCAGAACGGCGGAACCGGCTCGGCCGGAAGGCTTGCCGTCGGAACGGGTGTTACGTCAGCCCAATTTATTTCGGATCTGCGTAACGGTATCGCCGCTGACCTTGCCCACCGTTTTGTAACGACGGGCAGAAACAATCACCCGACGCTGGCAAGTCCGGGACTCGTTCCGTTTGTCAATTTCTATCCGAATCCGAATATCGGCCAGATCGAATTATTCACCAATGCAGGTTCGTACGAGTACAACTCGCTGCAGGTGGAAATGAGACGCCGCTTTTCGGATGGATTGTACTTTCAGGCAAACTATACGTTCTCAAAAAACCTGACCGATACGGTCGGAACTTCCCAGGCGCTTTTCGAGCCTTATCTGCAAAATAATAACCGTGAGCTTGACCGCCAGCGGGCTGATTTTGACCAGAATCATGTCTTTAACTTTAACGGTATCTATCAGCTGCCGTTTGGAAAGGGCAAGATGTTTATGGATAAGGGCGGCATACTTGACACGGTGTTGGGAGGCTGGGAGCTTTCCGGAATCGTTCAGTGGTCTACCGGCTCGCCGATCACATTTATCGACAGCCGCGGAACACTGAACCGGGCCGCCCGTTCGGGACGACAAACACCGAACAGCACCCTGACCAATGCCGAAATAAAGAACCTGATCGGGATCTTTGAAGCCAACGGTAAGATCTATTGGCTCAATCCTTCGGTTATCAATCCGGCAAACGGCCTGGGTTCCAATGGCTATATTCACCCGTCGAACTCGAATACCGCATTTCCGGGACAAGTGTTCTTTAATGTGGGACCGGGTGAAACGGGTAGTCTGGGCCGAACGATCGTTAGCGGTCCAAATTCGTTCAACGTTAACACAACCCTGCTCAAAAACTTCCGGTTTTCGGAAACGATGAGATTCCAGGTGCGGATGGAAGCTTACAATTTGCTTAACAATGTAAACTTCTTTAACAACACCCAATTTGCGAATATCAACAGTTCGACATTCGGCCAGATTACATCGGCCGGAGCCGCTCGACAAATGCAATTCGCAGCGCGGTTTGAATTCTAGTAGATCAACTGTGCAAACCTTAAGGGCACTGACCAAGGTCAGTGCCCTTTTTTTGTTGTTTGTTTACCAACTCTCCGAAGTGGCACCCATTCTAAAAAAATTCGTAAATCCTTTCAGGCTCCCCTCCTTCCGAAGGAGGGGTCCGCCGCTTTGGGCGGGGGGTGGTTGGCCTTTTAACACCTGAGGCTCCCA
>JBFGKW010000130.1:0-5602 GCA_041576495.1 Aridibacter sp. | reverse complement strand
CTCGAAAGGCTCGGGGTGGGAAACTGGAAAAAAAGCAGGAATTGGCGGTCGACGGGATTCTTCGGCCACTATGTCACCTACGCGGAGGTGGTTCAGCTCGTCGCATCGCTGACGCTCGGCCTGTTTATCGCCAGTCTTGGAATCGCTGCAGGCAAACACCGAAAGAATAACGGCGACGGCGATCAAAACAAGGCGGTTGGCTTGTTAAGAGGGTTCAGCATTTCGCCCGTCTCGATCGCCCTCTTTATTTCGGTTTTGCTGATGTCGCTGGCATTGCTGCTGACCGCGACCCGGGCCCCTCAAGGCGCGTTCCTGGTGTCAGCGTTTTTGATCGTGTCGATCGGAACCGGCCGCAAGGTTTTGCTTTTGCTGGTCGCCTTATTGATCCCGGTTATTATTATCGGCGCTTTATATCTTCAGCAGTCGCGCGAAACCGGGTTCTTCGATTTGTCTGACGCTTCGACCACCTGGCGCCTGACCGTTTACCGCGAAGGATTTGAACTTTGGACCAAGAATGCAAGACATTTTCTGGTCGGTGTCGGAATGGATTCGATCAAGCGATATGCCGCTGAATGGCATTTATTTGACGACGGCCGCCTTCCGATGGGCCACTATCACTCGACGCCGCTGCAGCTTTTGGTCGAACGCGGGTTTCCGGCACTGATATTTTGGCTATGGGTATTTTGGGCCTATGTGCTAAAGCTTTTTAAGGCTCTCAGGGCAAACCCGTTTCGGGATTGGAAAGACCGGGGTATAGTTTTGGGGAGTCTCGGAGGGGCGATCGGGTTCTTTACCAGCGGTTTGGTCCATTATAATCTCGGAGATGCCGAGGTCGCAATGGTCTTTTATCTGCTGATGGCCCTCTCGGTGTTTATTATCTTGGAGAGAGTTGAGTGAGTTGGGTGAGATTGGCATAATGAAACCAAAATCATAAAAGCAATGGGATTGAAACCGGAAGCAAAACGTCTGGAGCTGGCAAACACGCGTAAGCGAGACTGGAAGCTCTGGGGTTGTTATGTCAGCGAACGGGCCTGGGGAACAGTTCGCGAAGATTATTCGGCGGACGGGTCGGCCTGGGATTATTTCCCGTTTGAACACTCTCACCTCAGGGCTTACCGCTGGAACGAAGACGGGATCGCCGGAATCTGCGACCGTTCGCAGAGGATTTGTTTCGGCGTTGCGTTCTGGAACGGGTATGACAGCATTCTCAAGGAAAGGCTGTTCGGCCTGTCGGGTCCGGAAGGAAACCACGGGGAAGATGTAAAGGAGTATTATTATCACCTCGATTCCACGCCGACCCACTCCTACATGAAATATCTTTATAAATATCCCCAGGCGGAATTTCCTTACCAAAAACTAAAAGAAGAAAGCCGTAACCGCGGAAAACAGGCATCCGAATTCGAATTGATTGAAACCGGAATTTTTAACGAAGACCGGTATTTTGATATTTATGTCGAGTACGCCAAGGAAGATTTTGACGATATCTGTATTAGAATCACGGCGTTCAACCGCTCTGATAAACCTGCACCGCTTCATCTTCTACCGACCGTCTGGCTTCGAAACACGTGGTCGTGGATTCCGGATTCCGAAAAACCCGCAATCGAAGAAGCGGATATCGACGGAGCGGGTCTTTCGGCGATTCAAATAAGAGAGAAAAACGCCGGTATTTACTGGCTTTTATCGGAAAACCCGTCGGAGCAAATTTTCACGGAAAATGAAACGAATTACGAAAAACTCTATGGAGGCAAGAATGCGTCGGCCTGTGCCAAAGACGGATTCGGCGAATATTTAATTGGAGGAAACAAAGATGCCGTAAACCCGGCGAAAAAAGGCACCAAAGCGGCGGCTCATTACATCCTTGATTTGCCGGCCAATGGCAAAGAAACCGTCTATCTTAGACTCAGCGGCCAGAAATCGGCGGTCAGGCATTTTTTTCCGAACCGCGAAAAATTTGTAAATGACTGCGAGAACGTACTTAAAAACCGAATTAGCGAAGCGGATCAGTTTTATGCTGACGTGATTCCATCGAATTTGAGTGATGACGCCAAAAACGTGATGCGTCAGTCCCTTTCCGGAATGCTCTGGTCAAAACAATTTTATCACTACGCCGTCAAAGAATGGCTTGAGGGAGACCCGGCGTTTCCCCCGCCGCCCGCAGAGCGCCAAAACCGGCGAAATGCCCATTGGAGCCATCTTCACAACGACGAGATCATTTCAATGCCCGATAAATGGGAATATCCGTGGTACGCGGCTTGGGATCTTGCATTTCACGCGATACCGCTGGCATTGGTTGATCCGGCGTTTGCCAAGCGGCAGCTGTTGCTTCTGTTGCGGGAATGGTACATGCACCCCAACGGGCAGATCCCCGCTTACGAATGGGCTTTTGACGATGTCAATCCGCCGGTGCACGCCTGGGCGGCGCTGCGCGTTTATCAAATCGAGGCCAAATCAAACGGCAATCGTGACCGCGATTTTCTGGAAAAGGTTTTTCACAAACTGCTGCTCAATTTTACGTGGTGGGTAAACCGCAAGGACGAAGAGGGAAATAACGTGTTTGAGGGCGGTTTTTTAGGGCTCGACAATATCGGGGTATTCGACCGAAACGACGACCTGCCGACCGGCGGGCATCTCGAACAATCGGACGGGACGTCGTGGATGGCGATGTATTGCCTGAACATGCTCGCGATTGCGCTCGAGCTTGCCGTGGAGGACAAGGTCTACGAAGACGTGGCGACTAAGTTTTTCGAACACTTTGTTTACATCTCCGATGCGATGAACAACGTCGGCCACGAAGACACGGAACTTTGGAGCGAACGCGACGGTTTTTACTATGACGTGCTCCATCTTCCCGGCGATTATAATCTGCCGATAAAAGTGCGGTCGATGGTCGGTTTGATCCCGCTTTTCGCGGTCGAAACGCTGGAAGAAATTTCGCTCGACAAACTGCCGGAATTCAAACGCAGGACCATATGGTTTTTGAAAAACCGTTCGGATTTGACCGACAATATCGCTTGTTTGCAAAAGGAAGGAAACGAACGCCGCCGTCTTCTTTCCCTGGTCAATGAAGAAAGGCTGAAGAGAGTTTTGCGGGTCATGCTTTCGGAAAACGAATTTCTTTCGGAATACGGAATCCGTGCGCTTTCACGCGTCCATAGGGCGAATCCTTATTTTCTTGAAGTCCGGGGAACCGAATACAAGGTGACATACGAACCGGGTGAATCAAGAAGCGGTATGTTTGGCGGCAACTCAAACTGGCGCGGTCCGATCTGGTTTCCGATGAACTATCTGTTGATCGAATCTCTACAAAAATTCGATCATTTTTACGGCGACGATTTTAAGGTCGAGTTTCCCACCGGTTCCGAACGGATGCTTTCTCTTTGGGAGGTGTCGCAGGAAATAGAGAAGCGGCTTTCAAGTATCTTTTTGCGGGATGATGAAGGAAGAAGGGCGGTTTTCGGCGGCAACGAAAAGTTCCAAACCGATGAACATTTTCGGGATCTTCCTTTGTTTTACGAATACTTCCACGGTGACAACGGCACCGGCCTCGGCGCCAGCCACCAGACCGGCTGGACCGGACTGATCGGAAAAATTCTAAAACAGATCGGAGATTATGAAGATAAAGAGCCCTGATAAACGATGGATTGCCGCCTTCCCTCGGGACCCGAATCGATTCCCTGCTTAACCCCAACAACGTTATTGATGTTCAAAACTTCGTTTCCCCTGCTAAAATATATTCAAAATGGGTTTGACCGCTAAATCGAGGATAAGTCTGCTGGCGATGTTGATCGCCTTGCCGTGGTTTGATATTTACCCTGCCGATTCCCCTGCCCAAAACCGTTGCCTGACAAAGCCCGAAGCGGATCGCGTCATCCGGTTGATGGATGATCCGGGCAAACTCAACAAAAACAGAAAACTAAAACGCGAATTGCTTAAAATGGAGCGGGCGCAGATCGATTTGAATGAGAAAATCATTCTAAATTCACGAAATGCGGGCGGTGTGATTGAAGATTACAAAAACAGGGCGCGGAATAATCTAATTCGGTTGTGCGGAATGATCAGGCAGAACGGCTGGCCGAGGAAAAAGACGGTCGGAAAAGACGGGCTCGAAGCCGCATTCTATCTGATTAGAAACAGCGAAGGGACTGACCTTCAGCGAGAAATATTTCCTGTTCTGGCCGCCGCCTCCCAACGAGGGCTGATCCCGAAAGGAAACTTTGCCGCGCTGATCGACAAACTCAGGATCGATTCACACGGGAAGCAGATTTTCGGCACACAGATAAAGATCAAAGACGAAATCGGCTATTTATACCCGATTGAAAACGAGGTGAACGTCGATAAACGGCGCAAACTGTACGAACTCGCGCCGATCGCTGAATTTATTAAGCTGATCGAGATTCAGTACCGGACGATCATCGTCAAAATGCAGTCGCGGCCGGAAATTGGCAGGAAAGACTTACCGGCCGCGACAATCAGCGACAGCTCCATTACCGGGATAGCGGATGAGGAAGATGAAATATTGAGTATCGACAGCCGGCTCGTGAATCTCAACCTCCGGGTACTAAATCAGGATCTTACGGGCACGCGGGGGCTCGGGTTGAAAAAAGGCGATTTTATCGTTTATGAAAACGGATTGGAGCAGGACATTTCGTTTTTCTCTTCGGCTGATACGCCGTTTGATCTTGTCCTGCTGCTGGATCTCTCCGGTTCGACTACGCGCATGCAGGGATTGATAGCCGAATCGGCAAGGCGTTTTATCGCATTATCCCGACCGGTCGATCGAATTGCGCTGGTTTCGTTTGCCGACCGCCCGAAGATCATTTCCGGTTTTTCCGGCAATAAGCAAATGCTCTTTTCCAAACTCAGGGAGCTGGACGATTACGGCGGGTCGAGAGTTTGGGACGCGCTCAATTTCACATATGAAAAAATCATAAGGGAACCGGAAGCGGGCCGAAGAACTGCCGTCGTCTTTATGACGGACGGCGTTGACAATACACTCGTCCAGCGTTCACGCCGTCAAGGCGCGGGGAGTTACCTGCTCGGATTAATGCCTTCGAAGATAACCTTTACCGAGCTGCTTGAAACCACACGCCGGAATGATGCAACGCTTTTTGCTATTTTCCTCGATACCGAAAAAATGCAGTCCGGAGTTTATTCAAACGCCAAGTCCTACCGGCAGGCGCGGATCAGCCTAAAAATGCTTTCCGAAGAATCGGGCGGCCAGTATTACAGGGCGGGGCAAATTGGCGACCTCAGCGGAATCTACCAAAAGATCATCAATGACCTGAGTGAGGTTTACAGCCTGGGTTATGAGCCCAGCGTCTCTGATGGGGACCGATCCTGGCGAGAAATCTCGGTCAAAGTCAAAGGACGTCCAGATCTGATCGTAAAAACAAAGACCGGCTTTTACGCCAGGTGAGGGGTTGCGGGTTAACGCTGCACGATTCACGCTCCACGCTTTACGCTCCACGCTTTACGCTGCACGATTCACGCCCCACGATTCACGCTCCACGCTTCACGCTCTATATTTTCTTTCTACTTTTTACTTTTTACTTTCTACTTTCTACTTTTTACTTTCTACTTTTTACTTTTTACTTTCTACTTT
>JBFGKW010000129.1:0-5768 GCA_041576495.1 Aridibacter sp. | reverse complement strand
CGAAATAGTTCGGGTGGCCGAAGGCGGCCGGAATCTTCAAGGCATGCTGCAGGAACTTTCGAAACGGGAGTTGACAAGTGTCTTGGTTGAGGGCGGCGCAGAAGTCGCAGGTTCGTTTAATGACGCAGAACTTATAGATAAAATATCTTTTTTGATCGCCCCGCTGGTGATCGGCGGCAAGAATGCCCCGACTGCGATTGCGGGACAGGGATCAAAGGTATTGTCGGGTGCGATGCGGCTAAAAGATCTGGACATAAAGCGTCATGGGGCCGACACGGAGTATACTGGATATCCAAAATGAAAGGTGATGAAAGAACGGAAATCCAGAAAAAAAAAGACCGGATACGCCAGGAAGTCTCTGGGCCAGAATTTTCTCACCGAACCCCGCTATATTGATCAAATCGTTCGATGCCTGAACCCTCAGCCGGATGACACGGTTCTTGAAATCGGGCCGGGGCGCGGTGCGCTGACGGAACCGTTGATAAAGCGTTCGGGAAAGGTCATTGCAATTGAGATAGACCCCAACCTGATCAGCATCCTAAGAGAAAAATTTTCTGACGCGGATAACTTCGTTTTGATTCAGAAAGACGCGCTGGAAGTAGACTTTGAAATGCTGTTGAATCTCCAGTCGCTCCCGTCAAAGACTAAGCTTGCGGCAAATCTTCCGTATTATATTTCGACCGCAATTCTCCAGCATCTCATTCAATACCGCTTTTCGTTTTCGGATTTGGTTGTGATGCTTCAAAAGGAGGTTGTCGAAAGGATTTCGGCAAAACCGGGAAACCGTGATCGCGGTTTTCTGACGGTGTTAATCGAAGCCTATTTTGATTCGGAAGTCTTATTTGAAGTGCCGCAGACGGCGTTTCGGCCGGTTCCAAAGGTAACCAGCGCAGTATTGCGGCTGACCCCAAAACGGGAGGCTCGGATAAGAAAAAGCCGTGACGATCTATTCCGTAAACTCGTCAGCCTTGCATTCCGCGAAAAACGAAAGACGATTGCCAATAACCTAAAAAGGGCGGAAAATCTGCTGTTCGATTTAATTCAAAATAATGGCGGCGTATCGGGCGTTCTTGCAAAAGCGGGAATTGATCCGAAATCCCGGGCCGAAACCGTTTCAGGAAAGGAGTGGTTGGCGCTCGTCGACCTTTTGGCTGACGGAAGTGAGTGTTGACGAATACCCGATCAAAATTGCGTAGTTTAATATTTTGACGCTTAGGCTATTTTGTTCGATAGGTCGATCTTGCGCGGACGGCGATTTTTTCCCTGTCGACCTTCACTTTAATTCGGTGTACGGAACCCGAAATCGAGGTCGTATCGGGATAGTAACCGAGCCGATATTGATTTCTCAGCTCGCTTGTGATCGTAACGAATGTTTTTCTGAGATCGGATATCTTGTTCTTATAAAATCGTCCTGCAGTAAGCGTGGACATTTGTTTGAGGAATTGTTCCGCCTCTTTGTTCATTCTCTCTTGTCTGTCTCTCATCCGGTCGCGCCGCTGGTTGCGCCCGGGGAAATTTCGCCGGACACGGCGGTTTCGTGGACGGTTAAGGTTTTCCATCTCCGTTTTATAAAAAATCGAATAAATCAGGACATCGGATTCCTCAAGAGTATTTAACAAGCCGGCAGGTGATTCATAACTTCCGAAATCCTTGCCGTCAGTGAGGATGATGATCGCTTTTCGTCCATTGGATTCAAGCAGTGCATTCTGAGCCGCCTCAAGTACCGCATCACGCATTACCGTGCCGGGGTAGTATCCGATATCAACGCTTCTGATCGCACGCTCGAGTTCGATTCGGTTGGACGTCAGGCGATGAATGACATTAACCTCTGAATCAAAGGTGATGATTGAAGCCCGGTCGAGCGGTGACAGTTGGTAAACGAATTCAACGGCAGCACGTTTTATATCACTGATTACCTCTCGGGTGCTTAGGCTTGTATCGAGAAGTACGGCTACATTGAGCGGATCTTCGGTGCTTGCGAAGAAACTTATTTTCTGCTTCTTTCCATCTTGAAAAACCGAAAAATTATCCGCTGCCAGATTTGGAATATATCGTCCGTTTCGGTCGCTGACGATGACCGGCACGCTGACCAGGGTGGTTTCTATCTTGATGATCTCTTCCGTATCCTGCCCGTAGACGGCCAGCGAATAAAAGGTTAACAAGATGCAAAAAAAGGTCGTTACAGGTTTCATTCGAGTTTCGGTATCAGCGGTTTATCTTATTTTCTATGTTGTTTGACGCGGAGGACGGCTGAATAGTCGGAATTTTAGCTGCGTTCAGAGAACTGCGTAACGGCCTCCGAAGGGTCACCTGCAATGCCTGTTGTATGTTAGACTTATTAATTACTCTGGCCCTTTCTTAAATTCTATATTGTGAAAAAACTTGAAATAATACCGCTTGGCGGAATCGGTGAGTTCGGCATGAACTGCATGGGGATCCGTTATCGCGACGAAATGATCATCGTCGATGCCGGAATGGGATTTCCAGAGGAAACCCCGTTTGGCGTAGATATTTCGGTTCCGAATTTTGATTTTCTGGAAGAGTACCGTGACGATATGACGGCACTCTTTTTAACGCACGGCCATGAGGATCATATCGGTTCCACGCCTTATTTATTGAAAAGGTTTAACTTGCCGGTTTACGGGTCGATGCTGACGCTGTCGTTCGTCGAGGAAAAATTAAAGGAACACGAGATGCTGGACGATATTCTGATGCACCGTGTTGAAGCCCGTGATGTGGTTTCGGTTGGCAGTTTTGACGTCGAATTCATACACGCGTCCCATTCCCTTGTCGATTGCTTTTCGCTTGCGATCAAGACTCCGGTCGGAACGGTGATCCACACCGGCGATTACAAGATAGATGAAACTCCCATAATCGGGAAACCTTATGATTTAGAAGCATTAAGCAGGATCGGAGACGACGGCGTGCTGGCGCTGTTAGGCGATTCGACCAACGCCACTGTGCCCGGAAGGACACCCTCCGAACAGGACGTGATCCCGGCGCTTGAAGAGATATTTCAATCGACGAATGGACGAACATTCGTGACGACGTTTTCTTCCTCTTTTCACCGTCTCCAGATCGTCTTTGACCTGGCCGCTGAAGCGGGGAAAAAGGTGTGTGTGCTCGGACGTTCGATGAAAGGGAATGTTGAAACGGGTGAAAGACTAAATCTTTTAAATATCCCGGATGGAACGCGGATCGGACTAAACGATTCCAGGCGGATTCCCGATGATGAAATAGTTTATCTGGTTACCGGCTCACAAGGAGAACAGCGGGCGGTGATGTGGAATCTTTCGACCCAAAGTTATAAGGGCCTTTCGATCCAGGAAGGCGATACCGTCGTTTTGTCGGCACGCATAATTCCGGGGAATGAAAAACGCATTTCAAAAATGATCGGGGCGATTTATCGTCGCGGTGGAAATATCATCGAAGAAAAGAGACGGCTGATTCACGTTTCGGGCCATGCGTCGCAGGAAGATATACGGATAATGGTGGAAACCGCAAGGCCCAAATTTGTGGTTCCGATTCACGGCGAATACAGGATGCTCTTTCGACATAAGGAGTTCGTCAAGAATCATCTCGGTTATTCGGATGAAAATGTAATTTTGATCGAAAACGGAGATATTCTTGAACTCGAACAAAACGCAGCGCGGATTCTGGATCGCAAAGAAGTCGGTAAGACATTCATTGACGGACTGGCGATGGGCGAAATCACGCAGGAAACGGTCCGTGAACGAAAGAAACTCGCGTTTGGCGGCATCGTTTCGCTGGTAATTACGCTCGATAAGGATACCGGGAGGCTCGTTTCGGAGCCGCGGATTGAAATTCAGGGAGTTGCCGGCATCGATGCCTTAAATGGAACCCTTCAAAGCGCGCGTGATTCGATTTCCAATGTACTTGACGGAATGGGCCGGCGAGACCTGGCGGATAAAATACTGCTGGCCGAAAATCTCCGCATTCATCTGAAGCGGTTTATCAAGAAGGAGACCGGAACAAAGCCGCTGGTTGTTCCGACGATTGTCGAAGTATAGCGCCGGGCGGCTCCGGCAGCTGCGACTTAGAATTTGATGGATCCGTTAACGCTGCTCGCGAAAGCTCGAATCGATGTTTCTCCGGAAACATTCAGCATAGTTTCGCTCGGAAAAGAAGACTGGGAACGGCTCCTTAAAAATCCGGAGCTTTCGCCTCGAATGATGACCCCATTCCTAATTTTCAAGGACAAATGGGAAGTGACACTGATTCTTGGTCAAGCCGATTTTGAATTGATCAGGGATGAGGTCAGTAAAGCCAGGATCGAACGAAATTTTCGACTGTTGAGTTTTGACGTCGAACTTGATTTCGACGCCGTCGGTTTTATTGCCGAAATTGCGCGAATCTTTGCCGAAGCGCGGATTTCAATCCTTCCATTTTCCTCTTTTTCCAGGGATCACGTATTCATACGCCAGGTTGAACTTCCGAATGCGCTTAAGGCTTTACGGGGATATGTTGAGGAGATCTGTTGAGCTGCGACGTGGAAAGCGAACCGCGGGCGTATTGGAGGCGGGAAGACCCGGCCCGCACCATATAAATTTAAGACCGTCCTCCGCATTACGTTATGAGCTTTTGGAAAAATAAGGTTATTCTCCTGACGGGTGCTTCAAGCGGCATCGGCGAAGCGCTGGCCGTAGAAATCTCGAAGCACGGCGGGATTATCGGCCTTCTTGCGCGAAGAAAAGATTATCTCACGGAAATCCAGAAAGACATTAATGAGTCCGGCGGAACTGCGAGATCATTTGAGTGTGATGTCACCGACACCGATCAGGTGATTGCGTCCGCACGTCAGCTGGCTGAGGAATTTGGGAGGATTGATGTTCTGATTGCCAATGCCGGCATTGGAGGAAACAACCGGGAGACAAGAACGCTCGAACCCGATGCCGTGGCAAAAGTGATCAATATTAACCTAATCGGAGCGGTCAACTCCGTTTCGGCGGTGTTGCCCGATATGCTAAAGCGGGGAAGCGGACAGTTGGTTGCGATATCAAGCCTGGCCGGGTTTCGGGGGCTTCCTAAATCCGCTGCCTATTCGGCGAGCAAAGCCGGTATGACAGCTTTTTTTGAAAGCGTCCGGCTTGACGTTCAGCATAAGGGTGTCGATGTGACGATCATTCAGCCGGGTTTTATAAAGACGCCCCTTACGTCGGGCCGGGAAAACAGAATGCCGTTCATTATGGAACTCGGCGATTCACTGCCGCGTTTCTTAAACGCAATCGAAAAAAAGAAGAAATTCGCAGCGTTCCCATGGCAGCTCGCAACGCTTGCTCGTTTAGGGCGAATTTTGCCGGCGTGGCTTTACGATCGGATCGCCGGCCGGGCAAATTACCGCGAATAATCTTTATTATCGACTTTTGACGAAACTCGCTAAAAATAAGAAAATTCAAGGTGTCAGTTCTCAGCTTCTGCCGATTTGCCAACCTAATTTATGAATCTGTTACAAGCAGTAATCCTTGGCATCGTCCAGGGTTTAACGGAGTTTATTCCCATAAGTTCGACAGGACACCTTGTGTTTGCGAGCCGGTACACCAATATCTATGATGGCGACCCAAATCAAATAACCGCAACGATGGCGGTACTCCAGTTAGGAACTCTGGCTGCCGTATTCGTATATTTTGCTTCTGACATCTGGAACATTTTGGTTTCGTTTATCCGGGATCATTTTGCCTTTCTGGCCGGCCGCAGAAACAATTTCTCAGGCACCAACGGGATCCGTCCGATCTGGATGTCGGATGATT
>JBFGKW010000128.1:0-5990 GCA_041576495.1 Aridibacter sp. | reverse complement strand
TTCGACTTATCACTATTCTTTGTCTGTTTACGTTATCTGCGCTTTGTCTTTTTGCCGGGCCAAATTCTTCCGATATAAAACCGGATAAAATCACCCCCCGCGAACTTATCGAAAATCATTTGAAGTCAATCGGATCAACCAAAGAGGTGAAAGCTCTTAAATCGATTTTGATCGTCGGCACAACGAAAGCGGTATTCAAGGGTCGCGGCGCGGGACTTGCTGACGGCGTCGCCGTGCTTGCCTCCGAAGGAAACAAGAATATGATCGGTATGAGGTTCAGCCATCCGGATTATGTTTTTGAAACTATGGGATACGACGGTGAAAACTTTTCCGTCGGTTACGCCAGGCCGGGCGTCAGGACAGTACTTGGCGGGTTTTTGCAGGTTAACGAAAAGACATTCAAGAGCGGACTGATGGGCGGCGCGCTGTCGGCTTCCTGGGAATTGAGAAATTACGACGAGAAAACCGGAAAGCTCAAATATTCCGGAAGTACACGTGACGGTGAAATGGACCTTCACAAGTTTGACTACAATCTTCGCAAGGGCTCGGATCTCGATGTCTCGATGTATTTTGATGCCGCGACCTTTCGCCATATAAAAACGGAGTATACGCGGGTGATAACTTCGGGGCTCGGCCGGGCAGCCGGGAATAATGTGGGAGTAGCGACCAGCCGGATCGACAATTCTGCCAGGCAAAGCGAAACACGCTATACGATGGTCGAAAAATTCGGCGATTTCGCGGACGAATCCGGATTTACGCTGCCTCACAGCTACGACATTTATTTGGAGATCGAGACCGGAAACGGAAACACGATGGACCACTGGTCGCTGGTACTGCAGAAGTTTTCATTTAACGAGGAAATCGATGATGCCGGATTCCGGGTCGATTCTTCCGAATAAACAGGCGGCATATTTTAGTGTGGGTCCGGCGGATTACCGGGCCTGTTTTTGTGAGCGGGCTATGATCTTGGAGTGATATTGTAGCTCTTTATTTTTGAATTGAGGGTGGTGGCATTTAACCCCAAAAGGCGTGCCGCGCGTGATTGATGTCCTCCGGTTTGCTCGAGCGCACGTTGAATCAAATCGATCTCAAATTTCTTTACTTCATCATAAAAGGTCACGCCCTGGGCAATATCGATATTTGAAGACGTGCCGCTGCTTTCAGAGATCATTTCTTGCGCAAGTTCCGGATTCAACACTTCAGGCCTAAGGCATTCAATCGTGATTTCGTCAGTCGGAGCAATGACGACCGCCCGCTCGATTATGTTTTCGAGTTCGCGCACGTTGCCGGGATAGTAATAACTCTCCAAAAGCGATAACACGTCGGGTGAAATCGTGGTCGTGATCTTCCGCGCGTTTTCCAGATTATATTTTTCGATAAAATGTTGGGCCAAAGGAAGTATGTCTTCAGGGCGTTCTCTGAGTGCGGGTAGTTCCATCGGTACCACCGAGAGGCGGTAATACAAATCTTCACGAAACATCCCGTTTTTTACCGCTTCTTTTAAATCGATATTGGTGGCAGCAATAATCCTGACATCGACACTGACCGGAGTTGTTTCACCAAGCGGCGTGAATTCCCTTTCCTGAATAACCCGCAGCAGCCTGACCTGGGTCTCCGGACGCAAATCCCCGATTTCATCGAGAAAAATCGAACCGCCGTCGGCAACTTCAAAAAGCCCCTTTTTCGCCGCAACAGCACCGGTAAAGGCGCCCTTGGTATGACCGAATAGTTCGCTCTCGAGGAGTTCGGACGGAATATTCGAACAATTAACGGCGACAAACGGCATTTCCGCCCGGGGACTCGATTGATGTATCGCTTTTGAAATTATCTCTTTTCCCGTTCCGCTTTCTCCCGATATCAGCACTGTGGAACGGGCCGGCGCGATCCGTTCGACCAGCCGGAATACCTCTTCCATCTTCTCCGAACGCCCGATGATCGAGCCCCGTTCCACCGATCGAGCCAATACCTGCCTGAGCACGACGCGTTCTTCCTCGTTTTTCCGCTTTTTCACTCCCTTCGCCGTAAGCGCAAGGATTTGTTCGTTTTTAAAGGGTTTCCGGATACAGCCCGACGCGCCTTTCTCCCAGGCGGAAATCGCCGTCTCAAACGTCGCAAATGCCGTAACGATTAGAACAACGGCTTCGCCGTCCATATTGATAATTTCTTCAAGCGCCGTTAAACCTCCCATTCCGGGCATCGAAACATCCATCAGTACGACGTCATAGGTTGCATCGGCATAGAGTTCGAGCGCTTCCTCACCGGTTTTCGCCAGGTCGACCTTGTACCCGGCACCGGAGAGTACCGTCTCGAGGACGTCGCGCATTATCTCTTCGTCATCGCAGACCAATATCGAGCCTTTTTTCGCCATAAACTTTTAATATATCAGACTTTATAAAAAACATTTAGCGACTTCCGCGGCCGGCGGGCGTAGAAGTTCAGAATTCATATTCCCGGTTCGCCGCACAGCTTTAAATGTTTAACTTACCGGAGCCTTGGGTTAGAATCCAACCGATGTCTTACGAAGGGTTTTCAAGAATTTATGATCGGGCACTGGCACCGCTCGAACGCTGGTTTCTCCGCAAATGGCGCGCTGAATCCTTCGCTCAACTACCCGCCGACGCCCTATTCGTCGAGCTTGGGGCGGGTACCGGACTTAACTTTGCGCACTACCCTCCGAGCGGGTCCGGGGTGACGGTTGAGATTTCACAAGAAATGCTCGAAATTGCGCGCTCAAAATCGGGCACCTCAGACGTCGTCCGCGCAGATGCCCAGATACTCCCGTTTTCAGGGGATTCATTTGACGCGGCAATTGCGACCCTCGTATTCTGTTCGATCGCCGACCCCCCAAAAGCCTTTTCGGAACTTCGGCGGGTCGTAAAAAACAGAGGCCGGATAATACTGCTGGAGCACGTCCGCCCGCCCGGGATAACGGGATATTTTTTTGACGCGTTGAGTTTTCTTACCGTCGCCGTTTTCGAGGATCATTTTAACCGAAATACGGCTTCCGGGGCGGCAAATTCGGGGTTGAAGATAATTGAGGTCAGGAAAAAAGCCTTCGGTATCGTCAATTTGATAGTTTGCGAGGTGGAAAAATAGTCCAGCAGCCCATTTAGCATTAACCTGATTTAGTTGGCGGGAAACAGACTCTCGCCCGGAAAGCGAAAACTTTTTTGCATTGCCTGCGTAATAGAGGTGATATTTGGATATTCAGAAGGTAAACATAATTAAAAGGGTCGGGGATTGGGTAAAAATATATGGCGATTTCTAAAACAACAAAAACGCTTCTTGTGGTCGGCGGGATTTTTCTGGCCCTGGTTTTGGTCTCGATCATCGGACTCGCGCTGATGGTGGAATCTCTGGGCAAACCCCGGGTTCCGGAAAACAGCTTACTGGTGCTTCGTATTTCGGGTCCCCTGCCTGATTATGCGCCTCAGGAGCCGTTGGCCAAATACCTTGGAATTTACCAGCCGCAGTCATTTTCAAGCCTGCTCACTCAAATCCGGAAGGCAAAGGCGGACACCCGCATCGGTGCCGTATTGCTCGATATTTCCTTTCCTCAAATCGGATGGGGAAAGGCTGACGAAATCCGCGAGGCGGTCAAAGACCTCCGGGCATCCGGAAAACCGGTATATGCCTATATCGAACTGGGAATGAACCAAGACTATTACATCGCTTCTTCGGCCGAGAAGATATTCGTCCCTCCGGCCGGCGACATTTATATCAATGGATTTGCCGCAAATGCGATGTTCTACCGCGGAACCCTCGATAAACTGGGAATCGAGCCAGACGTTATCCAGATCGGCAAGTATAAGAATGCGCCGGACAGGTTTACACGCAAAGACATGTCGGAAGGTCAGCGTGAAGTCCTCAATTCGATTCTAGACCAGTATTTTGATCAGTTCATCGCGGCGATTGCCGATTCGCGAAAGAAATCGGCAGAAGACGTAAAAGCGTTAGTCGACAATGCCCCTTACCACGGCACGCAGGCCAAGGAATTAGGGTTAACAGATGGCGCCTTGTACCGCGATCAAGTATATGACGAAGTTAAAAAGCGTTTGGGATATAAGGGCGATGACAAACTCAGGCGGATCAGCGGAACGGATTACAGCGAAGTTCCATCAGAGTCTCTTGGACTTAATAAGGGCGAGAATATGGCTGTCATTTACGCTTCAGGGACCATCAATATCGGCGCCTCCAGCAGCAGCCCATTTGGAGGAGAAACCCTCGGTTCGGACACTATCGTCAGAGCGGTAAATAATGCAGCCGAGGATGAATCTATAAAAGCAATCGTCCTCCGGGTTGACAGCCCCGGCGGATCAGCACTCGCCTCTGACCTGATGTGGCACGCGCTCGAAAAGGCGAAAGCAAAAAAACCGGTCGTCGTTTCAATGTCAGACGTCGCGGCGTCGGGCGGATACTATATTGCCTGTAATGCGAACAAGATCGTCGCCGAACCGTCGACCCTGACCGGGTCAATCGGCGTCTTTTTGGGCAAGCCCGTGCTCAAAGATTTTTACGAATGGGTCGGGGTTTCAAATGAGGTCACTACCCGCGGAAAGAACGCCGGTATTTTCCGTGAAGATCAAAAATGGAATGAAGAAGAACGGGCCAAGATGCAGGACCAGGCCAATAAAATCTACTTTACCGATTTCGTCCCTAAGGTTGCGGCCGGTCGGAAGATGGATGCCGAAAAGGTGAATTCGCTGGGTCAGGGGCATGTCTGGACGGGCAAACAAGCCAAGGCAAACGGGCTGATCGATGAGATCGGCGGCCTTGAAACCGCAATTCAAATTGCCAAAAAGCTCGCAAAACTCCCGGCCGACAAGGATGTCAGACGGATTGCTTATCCCGAACCCCGTTCCCTGTTTAGCAGTTACTTTGGAACGGATGACAGCACCTTTAGCCAGTCAGATCAACAGCAGCAGCTCATCAAGTCGCTTCCGGAAAGCATCAAACGCGCCTTTCGGTACGCCGCCCTATTCGACCGAATGAAAAAGGGCGATGCGATGATGCTGATGCCCTTTGAACTCGAAATGAGATGAGACATCTCAAAATGTGACCGAAAGGACGGGCCGGGCCCGTCCTTTTTTTCACTTTACGAAATCGTCAAGAAGTAACCGACATCGTTTGCCGGTACCGGTATTTTAGAATCCTCATCAAATCTTAAACCTTGTGATCATTTTGGTTACGGGGTTTTAAACGATCATGGCACGCTCCTTGCATTATTGAGTTCGAAGGGCCGCAAATATACCGTTTTGAATACAGGCGGCAAATTGAGTTTAGTTTTTAAGGAGAATAAAATGAGTCGCTACAAAAGAGCACTTTCCGTCATTGCAATGGCGGTAATGGTGATGAGCTTATCGATAGTTGTGTCCGCGCAATGGCGCGACGGCCGCGGGAATCGCGGAAACAACGATCGCTACGGGAACGGTTCCTACGGAAATGCCACCTACAATAGAAATTTGGATTCGACGATTCGAAATCTGCGCGACAAGAGCCGGAATTTTGAGCGCATATTGGACCGCGAGCTTGATCGAAGCCGGATCGACGGCACCCGCCGTGAGGACCGGCTAAATGACCTTGCCCACAAATTTAAGGACGCAGCCGACGATTTGGACGGCGCGTACAAACGGGGCCGTGATTTTAACCGGAGCCGTGACGAAGCCCAACGGGTGATTAATTATGGTTCCCAGCTTGACCGGGCGCTTTCAAATTCCCGCCTGGGACGGAATTACACGCTTCAGTCCGCCTGGGACAATATTGAATACGATCTTCGTGTGATTTCAGACGCTTATAACCTTAATTATAATGACCGCAGGAATAACCGGAATCGTAACGACAGGTACAACCGCAACCGGGATCGGCGCGGTGGATATGGAGGCTACGGAGGAAATAACGGTCAATACAACCGCAACCTCCGGGCTACGATCGTAAACCTGAGAAACAAGAGCAGACACTTTGAAGACCGTCTAGATCGCGAACGTAAATAT
>JBFGKW010000127.1:0-6119 GCA_041576495.1 Aridibacter sp. | reverse complement strand
GAAAATATTTTGTCACCAGGGGTACAGCAGAATGGTCGTAAAGGCATTCAATGCAATACTTACACGTTATTTTCTTATGTACCGGTCATTTTCTGAGTTGAGCTGGATTAGCGAATCGGCAAAAAAAGGTTCGGCAATTTTCAGTTTTTGTATAATAATGGGCATATTATCCATTTTATTACTGTAAAGCATAAGAATTGTGCGACTTAAGTATGTGTTTATCGTGCCGCCCCCTCATCGGTTGAGTGTCTCGTTGACACTGGGAGTAGGGAAATGGAAAAGAATGGATCTGGAGTAGAAGATCTGAAATTCTTGGAGAAAGGATTTCGAATAAATAGACTGCTAAAAAAGATTGCGGAAGCTAAGAGCAAAATGAGCGACAAGTTCGGGTCTGTCGGAGTATCGATCGTGCATTCGGAACTCGCGAACGGAAAATCGGATCACCCGGACGAACCGTCAGTAAACCGGAAAAATATAAACGGTCATTATCTCCACATTGAGGATTCAAGCGGCCGCGAAACCAGTAAACGGAAGGAGGATGACATGGACCGAAGCTATAACGGGTCGAGCGAAGACCGTTTGGCTGAAACGGAAGCGGATTCTCAGCAGGAACCCAAAACGACTAACGGATTCGAGCGGCCTGAAGCCAATTCGAATCCGAATGCTGAAATTCCCCGTCCGGATACCGAGATTCCCGGCGCCGGAGATTGGATTGAAAACGAGCAACAACCGAACCGAGATGATGTCGATCAAACGGAAAAAGCTATCGAGCCATACGGTGAATTCCTAAGTCTGGTTGAATCATTTGAAATCGATTCAAATGTTAATTCGGATTTAAACGGTACCGATCAAGATCGATCGGTCGACCCGGCCTTCCCGGACGCGCCGGAGTCAGATTTACATTCACCTGCAAACGAAGGATTCGGCCGGCGCCAAAATGGGTCCGTCTTTGATTTTGGAGTGCAAGAAATGGAAGCTGCTGAAGAAAATGAAGAACGAATAGATTCCACGGATTCGGGTGTTAACGAGTCCCAAAATGAAGAACATTCTGAAACGCCGGATCCCGGCTTCGACGAATCCGGGCATTCGGAATATGCAGGATTCCGGGACTCGGGTTTTACCGAATCCGAGGATCAAGAACATCTCGATTCCGCGGATTCCGGTTCTGACGAATCCGGAAATGAAGATCAAGCAGTATCCCTCGAATTCGTTTACAAGGAATCTCAGCCGGATGAAAAGCATGGCGATCAATTAACGGATGCTTTCCGCGAGAATGAAGCGATGGGATCTGAGCCCGTAACGCTGGACTGGACCGTTCAGTCTCCTCCCGATGAAAGCGCCTCCGGGGACGAAGATTCGGTTAGAGCGATCCACCCGGGACAAGTGCCGGCGGAATATGGGCCTGCTGCTTTGCGCGAGGGCGAGGAAGGGTATAAAGAAATTGTACCGGAAGTTGATGCGGAAGCTGTGGTTGACCCCCGAATGCTGAGAAAAGAAGACCTGCGGGGCGTCAAATCTCCAAAGAAACTTTTGAAAACGCTCAAGCAAAAGGACCTGGCGACAAAAAGCGTAGCGAGAATGCTCAAACGTCAGGTTTCATTCAGCAGATATAACCGCGAGATTGAAAGACTGCAGATCGAACTCCTAAAGTTGCAAAAATGGGTACAGGATACCAGCCAAAGGGTGGTCGTTCTGGTTGAAGGGCTGGATGCACTGAGCAACCGGCGAATCATTCACCAGTTTCTTGAACACCTCGATCCGCGAACGAATCGTGTGGTTTCTTTGCCAAAGCAATCCACAACCGAGCAGGGTGAATGGTATTTTCAGCGATACTCAAGTCATCTCCCCCGGAAGGGCGAAATCGTATTTCTTGATGGGAGTTGGTATGACCGGGCGATTATTGAACCCATCAACGATATTTGCACCGCCGAGCAGTACGGACAGTTTTTACGGCAAGTGCCGGAATTTGAAACGCTGCTTTCTGAAGACGGGATCCACGTTGTTAAGTTATGGCTTTCGGTTTCAAAAAAAGAATTGCGAAGGAGAATGAAAAAACAGGAGAAAAACCCCCTGCAGAGGGGAAACCTTAAGAAGATCGACATCCGCGGAAAAAAACGCTGGAAAGAATTTACCCATTACAGGGAGTTGATGTTCAACGTCACTCATTCGGCGGGCGGCCCATGGACTATCATTAAGGCGAATAACCAAAGGGTTGCGACGCTGGAAAGCATCAGATACCTTCTTTCTCACTTTGAATACGATGGCAAAGCCGGCGGGTCGTCATCGCTGACTCCGAATCCGAAAATTGTTTCGAAATTCGGTGAATGAACGTCGGGGAAAGAATATAACCGGACGATCGATTTTGGTTCGATATTGTGCCTCAAGCATTCTCGGACTTTTCCTGACGGTCGAGTAAGTAACTGCCTCGCACAGCAGCTGAAATCAGCTTGACCCTCAATGTCCGGGTTTATCAACGACTTCTGACATTATGTCCGGTTTCTGACTGAAGATTGCCGAATCAATCAACACTCAGCCTCACTAAATTGAAAATTATGTTGTTCCTCACACAGTCTGCCGCTGTTTACGGCATCGATGCCCTCATTGTCGATATCGAAGTCAATCTTCAACCCAGCCCCGGTGAATCCGAAATTACGCCGCCGGTGATTATCGTCGGTCTCCCCGATACTGCGGTACGTGAATCACGCGAGCGAATCCGGGCCGCGATCACAAACAGTTCTTATTTCTTCCCGTGTCACAAGACGACGATCAACCTTGCGCCCGCGGATGTCCGGAAGGAAGGTGCGAGCTTTGATCTGCCGATCGCTCTTGGAATCCTGGGTGCAAACGGAGATTTGGGCACCGCCGAAAATCTTTCCGATATGCTCAGCATCGGCGAGCTTTCGCTGGATGGCCGGGTGCGGCCCGTCCGCGGAGCCCTCTCAATCGCATTGTCGGCGCGGGAAAGAGGGATTACGAGCATTCTGATACCGGAAAAAAACGCTCCGGAAGCCGCCGTGGTCCAGGGTGTCAACGTATATCCGGTCAAAGATCTGAGGGAGGCGGCAGGGATTTGTCAGGATTTGATTCGGTCGAGGATTCCGGGTATCGAGCCCCTCCGCGTCGACATTGCCGAATTGACCAAATGTAAAAACGAATACCGCGAGGATTTCAGCGAAGTCCGCGGGCAGAAAACTGCAAAACGCGCGCTCGAGGTGGCCAGCGCGGGCGGGCACAACATACTGTTGATCGGACCGCCGGGATCGGGTAAGACCATGCTCGCCAAACGGCTTTCCACAATTTTGCCTCCGCTCGAATTTAACGAATCACTTGAAATAACCAAGATCCATTCGGTTGCCGGACTGACCGGTGAAGCGGGTTTGATCACCAAACGGCCGTTTAAGTCGACACATCACACCGTTTCCCAAGCGGGTCTGATAGGGGGAGGGTCGATCCCGCGGCCGGGTGAAGTTTCCCTCGCCCATCACGGGGTCCTGTTCCTGGACGAGCTTCCCGAATTTGAAAGAGGCGCCCTCGAGGTTTTGCGGCAGCCGCTCGAGGATAAGGATGTGACAATCTCAAGAGCGGCGCTGAGCCTCACATTTCCGGCAAACTTCACACTTGTCGCTTCGATGAATCCATGTCCGTGCGGTTATTATGGCAGCGCGCGCGAATGCAAATGCACGCCGTTCCAGATTCAGCGTTACGTGGGAAAGATTTCCGGGCCGCTGATGGACAGGATCGATATCCACGTTGATGTTCCCGCAGTCGACTTCAAGGAGCTGCGCGGGCGGGGGGTCCCCGAAGGCGATCGTTCCGACGCGATCCGGGAGCGCGTCGTCAGGGCGAGACAGTTCCAACTGAAGCGTTTTGCGAAAAGCGGCGTGTATTCAAATTCCGCTATGGAGCCGCGGCATATCCGCTCCTTTTGTAGGCTGGATCGTGAAAGCGAGTCGTTGCTTGAACGGGCGATGTTGAAACAGGGGCTGTCGGCAAGGGCGCACGACCGAATCCTCAAGGTTTCCCGAACCATTGCCGATCTTGGCGGCAGCGAGAATATCGGTCCGGAGCATATCAGCGAGGCAATCAATTACCGTTCGCTTGACCGTAACTATTGGACATAAACATTCATCTTTGCAATGATGATCAAACGGAAAAATGCCGGGCGAGATACGCGTTTCGCAATTCTTAATTCGCCGAAACATAAAGAATGGTAGCTGAAAATTTAATCGGGTTTGAAAGTATTCCGCAAACGATTCCCCATTTTTGCATCGAATCGTTTCGCCGAAATAAGAAAGTTGACGCCCTGAGCCATAAGGTTAAGGATGCCTGGGAAGCATTTTCTGGCGAAGCGGTCATCGAAAAGATAAAACACATCGCCCTCGGATTGTCTGATCTCGGAATCAAAGCGGGAGACAGGGTTGCGATCATTTCTGAAAACCGTCCCGAATGGTCTTTGACCGATCTGGCGATTCTTTCTCTCCGAGCGGTCAATGTGCCGATCTATACCACCCAGGCTGTCGAGCAGATTCGATACATCCTAGAAGATTCCGGTTCCAAGATGCTTTTTATCTCCGGAAAAAAACTCCTCCAGCATGCGTCGGATGCGATTCAAAGTGTCGAACGCCTCGAAAAGCTGATCTTTTTTGATGAAGATGCGGTACCGGAAAATGATAACCGCGGAATTTCCTTGGCAGCGATCGAAAAGCGTGGGAAAGAGATCGATCAAATCGAGCCGGATGCCTTTGAGAATGAACTTTCGAAGATAAAGACCGACGATTTGGCGACTATTATTTACACTTCGGGCACGACCGGTGAACCGAAGGGGGTGATGCTCAGCCACGGGAATTTCACATCCGATGTTCTTATGGTTTCGCGCGGACTGCCGATCAAGTCTACGGATCGTTCGCTTTCGGTGCTTCCGCTTTCACATATCTTCGAACGAACGGTTTTTTACGTGCTGTGTTCGAATGGGGTTTCGATTAATTACTGCGATTCATTCGACAAGCTTGCCGCCTGTTTGGTTGAGACCAAACCGACGATTATGACGGCCGTTCCCCGTCTGTTCGAACAGGTCTACCATAAGATCGTCAAGAAGGGTAAACGCGCCGGCGGAATCAAGACAAAGCTTTTTGACTGGTCGCTCGCAGTCGGCCAGGCTTATTGGGAGAAAAAAGACAACCGGAAAATGGTCTCCCCGGCGCTTGCCGCAAAACACGCTTTGGCGAGTAAGCTGGTCTTCTCAAAATGGAGGGAAGGGGTCGGCGGGTCGATCAGATTTTTTGTTTCCGGCGGCGCCCCGCTTTCAAAGAAGCTTTCATATGCTTTTTGGGCAGCCGGCATTCCGATCCTGCAGGGCTACGGTATGACCGAGGCTTGCGTTGTCTGCGCCAACCGTCCCGATAATAACAAGGTCGGCTCGATCGGCGTGCCGTTTGAGGGAATTGAAATGAAGGTAGCTGAATCCGACGGCGAATTGCTGATCCGCGGCGCGACGGTTATGAAAAGCTACTTCAACAAGCCGGATGAAACCGACAAGGCGATCGACGGCGAAGGCTGGTATCACAGCGGTGACATCGGCTACCAGGATGACGACGGCCACTTTTATATTACCGACCGCAAAAAAGATCTCTTTAAGCTATCTAACGGCAAATATGTCGCGCCGCAGCAAGTCGAGAGCCTGCTCAAACAGAGTCCGCTGGTCGGCCAGGCACTGGTCGTTGGCAGCGGCCGTAAACAGGTCGGTGCATTGATCGTTCCGGACTGGGAATCCGTGAGGCAGGCAATTGAAGAAGAGGGAATCGATGCCGACGGCACACGCGAGGAACTGTGTGTTAACCCATATATCGTCAAACGTATCCAAAACGATGCGATTCGGTATACGAGGGAGATTAATGACTACGAACGGGTTAAGCGGGTTTTTCTTTTGCCGAGGGAGTTTTCAATCGATAAAGGTGAAATGACGCCCACCCTTAAAATTAAACGGGGTGTGATCGACGAAAAATATGCCGAAGCGATCGATGAGATTTGCGGAAGCTGACATTTGGAAGCAAAATTAAGCCTCTTTTAGCGTCAGGCCCCGATCCTCAATCAGCAGCTTATTCAACAAGCTAGTGTCTTTG
>JBFGKW010000126.1:0-6234 GCA_041576495.1 Aridibacter sp. | reverse complement strand
GGATAATCTCGTCAACGGTCAAGTGGTTAACGAAATCAGGGTCGAGGGCGAAATAAAGCGCTGGTCGATGGTTGCGCTCGAACGGATGATTGAGATGACCGACGCGAAGGCGGCGGGGCCGCGTAAAGGGTAGCGGGTTGTCGGTAATTGGTGATAGGTGATAAGTAATTGGAATAGGTAATAGGTGATAGGTAATTAGTAAGACGCAGTATTTGTTGATTGAAAAATTGGAGTAAGCCGTTAAATCGAACCGAAATTGAATCCGTACCTCAACTTTGCGGAAGGAAGATCCTCATGAGAGATTTTAGACAGCTAAGAGTCTGGGAAGATTCGCATCGTTTAACCCTCGACATTTATAGAATTACAAACAGATTTCCGAAGGAAGAATTGTTTTCATTGACCGGTCAGATTCGTCGGTCAGTGGTTTCGATCCCGTCAAATATTGCCGAAGGATGCGGGCGCGGAACCAACAAGGAATACGCACAGTTCTTGCAGATTGCAATGGGATCCGCCTCGGAATTGGACTATCAATTTCTTTTGTCAAGGGATTTGGGGTATCTAAACGCTTCCAATTACGAGCGGATAAATGATAAAATTATCAGAGTTAAGCGACAACTTGTCGCCCTTCTTCGGAAGGTCCGTGAAGCTTCATAAAGAGCTATAATAAGAAAAGACCAACAACTAATTACCAATTCCCAACTACCAAGAAATTCCCCATGGCCGAAATTCAAGACAAACTGCCGGAAAATGTTGGCGGAAAATATTACGTCGATGATCAATGTATCGATTGTGATGTTTGCCGCGACACGTCACCGGCGAACTTTACGCGATACGACGAAAACGGATATTCCTTTGTCCATAAACAGCCGGAAACTCCTGAGGAGGAAGAGCTCTGCGAGGAAGCGCTGATGTCGTGCCCGGTCGAGGCGATTGGGGACGACGGCGGATAAATTTCATTTTTAATTCACGATATAAAAAAACTTCCGGTGGATTTCGGAAGTTTTTTTATTTTGTAGAAAAACAACGCTTGCTACCGCGCATCCCAGGAATTAATATGGAGACATCTCTCCATTTAGCGGTATCTCTTCGAATCCAGCGTTGGATTGGAGTCATTATGTTATGAAAACAAAATATATTATATCGATTTTCGTCCTCCTGTTATCGGCTTTTGCAGCCTTCGGCCAGACCTCGTGGCTGGACCGCCCTTTACGCACCTGGAACAATTCGGCCAATGTGCCCGTTCCTCCGCGGACAGCCCGTATAAATCCGGCAAACCCGGCCTGCCGGGATTCTGTCAGACGCCCTGAAACCATCGCCGACCGCGCCGTAACGCGTGCCGGATGGTCGCTATTTGGAGCGGCGCAGATTTACGGGGCAGTAACCTTGCTAAACGGTACCGCGGATTATGACGGAATGTGCCGGCCGATGCTGTACAACACCTTCATTTTTGTGGGAGCCAGATTTGCGGGTACTCTTTCCCCGGAGGCAATGAATTCCCGTACGGACGGTGCGTTGACAGAAGCTACACTGATCGACGCAAAGAGTATTTCGGCGGAATTTGCACGTTACACGTCGACGGACGGACTGTGCTGCCCGTCCCAAACGAGCGCGGTGACGTATGAGATCACCGGCGTTCGGGTTGAGGCAAAAGACGTAAACACTTTCTTGGGCTGTGCGCCTCAGAGTATTGAACACGCAGTTTCGAATATCGTTCGCGGGACTGTATCGATGAGCGGCAGCGCCTCGCTCCCTAGAAATTCCATTTTAAACGTGAGAATCGTCGATGCAGCCAATCGAAATATTGCCCCGAGATTGATCACCGAACAGCGGATCGATCTTGCCGGCCGGCAGCTTCCGGTTGAATTTGAACTTCGGATCGACCCCCGTGATATGGATCTTCGAAATAATTATTCCCTCGAGGCGGATGTCTCAAGCGCAGGAAGGGTTCTTTATCGCAGCGACCCGGGGATTATGCTTCCGGGTGCCGGATCCTTGGGCTCGATCATCGTTTACCCGGTCGGCGCCGGTCAAACCCGAAACGAGGGAACGCTAAATCTGACCGTCACATATCGTGAGCGGGTTAATCTTCCGAGGGACGCGGAAGTCAGGGCAAAGCTGGTCGAAGTTTCCACTGCCGGAGTTGCCGAACGCGTGATCGCGGAAGAGATTCACCGGCCCGATGGCAGACAGGTCCCGCTTCGCTTTGATTTGAAATATGACCGGAATCTGATCAACCCTCGCCGGCGATACGTCGTTCAGGCGGAGATATTTATTGAAGGAAAACGCTCGTTTGGCTCGGACGCCGAATATGCGGTCCTGACCGAAGGAAATCCGGGTTCGAGTATTGTCATAATGCTCGCCGCGCTGATAGGAGAAGAACCCGCAATCGTAACCGGTAAAAGTGTCAGCATTTCTAAATTTGGAACCGGCTCGCTTGAAATCGAGGGCCAGGGCAGCGAATTCCTGATTCGCGCCAGCGTCAACGTCAAAACTGACGGGAGTGCCGAAGTATCGTTGAACCCGATCGGTACTTCAAAGAAATTCAGCGGCGATTTGGTATTTGCCGATAATGACACTCTGCGAATAAGGGTAAGGAATTACGAAGGCTCTGATGCAACCGGGGAAATCGAGGTTAGATACAGTGGGCAGCGATTGAATTCGGTGAGTTCCAAAGATCTCGTCGTTGACGGGCAAAAGGCGAGAGTCAGTTTCTGAGTATGTGCCCGGGTACCGGTGGGTTAGACGATGATGTTTATCCATCCGTCTTCGACCACTACTTCATATGTTTCGATCGAGCAGCTCGGTTTAGTAAAACAGCGGCCGGTTCGGACATCGAAACGGTACCCGTGAAGGTCACATTCGACAATATCGCCGTACGTTCGCGCATCCGCGAGCGGAAATCCCTTGTGCGGGCAATGGTTTTCGATAGCATGAAGCTGGCCGTTGATATTAAAAAGCGCTACCTCGCTGCCGTCTTTTAGCTGAACCGTCGCACCGCGTCCGACCGGCACCGCGTCCATTTGGCCGACCTTGACCTTTTTTCCCTGACGCTTTGGTTTGCGCCGGTTCTCCTTTCCCATAATATCTGTCTCCAATTCTTGTGTTTCGGGGCCGGTGTCGAACAACGGGCGATCCGAATAAAAAATCGATCTTTTTGTTTACCCTGCGGTCGTCGATCACTTCCAACAGCGGTCTGCGGCAAATCGGCCCGAATGCGCGGCCCCGTCAAAACCTGCTTTATTATTCTAACTCAAAGAGTCTATAATAAATAAAACGAACCGAGTTAGGAAATCACACAATGAGCGAATCAAAAACGGCCGCAACATCCCGGATCAAGTGCCGCGAAATCATGACCAAGGACCCTTCTACCGTGTCCCGGGAAATGTCGTTGCAAGAAGTGGCCAGGTTATTGAAGGCCGGGGATATCGGGATCCTGCCGGTTGTCGAACCCGGCACCAATAAACTGGTCGGGCTGGTGACGGACCGCGACATAGTCATACGCGCGGTCGCTGACGGCAAAAGTGTGACGGAAACAAGGGTCGGTGATATTATGACGACCGAAGTATTTACCGCAAACCCGGATGACTTTGCGTTTGAAGCGATTCGAACGATGGGCGATAAACAGGTCCGTCGCGTTCCGATCGTCGATGATGACGGGACTTTGATGGGAATAGTTTCGATGGCGGATATCGCTCTCGAAATGGAAGACGAACGCGAAATTGCGGAAACCCTTGAGGAGATTTCAAGCGGCGAAGCATTTTGGAGCAAAAGCTAGGGAACCTGTAATAGGTAACGGGTAACGGGTAAAGGGTGAAGGGTGAAGGGTAAAGGGTAAAGTAATAAGTAATAAGTAATCGGTTTAAGAACTAAAAACCGATAACCAAAAAACATTAACCAATAAGCAACAACCAAAGACCATTAACCAAGAACCATTAACCAAGAACCATCGACCCGTAACCAATTACTGATAACCCATTAACCGACAACCAATCACCAAATTTATGGCTAAATCAATTGACCGATATTTTCAGTTTCTGGGCTCCTCCAGCGAAGCCAAGCCTTCCGGCCGTTTATGGTATCCGGCTGCCGATGTTTATCAAACTCCGGACGGATGGCTGGTAAAGGTCGAATTGGCCGGCGTATCCGCGGAAGACATCGCCATTGAGGTCCAGGGAAACGTGCTCTACATCGCAGGCTGCCGCAAGGATAAGACTTGTGCGGCGGGGGTTTCATATCAGCAGATGGAAATCACCTATAGTCATTTTGAAAAGTCGCTCAAATTTCCCGGGTCAATTGAAAAGGCAACGCTGAAACATAATTACGAAGATGGACTGCTATTGGTCTACTTAACGACGAGCTGAATTTCTTATGGCTGAAAATAAAGAACAATCTCAAGTTACAGCGTCGGAGGCGAAAACGATCCAATTGCCGAAGCATCTCGAGCTCGCCATTCTGCCGCTTCAAAACACGACTCTTTTTCCGCAGACCGTAGTCCCGCTTGCCGTTGGGAGAGAGCGGTCGGTTAAGGCAGTAGAGGAAGCACTCTCAAATGAAGACAAACTGATCGCCTGCGTTACGGTCAAGACCGAAGAGGTAAACGGAAACGATGCCAAACCATCGGACCTTTTTGAGATCGGCACCGTCGTTAACGTCAAGCGGATGATGCGGGCGGAGGATGTCGTCCAGCTGGTCGTCCAGGGGACGGATCGCTTTCGAATCATCGAATGGCTGCAGGAGAAGCCGTTCTTACGGGCACGGGTCGAGATTCTTCCCGATTTAGAGGTCGAAAACAGCGACGAGGTTGAAGCGCTTAAGCGAAACGTTCAAAACCTGGTTCAGGAAGCCCTGGCGATGCTTCCCCATGTTCCGCCCGAGGTGCGGATGGCGGTGATGGGGCAGGCCGATCCGGTCCAATTGTCTTATTTTCTGGGATCGGTCCTTGATTTGGGCGGAACTAATGAGCAGAAAATGCTTGAAGCAAAAACGGTCGATGAATTGCTCACGCTTTCGCACGCGGCGCTGGCGAAAGAAATCGAGATAATGAACATCCGCACAAAAATCGCGACTGAAGCCCAGGGCGAAATGGACAAGGCCCAACGCGATTACGTCCTCCGCCAGCAGATGAAAGCGATTCAAAAAGAGCTCGGCGAGGGCGGAACCGGTGAGCAGGCCGAAGCCGATCAGCTTCGTGAGCGGCTCGAAACCGCTGATCTTCCGGAACATGTCCATAAAGAAGCCGAGCGTGAACTCCGCCGGATGGAGCAGCTGCCACAGACCGCACCGGATTTTCATGTCATCAGAACGTATCTTGAGTATGTTTTGGAATTGCCCTGGAAAAAATCGAGCGAAGAAAAGCTCGATCTTAAAGAAGCGAGAAAGATCCTGGATGAAGATCATTATGGCCTCGAAGAGGTTAAGGAGCGAATCCTGGAATTCCTTGCCGTCATAAAACTGAGGCCCGATTCAAAGAGCCCGATTATGCTGTTTGTCGGCCCCCCGGGGGTTGGAAAAACGTCTCTCGGGCGATCGATTGCGCGTGCGCTCGGACGCGAGTTTGAGAGATTTTCGCTAGGGGGAATGCGGGATGAGGCCGAGCTTCGCGGCCACCGCCGGACATATATCGGGGCGATGCCGGGAAGGATTATTCAGGGTTTGAGACGGGTCGGCGTCAACAATCCGGTGTTGATGCTTGATGAAATCGATAAGCTCGGTAATGACTACCGCGGCGACCCGTCTTCAGCGTTGCTGGAGATCCTTGACCCTCAGCAGAATGACACGTTTCGCGATCATTATCTTGACCTGCCGTTTGATTTATCGAAGATCTTTTTTATCGCGACGGCAAATGATCTTTCGCCGATTCCGGCTCCGTTGAGGGACCGTATGGAGATAATTTCGCTTGTCGGATACAGCGATATCGAAAAATTGAATATCGCAAAACAATATTTGGTTCCGCGGCAGGTTGAAGAAAACGGACTCAAATCAACGCAAATTAAATTTACCGACGATGCGATAAATCTTCTTACGGCGCGCTATACGCGCGAAGCGGGCGTTCGCCAACTTGAACGGACCATCGGCAACATTGCGAGAAAAGTTGCGCTCAATGTGGCGCAGGGTAAGAAGAAAAAAGTAAAGGTCGCCGCCGCCAACGTTAAAGATTATCTCGGCGGCCCGAAGTTTTATCCCGAGCAGGCCAGGGAAGAACTTCCCGCGGGTGTTGCGACGGGAATGGCTTGG
>JBFGKW010000125.1:0-6295 GCA_041576495.1 Aridibacter sp. | reverse complement strand
CAGCGTAACGGTCACCAAGTCATAGATCGTCCGGAAAACCATTTTGAAATCAAAATCCCGGTAACCGTTTAAAATCTTTCCGGTTGCCTCATCGAGACTCGTCAGCGCCCATCGGTCAATTTCTTCCAAATCCGCGTATTCCACGGAATCGGCCTCCGGATCAAACCCGTCGAGGTTCCCGAGTGCATACCGCAGGGTGTTTCTAAACTTCCGGTAAGCATCTACGATCCGCTGGAGAATCTCATCCGAGCAACGGACGTCCTCGGTATAATCCACCGCAGCCGCCCAAAGCCTGAGTATTTCGGCACCCGACCGGTCGATTATTTCTGCAGGCGCCGTCACGTTGCCGATCGATTTGCTTTGTTTCTTGCCGTCTCCGTCGACTACCCAGCCGTGGGTCAAAACCGTTTTATACGGGGCGCGGTCGTGAGCCGCTAGTCCGCACATCAACGCCGAGTTAAACCAGCCGCGATATTGATCGCCGCCCTCGAGATAGACTTCGGCCGGAAAGCGTAAATTGTCTCGCGTGCCCAATACAGCTATACAGGACGATCCGGAATCAAACCAGACATCGAGAATATCCGTTTCCTTCTGAAACGCGGAATCTCCGCATTTGCCGCACTTTTGTCCCGGAGGGAGGAGTTCGGCCGCTTCTTTGTTGTACCAGGCATCGGATGTCTCCTTCATAAATACATCCGCCACGTAATTTATGGTTTCGGCGTCGGCGACCGCTTCATCACAGCCGGCACAATAAAAGACCGGAACCGGTACGCCCCACGAGCGTTGACGTGAGATACACCAATCGGGCCGTCCCTTGAGCATGTTTTCCATCCGCCCTTCGCCCCACGCCGGATGCCATTTAACGTCTTTGATTTCCCGCAGTGCCTTTTGGCGAAGCGAAGATTCTTCTCCCGATTTCGCCAGGGCATCCATCGATATAAACCACTGCGGCGTCGCCCGGAATATCACCGGGTTTTTACAGCGCCAGCAATGCGGATAACGGTGCCGGTAATCTTCGGTAAACAGAAGCATCCCCGATTCCCGCAAAAACTCGACGATGTTTTTGTTTGCATCAAACACCTGCTGGCCTGCAAAGTGTTCGACATCGTCCTGAAATATCCCTCCATTGTTGACCGGACAGTATATTTCCAGGCCGTACTGTTTGCCGATAACGAAGTCGTCATGGCCATGCCCGGGTGCCGTATGGACACAGCCGGTTCCGGCGCTCGCCGATTTACCGCTCGCTTCCTTAACATCGAGCTCTGTTTCGGCATCGGATTCGCCGAGCGTTACGTGTTCGCCGTTCATCAACAGCGAGATGCGGTCGATCCACGGGTGTTTCGCCTCGAGCCGGTCAAGTTTTTCGCCCTTAAACCGCGAAATCTCTGTTACCTTTTTCAAACCGCAGACCTCGGACAGATGCCCGACCAACTCGGAAGCCAGGATATAGACTTCGTCGCCTGATTCGACTGCCGAATACTCAAATTCCGGGTGGACGGTGATACCCAGATTCGACGGAATCGTCCACGGGGTCGTAGTCCAGATCAGGACAAAGACCTTTTTCCCGGCGAGCGATTGATCGATTTCTGCCGGGTCGGAAAGAAGCGCGAACTTTACGTATATCGATGGCGAGGTATGCTCGCGGTACTCGACCTCCGCTTCAGCCAGCGCTGTCTGATCATGTACGCACCAGTAAACCGGCCGAAGGCCCTTATAGACGAAACCGCGGCTCAAATATGTGCCGAAAAGCCGGGCGGTTTCCGATTCATATTCATTCGACATCGTCAGATAAGGATTATCCCATTCACCCAGTACTCCGAGTCGTTGAAAATCGTTGGTCTGTGCTTTTAGCGCCTTGGCGGCATGTTCACGGCAGATTCTCCGAAATGTTCCGACCGGAAGATCATTTTTGTTCTTGCCTTTTTCCGCCAGCGCTTTTTCGACATATTTTTCGATGGGAAGCCCGTGGCAGTCGTATCCCGGAACATACGGCGAATCATAGCCTTGCATTGTCGCCGATTTGACGACGAAATCCTTCAGTATTTTATTGAGTGCCGTGCCGATATGGATATTGTCGTTAGCATAAGGCGGGCCGTCGTGGAGGATAAACTTCTCGGCGCCTTTCCGGCTCGCACGAATCTTGTTGTAAAGATCAATCCCGGCCCATTTTTTCAAACGGGCGGGTTCTGATTGGCCCAAATTCGCCTTTTGCGAAAAGGCTGTTTTTGGGAGATTGATCGTTTTCTTTAAGTTTAAAGGTTCGGACATTTGTCGGTTTTAAGTAATGGGTAATTGGTTAATGGTAAATGGTAATCGGTAATAGGTAAATGGTAATGGGTTGTTGGTAATTGGCAATACGCTGCACGCCCGTGCACGTTCCCTGACCGTCGCGTTTCGGCCTGCGTTCCGGATATCCAGACTATTCATCGACCGGCAAAAACCCAATGATAAATGGTCAATGGTCAATGATCAATGTAAACGCTTCATTGCAAAAATCAAAAAGTCCCAAGCCTTCTTTGACTTGGGACTTTGCAAAGTGTGACCTTCGGCTCCTGCTAGAAAACAGAGTCCCTGCTGCAGCTGATAATTATTAAGTCCAAAGGCAATCTCATAAATTCGTCACATTCATTTATGCCAGTAGATTTTCGATAAGTCAATCGTTTGGTCCTTGCTGCAGTTCGGCCTTAGCCCGTATTTCGCAACTCGGTCAAAAACTCAAAACCAGTTCGCCTTTCTTTTCCGAAACCGAAACGCTCCCGCCTTTGGTTAATTTCCCAAATAAAATCTCCCGGGCGAGCGGCTGTTTGATCTTCTGGTGAATCAAACGCTGCATCGGGCGGGCACCGTATTTGTTGTCAAAGCCGTTTTTGGCCAGCCAGACTTTTGCCGAATCAACCAGTTTGATGATCACCCGCTTTTCCATCAATTGGGCGTTTAGTTCCTTGATAAATTTATCGACGATCAATTTGATAACGTCCAGATCGAGCGGGCTAAACGCCACCCGCGCATCCAGCCGGTTAAGGAATTCGGGAGAAAACGTCCGTTCTATAGCGCCTTTTGCAGATCCCTTGGAACCCGCTTCGTTTTGAAATCCGATTCCGCCCGAAGACAATTCCCTCGCACCGGCGTTCGTCGTCATAATCAAAATCACATTTCGGAAATCCGCTTTCTTGCCGTTATTGTCGGTCAGTGTCGCCGAATCCATTACCTGAAGGAGCAGATTAAATAAATTGGGATGGGCTTTTTCGATTTCGTCCAAAACCAAAACCGAATAGGGATGCTTCATTATCGCATCGGTCAGCAGCCCGCCCTGATCGAAACCGACATATCCCGGGGGTGCCCCGATCAGCCGTGAAACCGTATGTGATTCGGCGTATTCACTCATGTCGTAACGCAGAAACTCAACACCTAGAATCTCTGCCAACTGTTTTGACAACTCGGTTTTGCCGACCCCGGTAGGTCCCGAAAACAGATAAGAGCCGACCGGTTTTTCCTCATGGCCCAGTCCGGCCCGCGAAATCTGGATCGCGCTGACAACTTTTTCGATTGCCTTATCCTGGCCGAAAATGACCTTCCTCAAATCATCGCCCAGTGTCTTTAACCGGTTCTTTTCATCCGCGACGACCGTCTTGGGCGGTATCTTGGCCATTCGCGCTACGGTATTTTCAACCATCTGAACCGAGATCTTCGCGGGACGTTTTTCTTCGGGCAGAAGCTTTATCCCGGCGCCGACCTCGTCGATCACATCGATCGCCTTATCGGGCAAAAACCGGTCGTTGATATATTTTCCGGCGAGTTCGGCCGCCGTTTTCATTGAATTGTCCGAGTATTTGACGCCGTGATGCTCTTCGTAATATTTTTGCAGCCCTTTTATAATTTCGTAAGTTTCTTCGACTGTCGGCTCATAGATTTCGATCTTTTGAAACCGCCGCGCGAGCGCCCGGTCGCGTTCGAAGGCGGCTTTGTATTCATTGTAAGTAGTCGACCCGATGCACCTGATTGTTCCTGAGGCGAGCGCCGGTTTTAATATATTTGAAGCATCCATCGCGCCGCCCGAGACGGCGCCGGCGCCGACGATGGTGTGGATTTCATCGATGAACAAAATAGAATTCTCGTGCTTTTTGAGGTCGTTTATGATCGCCTTAAACCGCTGCTCGAAATCACCGCGATACCGGGTTCCGGCGAGCACCGCGCCCATGTCAAGCGCAAACACTTTGGCATCGGCGATTACTTCGGGAACTTCTCCTTCCGCGATTTTAAGCGCCAGACCCTCGGCGAGTGCGGTTTTGCCGACCCCCGGCTCACCTACATAAAGCGGGTTGTTCTTTTTTCGCCGGCACAATACCTGAATCGTCCGTTCGATTTCCGCTTCACGGCCGATCAGCGGATCAATTTCACCGTTTCTTGCGGCCTCGACCAGTTCGACCGTAAAGGATTCGAGCGGTTTTTTTCTTTTTGGCTGGCGGGCGGCGCGTTCTTCGGCAAACTCTCCTTCGATTCCCAGCCCTTCGAGAAGTTCATCGTCAAAATCATCGATTTTGGAAATCCCGTGGGCGATATAATTGAGAACATCGAGCCGTGCGACGCCATATTTTTTCAAAAGATACACGGCGTGCGAATTTTCCGCCTGGTACATAGCGGCCAGAATATTGCCGCCGTCGACCCGCATCTGCCCGCTGCCTTCAGCCTGAAGGAGAGCATATTGAATTGTCGATTGAAACGTCGAGGTCAGCTCGGGCATTTGCTGCCGCTCTTCCGAGAGCGTTTCGAGCTTGTCAAAATACTCTTCCAGGTCTTTGCCGATCTCTTCCAGTCGGGCGCCGCAATTAAAGAGAATATCGCGAGCGGATTTGTCGTCAATGAGGGCGTAAAGAAGGTGTTCGAGCGTTACATACTCGTGCGACCGTCGGACCGCTTCGTCAACGGCAAGGCTCAATGTTTCTTCTAATTCTTTCGTCAACATAATAACTCTGACACAATATATTAACAGATTTTCACCTAATTTGGCCGGACTCCTGTTTGGCCCGTTTTCTGAAATTTTCGAAGGTTCGTCCCGCCGGGAAAATGTCGTTGGGAAAATTGAGAAGGATACGCAAAACGCTAAACGCATTACGTCAACCAGTGTTGGTCCAACTTGGAGAAATCGTCGTTCGTCTTTTTTTCCGGTTTTAGCCCGGAGAGTCCGGCGCCAAGCGGAAAATAGTCAGTTTGACCGTCGATAAGATTTTTTTATCCAACGGGACCGATAGGAGAATTTACAATGTCAATATACTACAGAGACGATAGTGATAATTATACGCACCAGGTTTGGGCTCAACAGCAAGCCAGTTCGTGCGCGGTAGCCAGCATTTGGATGGCGCGAAATCAAGCCATGCAGATGACGGTTAATGAAGAAGAATGGGGATTGGCATGGAGAATGTACAGTCAGGTGGTCCAGGGCATGCTTTTTGTTCCTGAGGCTCCGGCTCCGATGACGTTCAGCCAAAGTGCCCATCAGAATAATCAGAGTACCTTTGGAAATATGTTCGCCAACGCCGGTACATTTATGGATCAAGTGGCTCAGGCAATCAGGAATGAAGGACTAAAGGTTTCGACGACGAGTTTCTCGCCAGGCACGACGGTTAACAGCGCTAAGCTCTCAGATACCAAGCCTGCGATAGTCTTGCTGGGCTGGTATAACGGCAACCAACGGAATGGTGGCCACTTTATCGTAGCCTCTCGAAAGACGCGGAGCGGAAAGGTTGTTTATTTGGATCCTTGGAGAGGACAACTGCGGGAACTAGGTGTCGGTCCTTCCTACCAAGCCACAGGGAGGTTCGAGCAAGTCGCCTACATATCGGCTTAATTGATTCGGTGGGATAATGACGACACGGTTCATCATTCCACCGTTATTCCTCTTCCACCGTACATAAAAAAGGAAATTCCCGGGACCGGGCGAGATTCATCGCTTTTTCCGCCTTCATCGTTGCGACCTCATACGAATAAATACCGGCCACGCCGACTCCCTCATTATGAACTTTCATCATGATCGAGAACGATTCCGCCGTCGAACGGTTGAACACCTTGGTCAGCACATAAACGACGAATTCCATTGTTGTAAAGTCATCGTTATGGAGCAAAACCTTATACATTTTAGGTTTCTCGAGCCGCGTATCGCTCTCGGTCAGGACCTCTTCGTCTCGTTCAATATCGGGAATATCGGCCATCTCATTATTTTGCCACAAGAGGATCCGGCTGGGAACAAGGCAAAAGGTAAAAGCAAAAAGCAAAAAGTAGAAAGTAGAAAGTAGAAAGT
>JBFGKW010000124.1:0-6484 GCA_041576495.1 Aridibacter sp. | reverse complement strand
TTGCGGTCCGCAATCGCCGATAAACCGATTTTAATGAGGACGTTTATCACCCCGAGTGACGATCATTACCTGCGCCTGAAGGCTCATTCGGCGATCGGCCAGGGAGTTAAATCAATATTCTTCTGGTCGTACGGCCCGACGGCGGTCAGCACTGAAAATTATTGGTCGGATCTGAAGAGCGAGTATCACGGGATCGCAAAATTAAACCGGTCGCTTGAAAAGACCGAGGAAGTGCTTTACCCGGCGAAAACCGCCACCGATCCGGTCGCAATACTATATTCGGTCAGTCACGATATCTGGAATAATGACAAGCAGGCGATATTTACCGAAAGGCGCCTGCTGTGGCACGCCCTGCGTCACCTGCAGATCCAGCCAAACTTCCTTAGAGAGGAAGACGTGACCCTCGGAAAATTGAAGAATTATAAGGTGTTGTATGTTTCCGACTGGAATATTTCGCGTAGCGCTTCGGACAAGATCGATAGCTGGGTCAAGGACGGGGGCATTCTTTATCTTTCAGCCGGGGCCGCAACCCGGGACGAATATAACGAACCTTACCCGCCGACTTTTGCAAAGTTTGTCTGGCGCGATATTCCGCGTTATAGATTTTTTCATCAAAACAGTACCTACAACGAGCGGACCGACTTGCAAACCCTGGTCCCGTTGACCGGGGTGAAGATAAGGCTTGGAAACCGGGGATTTGATCTTCCGGTCCTGGGAGTCCGCACCGAACTAAACGACTTGTTTGAAAACTTTGCGGAATTTGAAGACGGAAAGCCGGCCGGGAAAATAGTTCCCTATGGTTTGGGTAAAATAATCGCCGTCGGATTTCTTCCGATGCTGGCGTACGGGCGGCTGGCCGAATTCAAACCCGCGACCCTCTCGGAAAAATGGAAACCCGAGGCGCGCGAAATTATCAGCCGTCCGCTTGAATACGGGCAAATCAGCCCCGTCGCAAAAGCCGATGTCCCGCTGGTTGAGGTTAATTTGCTTGAAAGCGCCGGGGGTGCGGCGCTGGTTCTGGCCAATTATACTTATCAGCCAATCGCTTCGGTTAATATTGAAATCAGGACCGGGAAAAAGTTTGAATCCGCGTTTAGCGCAAACGGATCTCCGGTGAGAATAATCAGCCAGTCAAATGGAATTTTGAGGTTAAGACTGCCGCTCGATGAGACTGACATCATCGTTTTGCAATAGAACCCACAGATATGCGACTGCCAATTCAAAAGACCGGCAGTAGAAATCATGGCCACTTTTTCAGAACTAAAGCCGCACCATCGCGTTTTCGTTTCAAACTATCCGTTTAACCGGTTCGCAGTAAAAGATAATCCCGCCGCCAGAATTCAAAAACCGCTCAACGAATGCCGGTTCGCTCTCGTAACCACCGGGGGAATTCTTCGTCCCGGTGATGAACCGTTTCGAAACACCCTGAAACTCGGCGATACATCGTATCGGGAGATCCCGAACGACGTGGAGGTACACAATCTTATCGAAGGCCATAAGAGTACGGCGGCAGAGCATACCGGAATCGAAAGAGACATCAACCTCGCATTCCCGATTGAAAGATTTCGCGAGATGGAAAAGGAAGGCGCGATCGGCCCGCTGAATCACCGCCATTTCTCATTTATGGGCTCGATTATCAGTCCGCGCGGTCTGATCAAGACAACGGCGCCGCAAGTGGCCGGAATGCTCAAGGAAGACCGGGTCGACGCCGTTTTCCTGACTCCAGTCTGACCCTTCTGTGTCCAGGCAGTTGGCCTGATAGCTGCGGAAATCGAAAGACATTCAATTCCTACGACATCAATTTCACTATCAAAAGAGATATCCGCCGTGATACGGCCGCCGAGGGCCCTTGTTGTTCCTTATCCATTCGGTTATCCGTTGGGCGAAGCCGGGAATCCTGCCCTGCAGCGGCGCATAATCGACTCAGCATTGTCACTTTTGATTCGCGGAGAGACGCCGATTCTGGAAGAATTCACCCCTTAAAATGACTGGCCCTAAATTGCCCGCAGCCCATATTTTTGGTATTTTAATCAATTACTTATTATTCATAATTATTATCAACAGGAAACCTTTTAAATGGCAACAGCACGCTCCAAGGCTGACGATTCAGCAGAAGAAATAACACTTAGCAAAGACGATAATCAGCCCGTGAATGAACCCGATGAAGGGGTTTTGAAATCGGTCAAGACGACGCAGGCCGATGGCGCCAGCGGCCGAAAAAAATCTCAAAAGACCGCCAAAGCTTCAAATTCAGATCAGCCAAAAACTTCAAAAAAATCTCGCAAATCATCGAATCGCAACCGGACGCGAAAATCGAAGGATAAATTCCACGGGCTCGATGAACAGACGCTGATCGGCATCTATCGGACGATGTACACTTCGAGGCGGATTGACGATAAGGAAATTCAGCTCAAGGGACAAAACAAGGTCTTCTTCCAGATCTCGGGAGCGGGACACGAAGCCGTACTGACGGCCGCAGGGATGGCCATGAAAGCGGGATACGACTGGTTTTATCCCTATTATCGGGACCGGGCGCTGATGCTGGAGCTTGGAATGACGCCGACGGAGATGCTTCGTTCCGCCGTCGGAGCGGAGTCCGATCCGAATTCTCACGGTCGTCAAATGCCTTCGCATTGGGGGAGCGTCGAATTGAATGTGCCTACCCAATCAAGCCCTACCGGGACACAACTGCTTCAGGCGGTCGGTGCTGCCGAAGCTTCATACCGCGCCTCGCTGGTTGAAGAAATGCGGGATAGCGTCACCGGCTACAAAGGTGACGAGGTAGTTTATGTGTCGATTGGTGACGGCACGTCTTCGCAGGGTGAATTTTGGGAAGCAATGAACACCGCCTGCAACCTGAAGCTCCCGGTCATATTCCTGGTCGAAGACAACGGTTATGCGATATCGGTACCGGTTGAGGTTCAGACCGCCGGCGGGTCGGTTTCGGATTTGCTGATCGGTTTTCCAAATCTGTTTATCCAGAAATGTGACGGAACCGATCCGCTTGAATCATATGATGCATTTACCAAAGCGGTCGATTTCTGCCGAGCCAGAAAAGGCGTTTCGCTGATTCACGCCAAGGTAGTCCGCCCGTATTCTCATTCGCTTTCTGACGATGAACGGCTTTACCGACCGGAAGAAGAGCGTGAAAAAGACGCGCAAACAGATCCGATCAAGAAATACGGTGAGTTTTTGATGACTGAAGGGATCATTTCATCCGAAGATCTTGAAAGCCTTCGAAAAGAAGTTGATGATGAAATCAATGCCGCCACCGATGATGCCCTCGCCAGCCCGCAGCCCGAACCCGAATCCGCATACCGGAATGTCTATTCGCCTGATGTCGATCCGACTTCGGACGCATTTGACACAGAAAACGGCGCCGAACTTTCCGGTAGCCCTGGGACGATGGTCGATCTCATCAACCGCTGCCTGCACACGGAAATGGCCCGGGATCCGAGAATCGTAATTTTTGGCGAAGACGTTGCCGATTGTTCGCGTGAAGAATACCTCGAACAGGTAAAGGGAAAAGGGGGCGTATTCAAGGTTACCGCAAATCTTCAGCGCGAATTCGGCGGAGAAAGAGTATTCAATTCACCGCTGGCCGAGGCCAACATCGTCGGGCGGGCAATCGGAATGGCAACACGCGGGCTGAAACCCGTGGTCGAAATCCAGTTTTTCGACTATATCTTTCCGGCCTATCATCAGATCAGAAACGAACTCGCGCTGATGCGCTGGCGGGCAGACGGCGACTGGAAATCGCCCGTCGTGATGCGTGTGCCGGTGGGAGGATATCTAAAGGGAGGGGCGATTTATCACTCCCAAAGCGGGACCACCCTGTTTTCCCATATTCCGGGAATACGAATTGCCTATCCGTCCAATGCGCTTGACGCCAACGGCCTGCTGAGGACTTCGATCCGGTGTGACGACCCGGTTCTGTTCCTCGAACACAAGCATTTATACCGGCAGGTCTATAATAAATCGGAATACCCCTCTGATGAGTTTATGATCCCGTTTGGGAAGGCGAAAACTATCCGTCAAGGGACCGATATTTCGATTGTCACTTTTGGCGCACTGGTCGAACGATCGCGCCAGGCGGCGAAAAAGGTGGAAAAGGATCATGGGATCTCGGTTGAAATCCTCGACCTCCGGACTTTGGCGCCATATGATTGGGATGCGATCGTCGAAACTACCAAAAAAACGAACCGGGTAATTTTTGCGCACGAAGATACGCTGTCGTTTGGTTACGGAGCCGAGATTGCGGCCCGGATCTCCGACGAACTTTTTGAGTATCTTGACGCTCCGGTGCGGCGCGTAGGAGCAATCGATACCTTTGTCGGATACGCACCGCAGGTCGAAGACTTTATACTTCCGCAGGTCGATGATGTCGAAAATGCGATCAACGATCTGATGAAATACTAGGAAAGGGCAAATTAACGCCAGGTAACAAATGTGGCGAAATAAGATTGGCAAGAACCCCCCTTTGCCCTTTGTGACGTGGTGTTGGACAATCTTATCTATGATTCGAAACATTGCGGTTCTTTTTGTCTCACTAATATGCATGCCCGTTTACGGACAGGTATCTATCACAAACCTCGTTCGCGAACACCGCCGGGCTAACGAACACCAGATCCTCAAAGAATTCCATTCACTGTTGTCCATCCCGAACGTCGCTTCAGACACCAAAAATATTTATCGCAACGCGCAATACCTAACCGCTGAAATGAAAAAACGCGGTTTGAAACCCCAGTTGCTTTCGGCGGCGGATAAAAACGTACCTCCTGCCGTTTATGGTGAATGGATCGTTCCCGGCGCCCGGAAAACGATCGTTTTTTACGCCCATTACGATGGCCAGCCGACGGATCCCACCGATTGGACCGGCAGCGGGCCGTGGAACCCGGTATTGCGCACTGGTTCACTTACTGACGGGGCAAAAACCATCGCATTTCCAAAACCCGGAGCGAAAATTGATCCGGAATGGCGGATCTACGCGCGCTCCGCATCAGATGATAAAGCCGGAGTATTCACCATCCTCCAGGCGGTTGACGCGCTCAGGGCAAAGCGAGTTACTCCTTCGATAAATATGAAGTTTTTCTTCGAAGGCGAGGAAGAAGCCGGATCATCAAATCTCGCGGAGATAATCTCGCGTCACAAGAATCTGCTTCAGTCAGATGGGTGGATAATTTGCGATGGCCCGGTTCATCAATCGGGAAAAAAGCAGGTTGTATTCGGTGTCCGGGGGGTGACGTCGGTTGATCTGACGGTTTACGGAGCGAACCGATCGCTTCACAGCGGCCACTACGGCAACTGGTCCCCGAATCCGGGTTTTCGAATGGTACGGCTTTTGGCAACGATGAAGGATTCGGAAGGTAGGGTGCTGATCGACGGCTGGTACGACGACGTTGAACCGCTTTCGGAAACGGAGTTTGACGCCATAAAAGCCGCGCCGCAATATGATCGGGAACTGAAAAAGCATCTGGGTTTAGCGGAGACGGAGGGTTCGGGCAAAAGCCTTCTGGAGATGCTTAACCTTCCGGCTCTAAATATCAACGGAATGAAAACCGGGGACACCGGGAAACTCGTCAGAAACGTTATTCCGTCTGAATCGAATGTAGTCTTGGGGATCCGCCTGGTAAAAGGAAATGACCATCGGCGTCAAATCCAAAAGCTATGGAAGCATATTGAGAAACAGGGGTTTTATATTATTGATCGTGACCCAACTGATGAAGAACGACTCAAATATCCGTTGATCGTTAAATTTTTGGGCGAAGCGGGAGGTTATAACGCGCAGCGAACAAGAATGGACTTGCCGCTTTCAAAAAGCGTCATCGAAGCGGTTCAGAATGCTTCGAATGAATCAATCGTTACGCTTCCCACGCTCGGGGGAAGCCTGCCGCTTTCGATTATTACCGAGGGACTCGACGACGTTCCCACCATTACGGTACCGATCGCAAATTATGACAACAACCAGCATGCCGAGGATGAGAATATCAGGATTCAGAATCTCTGGGATGGGATCGAAATCTATGCCAATCTTATGACTATGAAAAACTGATCCGCGAACCGACGGAGAGACCGGTAGACAAAAAAACGCGTCACTTTGCGGCGCTTTGAGATGATTTGCACCGCTTTACATCGGCCTATGCTTTCGGCAATCCTCGGCCTTTGCCTGAAGTACGACGAAGTAATAAAATTTGATTATCCAGAACCTGCACGATTCTAGAATTATTATGAAAACAAGAGCATTATTGATCAGTATTTTTACCCTGGCGTTTTTGATTTCCGCGCCTTCGCAAACCCCTTCCGGGAAAACGGACTTCAAGGTGGATTTTGAAAAATTCAAACTCGCCAACGGCCTTGAAGTGGTGTTCCATATCGACCAGTCGGATCCGGTTGTCGCCGTTGCGCTGACCGCACACGTCGGTTCGGCCAGGGAAAAGGCCGGCCGAACAGGGTTTGCCCATCTGTTTGAACACCTTCTGTTTCT
>JBFGKW010000123.1:0-6692 GCA_041576495.1 Aridibacter sp. | reverse complement strand
TGCTCGGTGAATTGTACGCAAAGCACCGGCGATTTGCCGAGGCTAAGCCGTTTTACGAGAAGGCCCTTGAACTTGACGGGACGATACCCGTTCACTATATACGGCTTGGCGGTACATTCATTTATCTGACTGATTTTAACGGTGCGCTGCCGATTTTCCGCAAAGCCGCCGAACTCTTTCCGAAGATTCCTGAAATTGAGTATTTCCTCGCAATTACCCTCCGCGGATTGGGAAATTCGGAGGCCGCCTTAGCTTCGCTGAACAAGGCGATCTCGCTCAAGCCGGATTATGCGGATGCATTTGCGCTGACCGGAGCAATATTGTTTGATCGGAACAATTTTGCTGAAGCCGAAAGATATCTGAACCAGGCAATCTTGAAAAATGAAAATCATTTCAACGCCAGAAACGATTTAGGCCGTTTGCTTGTCAAACAACGGAGATTTCGTGAAGCCCTTCCCGTTCTTCGCGCCGCCGCATTATTGATGCCTGACAACGAAGACGTTCACTATCAACTGTTTCTGACGTACTCGAGACTTAATCAAAAAGCGGAGGCGGAGAGCGAGCTAAAGATTTTCAAACGACTCTCAAAACAACCGTAGTTATTCCCAAGGCGAAAGGAGTAAACAAAATTAATGCCGGAAATTCCGCTTCCGCCCTTTCGGGCCATCGATCGGAATTCCGGCAAATTGGATTAGAAGCTAAATCTAATCTGAAATTCCCCGACCCTTCCCGATAATCCCGACACCGCTCTTCCAAACGTATTCAGCTGAACACGCGTAGGATCGGTATTCGAATTAAAAGGAGCCAGATTCAACCCGTTCAAAATGTTGAAGAAATTGAACCGAACATCGATAGCGGCACTTTCTCCCAACATTCCCCAACTTCCCAACCCGAATTTTTTGGCCAATGCCATATCTAGTGAAAAATATCTCGGACCGCGGAATCGATTTCGTCCGATCCCGGGTGGATTCGCAAAAGGATCGCTTCCGTTAAAGCCGGTTCCAAAATATGCCGGGCCGCCCCCCGGGAAGATCCCGCCGGGCTTGAGAAAGTTGTCGTTAGAATTACTGAGCGGCTGCTTTCCGTTGTAGGTGGTTGGACGGGGGTCGCAGAAAGAATTGCTCATGTTCGTGTTTCCGTTTAAGCAGCCGAAAAGTTTCGGCGTCCATGGAAACCCGCTATTCCAAGTCAAAATGTTGCTTACCTGCCAGCCGCCCAACAGTTTACCCGTCCAGTTTGATTGATCCGTGAATACCGGAACGTCCCAGGACCCGACCGCGGTAAAGGCGTGCGCGACGTCAAAGTCGGACGGACCCCTTTCTTCTTTTTGATCAACTGGGTAGCTCTGATTTGTACAGGCACAGGGAGATTCAAAGGATGAGGTGTCTATACTTTTACTCCATCGATAATTTAGGTCGAACTGGAATTGTTTTACCAAACGCCCCTGGAGCCGGGCAATCATCGCATTGTAATTTGAATTCACATCGGGGCTCGCAAAATATGCCGCGCTGATGTTTGGATTGGTCGTGGTCATAATGTGGAGGGGAAGAATCCTTACAAAATGACGGCCCTGACTTCCTTGGTAACCCAGGGTTCCAACCAAATTTCCGGGTAATTCATACTGGCCTTCCAGTGAATAGCGCATTACGTATGCATTCGGCATATCCTGCGGCGCCCCGTAAATCTCTGCCCGCCCGGTATTGGGCAAACCGTTAGCCGGATTTGTTCCGCCGCCCAGCGCCGGATTCGCCGGATAACCGAAAATCGTGCCGTCGCTGCTCGCGACATAAGTGATCTGACCACCTACGAAAGGCGTCGACCAATCATCTCCCGGCTCCCCGGAAATACCGCAGCATATGCCGAATAAACTGCCATTTGGAGGATTCCTGCGGGCATTGGCCAGAAGTGCGTTTGGAAGCCGATCATAACCGATTCCGCCGCCGCCTCGAATGACGAGTTTGTTGTCGAATATTTCCGGGCTCCACGCAAATCCGATTTGGGGTGCAAAGTTATTCAGGTCCTTTTTGAACAGTTGTTCGGCCGTGCTTATCTTGGCTCCCGCTAATCCGCCGTTTGTATCGAGCAGCAAATTACCGATTACGCCATCTGAGGCTGTAACAGGCGAAAAGTAGCTCCAGCGTAATCCGAAATTCAAAGTAAGGTTCGGGCGAAACTTCCAGTCATCCTGCGCAAAAAAAGCGAGTTCGCTGGTTGAAAACTTAGTATTATTGGCTGATGGCTTCCCCTGAAGCGTCGCGGTAATTTCTTCGAAAATCGGTGTTCCGTTGGCAAAATTCCAGGGTCGGAGGAACGAATATAACGGTCTCGCGCCGCCGACCTCTCCATTGCTGTTCAAATCCAACCGGTATTCGCCGCCAAACCGCAAGATATGATTTCCGACAACTTTTGTAAGCGTGTCGCGAATGTCAAATTGTTTTTCGTTGATGACGCCAGGAGTGTTTAGTCCGCGTGGGAAACTGTACCGCAGACGGTCTCCGAAAATACCTTCAATCTCGATTCTCGGTAAACCCAAATTTGCATCCGGATTCGTCGAAGTTTCGTCGTAACCCCATCGCGTGACGTTAAATCTCGCTTCGTTTGTCATCGTCGAAGATAGGTTCCGGCTGTAAATGAATCCCAACGCGAAACTCAGCCGTTTGGAATTGATATCAGCCTGGGGACGGCTCTGAGCGGACACATCGGCGGTTGATTGGTTAAAGGGAACGATAAAAGACGAAAATGTGATCTTATCTTTGTCCGTTGCCTGATAATCAATCCGCGTATTAAATTGATTTCCTCTAAAGCTGAAGGGATTTGCCAGGATCGCGTACTGCAAATCAGCGATGCCGTCGAGACCGCCTCCCGCGGTCAAATTAGAATTGACGTATTTTCCGTAGGTCCCCGTAATCGAACCTATGTCCAATCCATTTCCTACGACCGCGCAAGTGATGAAAACCATGCCGCAGTTTGGCGTCAGCAGCGACACCACCCGAGGTTCCACGCCCGTCGACGACAAGATATTTGCCGTCACCGTTCCGGGACGCGCCGCTATGATCCCCGATCGAAAAGACTCGGTATCAATCAATTTCGGATCCGTTGAATTATTGCTGTTTTCCCGGCTGCCTTCATACGAGAAGAAGAAAAACAGACGATCCATGACGATCGGACCGCCAAAGCTTCCGCCATATGACTGATACTTTCTTTCGACCCGTCTGGGGCCGCCATATTCGACCGGGAATTTATTAAAAGCATTTAAACTCGGATCATTCAGCTTAAAGAAACCGCTTCCATGCCATTGATTTGTTCCATTCTGAGAAACAACCTTTACCTGCGCACCACTATTACGGCCATCCTCAGCCGAGTAAGTGGTTGACGTGACTATCACCTCTTTGACACTTTCCTGGCTGGGTGTGATAACCGCCGCGCCGCCCCAGGTTTGACTGTTAACGCTCGTTCCATCTATCTGGTAGTTGTTTGCCGAAACCCGTTGTCCGTTGGCGGAGATAGGTTGGGCATTCTCGGTTGCAAAAATGGAGTTGTTTGAGCCTCCGGGTCCGCTGGTGTTTGGCAGGTTAACCGAATTTCCACCCGATCCTCTCGCCCCGGTTCCAAATACTCCCGGGGAGAGTCTGGCCAATTCATATGGATCACGCCCGGGCTGCGGAAGTCTTAAGATTTCAGCATTCGAAAACGTTTTCCGAATATTCGCGTCCTCAGTTTCGAGCGGCTGATTATCCGCCGTAACCGTTACAATCTCGCTGATCACGCCCGCTTCGAGTCCGATGTCAAGACCCTTGATCGATTCGGCGCTGATCTTAATATTTTCAATAACCCGTTTTTTGAAGTTTTCTTTTTCGACGGAAATCGTGTAAAGCCCCGGGGCTAATGATGAAAAACGATAAAACCCTGTATCCGTTCCAGTAGTTTGCTGGGTTTGATTTGTTTCTATATTTGTAAGCGTTACGGTTGCGCCCGACACGGCGGCGCCCACATTGTCAGTGACCGTTCCCTGAATTCCCGCCTTGAATTGCGCGTTTGCGGCCACCGATAAACTCAATGTCATCACCAGAAGCCAAAAGAGAGTAGACAGCCTTAAATTAATACGACGCATAAAAAATCCTCCAAAATTGTGAAATGTTGAGTACCGGATACGCGTGCGAATTAATTACTCTGTTTTCGTCTTTCCTAAATTGTTTTGACTTTCAACAGGGCGAATGGAAGAATAACTAAATCGTTTTAGTAGTGTTTGAGTTATAACACTCATGCATCACGGCGGTCAAGGGGTTTTTGACGGCCGGTTGAAAACACACTCACGCACCCCCAACGTGCGGTTTCCGAAAACGGTGAAAACCAAATCGACGCGGGATTAGAAAAGAATTTTTTCAGAAGTCACGGCAGAAGAAGTCTTGCGCAGGCATCGAACCGAATATCTGCGAACGCGAATAGCACAATACGCACGCCAACCTGGAGATTTTTAAGAATCTTTCTCTGATAAAGATTTTGTCCGAAGCTTAACCAATGGCAGATTCAAAGAACCGACCAACTAAAAAATCTCCTTTGACCGGCGCAGAAAAAAACTCGTCCGTAACCCTCAAAAAACTTGCAAAAGTGCTCAAACTTTCGCCAACAACTATTTCGCTCGTCTTAAACTCGAAACCGATCGCCGACTCGATTCCTCAAGAAACTCAAAATCGCATCTTTGAAGCGGCGAGAAGGCTTAATTATCGCCCAAACTATATCGCCCGTTCCCTCCGGGTCAAACGGACCCATACAATAGGAGTAATGATTCCGGATTTGGGACGGCGATTCTCGTCGTCGATTTTAGGCGGAGTAGAAGAGAAACTCCTCGAACGAGATTATTTTTATTTTATCGGCAGCCACGGGTATCGGCCGGAAGCTATCGCGCGCTACAAGAGTTTTTTTCTGGAGAGATGTGTCGAAGGAATCCTGGCAATCGATACTCCGCAGAACCAACAGTCGTTTTTACCGGTTGTTTCGATTTCCGGGCATGACAAAACCAAGGGTCTGACGAATATCGAGCTTAACCATCAGGGAGCAGCGCTTCAGGGGGTTGAGCATTTGGTAAATCTTGGCCACAAAAGGTTAGCGATAATTAAAGGGCACGATCTCAGCCCTGAAACGGAGGTCCGCTGTCATTCGATAGTGGAAGCGGCGCGAAAATTTGGTATTCGGGTTGAAAGCAGCCTGATCTCGGAGTTAACCGGAAATGACACATCGCCCAATAACGGGTACCGGGCCGCGAAAAAAATAATCGATACAAAAATAGAATTTACTGCCCTTCTTTGTTTTAACGATACTTCCGCGATTGGTGCAATTCGAGCGCTGCAGGAGGCAGGAATGAGGGTTCCCGAAGATGTTTCCGTATTGGGTTTTAACGATATTGATACGGCCGAATTCTACAATCCGCCGCTGACCACAATCCGCCAACCGCTTTACGAAATGGGTAAGCTAGCCGCAGAAACTTTGCTTGATGCAATTGCAGATCCGTCAGGCGAGACCGTCAAAACTCATACTGTCGAACCGGAACTAATTATCCGCCAATCAACCGCTCGGGTAAAGGAATGAATCCAGGGGATCACGCCGCCGCCGGACTCCACGCCACAAAAAGCAAAAGAGGCATCATTTGATGCCTCTAAATTGCCCAAAATTGGCCCCACAGTTAAGACTCGAACTTATGACACTCCCATTAGCCCGTTTTGGAAGGATACTCTCGGCACCGAATCAGGGGTCCCTTTGCAGATTCGTGGCTTTTGGTTTATCCTCTGAATTTCGTGCGTCGAGTTAAGCTCAAACACGAAAATCAATCAATTAAACAAAAATAATGAAACAAGAAGGAAATAATATGCCCCGCTATCAGTTGGCCCGGTCTGTCGACATCGTCGTTCAGGCATCGGGAAATGAATTTTTAATCTACGATCTCAATACCAATAAGGCATTCTGCCTCAACGAAACATCGTCACTTGTATGGCAATACTGCGACGGCAAACATTCGGTCCCGGATATCGCCGGTGAAATAGGCAAGCGGCTGAAAACATCTGTTAGCGAAGACTTGGTCTGGCTGGCGCTCGATCAGTTTAACAAGGACGGTCTGCTGGACGACGGTAAGATGGTAACCGATCACTTTGCCGGAGTATCAAGAAGGGAATTGATAAGAAAAGCAGGATTTGCATCGATGATAGCTCTTCCCCTGGTCTCCTCGATCATTGCTCCAAAGGCCATTGCAGCGCAGTCGACGTGTCCAAACCCGGGCTGCACGCCGGGTTGCGTTGCGGCTGGCGATGATCTTTGTGGAGGATGTATACAAAATCAAATACAATTCAGGGATTGGACGTCTAACGATGGCAGTTGTACAGGCACCTTCAACACCTTCATCACAGGCGGATGTATGAGTGGCGGACCTTCAACGGCTGCTAATGACAGAGAAGTATTGGTCTGTTTCTAAGCGCAATCAGGTAAACCGGCAACTGCCGTAAGTAATCTACGGATTTGAGCGTGTGCTATGACGGTCAGCCCCTTTCGCCCTCTGGACGAAGTACCAGGAAAAAAAGAAAAGCCCGACCTTATTGGTCTGTCTTTTCTTTTTTATTAAATTGGCTCCACAGGTAAGACTCGAACTTACAACCCTTCGGTTAACAGCCGAATGCTCTGCCATTGAGCTACTGTGGAATAAG
>JBFGKW010000122.1:0-6920 GCA_041576495.1 Aridibacter sp. | reverse complement strand
TTACGATCGATGGTGATCAGATCACCATCACCATTTCCAACCGCGGGCTGAGGTTTAAGGGAACGGTTACTAAAGATGCCGGAACCGAGAAGGGCCGGAGAGGATGGGGATTGAAACTGATGAAGTCGCTGATGGATGAAGTCAAGTTTGAACGCGTTGATGACGGTACCCGGATTTCTATGACCAAAAAAGTCGGAGCACCACAGTAATTAGCAACTAACTCAATCACCGATCACACTGAATAACCGAAAAATATCCGCGATCCGCTTTCCGGCCAGCGGCCTACACCCAGAATATTAAAAAGGGAAACGATTCAACTTTCTTCAAACTACGACCGGTTTTCAACGGGTTATGGTAAATTATTCCAAACTTCATAGGGAGGCAGAGAATACCCTTTGGATTTGTTATCGGTTTCCGGATGGATCGAATTTCAGCCGGGAATATAGATTGATGAAAGAAGTCCCCGAAGGAATAGAAGCATACCGCGATAAGAAATGGCGTCGCCGGGAAACGATGAGAATCGAAAAAGCACCCGAGGCGGAATCTTTTGTGAAGGATCTGGGATTCTGTCTTGCGCTTACCGATTCACGGACGCCGCTCCCGAGCTTATACACTGCTGTCTGCGGCCGCCGCGATGTATATGCGCCAAAAAACGTTCAAAAGGACCCGGAATTCAGTCTGGCCTGGATGTTAAAAGACGAAGTAATGCAGCGCGGCAACGTTTACTACTCAAAACTTGTAAAGGGCAGGTCGATGTTTGTTTCCCCGAGATTAATTCCACATTTCAACGCCATTCACGGGATTTCGAAATCCCGTGAAAAGATTTCCCTGACGCTTGATGCGCAAACCATCCTGAAAACGCTTCGCAACGAATGGGAATCATCAACCGGTGACTTAAAGGACGAAACCAATATCCGCGATCGAAGACGTTTGACCAAGGGTTTGGAAGAGCTTCAGCGGTCAATGAAAGTAATCCCATACGAAGTGATTTACAAACCAAAGTTTACATATCTTTGGACACTTGCCGAGTCAAGATTCGCGGACGAACTTACGACAAAAGTTGACCGGGAAAAGGCAATCAAGCAGCTCGCCAAGGTGTTTCTTAAAATGTGCGGAATGACGCTCCGCGGAGATCTTGCCAGAACGATCGGGGTTCCAGCGAAACAGGCCGGCTATGCCAATCATCAGCTGGTCGATGAAGGCTTTGCCGAAAGGGTTGAAAACGGCGTATATGTCTTGAATGGAATCTGACGCTCACGTGTATATAGTCTCTAGTAAAATCCCGAATAGTTCCTACGCCCCAGAAACCCGCACGATTAATTCCTAACAGATAATTGGTTCGAGCTGAGATTTGTCCGCCTGGAAACGCTGTCACGCACGTTTATAAAAATTACGCTGTTTGATAGAATTCAATTTCTCGAATATTGAAGATGTAAATTATGGTCCGATCGGCGAAACTCATCTCCCTCTTATTATTTTTCTGCTGCTATTCCGGAGCGACTGCACAGACCGCGGATGACGGTAAATCTGACGCTGTTCCGGCCGAAAAATCCAGGCCGGTCGTGGTCCCCAAATTTGAAAGACCTCCAACTATCGACGGGAGGCTCGACGAAGAGGTCTGGAAAACCGCCGCCCGGTTTACGGATTTTGTTCAGACCGAGCCGGGAGACCGCACCCCTCCGTCAAAAGAAACAATCGCCTATATGGGTTATGACGAGACGAATCTATATATTGGCTTTTTTTGTTTTGACGAGCCCGATAAAATTCGGGCGACCGTAGCTAAAAGGGATAATGTCGGCGGTGAAGATTATGTCGGCGTATTTCTCGATACCTTTAACGACCAACGCAAGGCGTACATCCTGCAGTTTAACCCGTTTGGAATCCAGGCGGACGGAATCAAGTCGGTAGGCGATTTCCGTTCGGATTTCAGCGTTGACATCGTGATGGAATCAAAAGGCGTGATACTTCAAAATGGCTGGTCGGTTGAAGTTAAAATCCCGTTTAAGTCGCTCAGGTACCAGGCCGGCAAAGGAAAGTTTTGGGGCGTAGATTTTTGGCGGCGGATTGACCGGCTGAACCGTGAAATAGACGGGTGGCAGCCGATGATCCGAGGCGTGTCGGAGCTCCAGCAACTGGGAAAAATCACCGGGCTCGACGACATAAAGACCGAACGTACACTCGAAATCGTGCCGAGCTTGACGATTTCCGAATCCGGTGAACGGGTTGAAGATCTGACCTCGCCGCCCGATTTTTCGAGGTTTGTAAATGGGCCGGTTAAAACGGATATCGGCGTCAGTATCAAATATCAGATCACACCCAATGTGACACTCGATGCGGCGCTCAATCCCGATTTTGCCGAAGTAGAAGCCGATGCGCCGGTGGTCAGGGCAAACCAGCGGTTTCCGATATTTTTTCCCGAGAAGCGGCCGTTTTTTCTTGAGGGTATCAATATATTCAGTTCGAGGCTGCAGGTGGTCAACACCAGAAATATTGCCAACCCGGACGCCGCCGTTAAACTGACCGGAAAGATCGGCAGAAACACTTTCGGAATTCTCGGTGCCGTTGACGACTTCCCGGTATCTGAAGATTTTCCCGAGGGAGCAACGGCCTATGTTGGAGTATTGAGGCTAAGTCGTGACATCGGGGAAAATTCCAGTGTCGGTCTCTTTGCAACGAAATATAATCGTGGATCCGATCGGGATAACAATTTATTGGGATTTGACGGAAAATTTCAGATCGATTCGCGAACCGTTTTCGATTTTGAGGTGATGGGAACTCATTCCCGGCGAACCTTTTTTAATCCCGATACAAATTCTAACCAATACCGGACGGGAAACGGCATTGCTTATCGCGCCCAATTTGATTACACGGGGCGAAACCGCGGATGGTCTGCCGAGGTGAGCGGCCGCAGCCGCGATTACCGGGCGGCCGTCGGTTTTACCCGGCGGACAAACACACATGGGGCCAGTTACCGTTTTCGAATCGGTACCGAACCCGATCCATCAAAGACTCTTATCGGAATCGTCTCCCGCGGAAGTACCAGCATCAACATCGATGAAAGCGGCCGGCTGCTCAGCGCCCAATTTAATATCCGTTCACAGTTTAATTTTCAGAACCAGCTCGGCATCGATTTCAGCGGCGGCACGACCCATGAAAAGATTTACGAGGATGAATTCGGTGCGCGTCGAAATCCTAATCAGCAAGGCGAATTTGCCGGGGCCCCGGAGCGAACCACGACCCAGTTTTTTGGCGAAGTCGGAATTGAGAAGAGTTTTGGAAAACGGTTTGGATTTGATGCCGAGGTCGGGTTTAATGTCAACGAATTCGATCTGGATTTCGGGGCATCTGAAAAATACCCCCGGGTAAGCCCGGTCTATCTGCGGTATTTGGAGGATCTGCTGCTCAATCCCAATTTGGAAGAACCCCCGCTTGACCCCGGCAAAGGATTTTTGCTCCGGTTTGAGACAGGGATTAACCTGCAGCCTGCCGATCCCTTTAATATCCGTTTTAATTATGACCGCCGCCGGCTAAAGCGAAACGATAACGGCCGTGTAGCTTTTGATTCGAATATTCTTTCGCTTCGATCGACCTACCAGTTTACAAGGTTTATTTTTACGCGTCTGCGCGTAGACTATGAGTCGGTCAGGGGAACAGTCAACAGTCAACTGCTGTTTGGCTGGAATCCCAGTCCCGGCACTGCGTTCTACGTCGGCTATAACGACAATTCGCTTTACAAGGGGTTTAATGATTTCAACGGAAGGTTTGACGAAGGATTTCGCCGCGACGGGAGAAGCTTTTTTATCCGTATGTCGTATTTGTTTCGGAAGAGCTTTTAAGCATTAAACATCTAGCAAAAAGAGAACTCACGCGTCCAATGTTCCATGGTCAATGCTCTATTTTCCCTCTTCCGTTTTCTTGTTTAACAGTACCGGGTCGCCGAATCCCAGCTCCTTCATTCGTTCGAGTTGTGTTTTTGCGTCCCCAACGACCAGCCAGATCATTTTGTCGGTATCTAGATACTTTTCTGAAAGGGCCCTGATGCGTTCCACCGTCATTTCTTTGACTACCGCTTCGCGTTTCTTGACGTAATCGTAATCCCAGCCGTAAGTACTAATGTTTTCAAGCATATTGCCCTTGGCGCTGGCGGTTTCAAATGCCCTGGCATTGCTCTTGATCAAAAATCCTTTGGTTGTTTCGAGGTCCCTTTCCGAATAGTTTGTGCCGTAACCGTCTAAAATACTCTTGACCAGCTGCGCCGATTCAAGCGTCACATTGGACCGAACGCCGCTAAATATCGTAAATGTTCCGGTCCGTTTTGATCCCGCAAATCCCGACCCGATCCCGTACGTATAGCCTTTTCCCTCCCTCAGGTGCTGCGTCAGCTGAGAGGCGAAACCGCCGCCGCCGAGTATGTAATTCATCACGACTGCGGGGTAAAAGTCTTTGTCGGTAGCCCTTAACGCCGGATAGCCAATTCTTATAATCGACTGTTTGGCATCGGGGATGTCATAAAAATAAACTCGTGATTTCGCCGGTGCGGGAGGTGCCGGATAGGCAGCGATTTTCACCGCCTTACGCTTCCAACGGCGGTTTAGGGCCGTAAGAGGGGCTAAAATGGAAGCGCGGTCGAGCGCACCCACAACGTGCATACTCGCCACCGACGGTGACAGGTTTTTACCGTAAAACGCCTTCAGATCATCGATCGTTATCGAATTTACCGAGGCGATCGACCCAAGGATATTTTGGGACCTGATATTGTCTTTTCCGTAAATCAATTCGTTATACGCGTTTTGCGCAACCGCATTCGGGTTTGCCTCCTGCTGGCGGATCTGACTGACGGTACTCTGTTTAGCCAGCTGGAATTCATCGGCATCCCAACGCGGCTCAAACAGAATTTCCTCAAGCAGGTCCACCGTCTTTTGATAATTTCTGGCGAGTGTATTGACCGATACCTGTATGTCTTCGCTGCCCGCCGAGACATTTAACGAGGCGCCCAATTCCTGTATCGCCTCCTCCAGTTCTTGCGGCGTTTTCTTTTTGGTGCCCTGGGTCATCATTCGCGCCAGCAGGCTTGCCACACCGGCCTTATTGATGTCTTCAAGCAGCTGGCCGCCTTCGATAACGATATTAAACTGAACCAGAGGGACCTCGTTGTTTTCAATTCCGTATATCCGGAGGCCGTTTGCCAGTTTATCTTCCCAAATCACGGGGATCGTGATTTCGGGCGCCGGGCCGTAGGGTGGTTCTATGGTCCGGTCGAATTTAGACGGAGTCCGGTCATAGCTCGCTTCGATAGAAGCATCGAAGCTTTCTTCGGCTCCCTGGATTATCTCCTCTTCGACAACTTCGGCACGCACCGATCGTTCTAACGTCAAATCCAATCTTCCTTTGGGCACAAAGCTTGTTGCGACAAAGTTTTTGCCCTTGATGTACTTTTCATATACTCGTTTCACATCGGCCGGGGTTACAGCGAGAATGTTCTCGATATCTTTCTGGATGAATCCCGGATCACCGGCAAAAATGTTATATTGCGCAAGCTGAAAACCCTTGCCCAGGACGCTCGAGAGGCCATTGTAAAATGCGGTTTCCTGTCCCGCTTTGATCCGGGACAGGTCTTTTTCCGAGATCCCTTCCGTTTCAAATTTGGTAAATGCCTCTTCAACCGCATCAGCCACATCATCGAGATCCTTTTCCGCGTATGCGCGCACCGCCAGATGAGTCTGGCCGGCGATTTCTGAAGAGCGGTCAAACATACGCACATTCGACGTTAGTTTCTTGTCCTCGACCAGGACCTTGTAAAACGGCGCATTCTTGCCCTGCGATAAGTACTGTGTCAAGACGGAAAGCGGGTAAGAATCGGGATGATACATTTCGACCGTCGGCCAAACCATAGTCAGTTCGGGCAGCCGGGCGAAATTATCCTCATGGAAAAGCCGGATCGTTTGATCAACTTTGCCGGGTTTGACAGGGAGCGGCTCAACCGGTTCCCCGCTCTTAATTTCGTCAAAGTACTTGTGTACCCAGGCTTTTGCCTGATCCCTGTCAAAATCGCCCGATATGACAAGCGTCACATTGTTCGGCACATACCAGCGGTTGAAAAATTCCTTTACATCGGCGAGCGTCGCATTCTGCAGGTCGTCGAGAGAACCGATGACCTGCCAGCTGTAAGGGTGGTCTGCCGGGTAAAGATGTTTGTCGATGACGTATGAGGTATGCCCGTACGGGTTGTTGTCGACGCCCTGCCGCTTTTCGTTTTTGACAACCTGTTTTTCTTTTGCAAGCACGGGGTCGGTTACCGTGTTTATAAACCAGCCGAGCTTATCGGCTTCGGCCCAAAGCATTTTTTCGAGCGCATCCTTGGGTACCGTTTGGAAATAATTCGTGCGGTCGCGGGAAGTTGAACCGTTGGCCCCCGACCCGCCGATCCTGGCGCTCATCTTGTCGAGGCCGCCCTTGCCGAGATTTTCCGATTCTAGAAACAGAAGGTGTTCAAACAGATGGGCAAACCCTGTTCGGCCGGCCTTTTCCCTCGCCGAACCGACGTGTGCGGTAAGCGCAACGGCGACAACCGGATCCGACTGGTCGATATGGAACACCACTTCATGGCCTTTGGCGAGTTTGAATTTTTCAAAATCCACATTGAAGTCCGTTTTCCCGGAAGGTTTTTGCGAAGGCGCGGAAATCAAAAACGCAAGGATAAAAATACTGATCAATAATGCTCTTGTTTTCATAATAATTCCTCGAATCGTGCAGGTTCTGGATAATCAAATTTTATTACTTCGTCGTGCTTCCGGCAAAGGCCGAGGAGTGCCGACAGCATAGGACAATGTAAATCCGTGCAAATCATCTCAAAGCGGCGAAAAGTGACGCGTTTTTTTGTCTCCCGGTCTCTCCGTCGGTTCGCGGATCAGTTTTTCTTA
>JBFGKW010000121.1:0-7061 GCA_041576495.1 Aridibacter sp. | reverse complement strand
CCGCTCATCACCTGCCCTACAAATTCCCCGATCATATCCTTGGCGCGTTCTTTTTGGAATTCATCCCGCGCCAGTCTTCCTTCTGTCAATATCTGATCGAGTAAACCCGCTTCCTGTTCTTTAACTTCAACTTCGGCTTCCGCCTGTTTTTTCTGTTTTGCCATTTTATTCCTCCTTTCCGCCTTCGTCTTCAAGTCCGCCCAACGCGTCGCTCAATTCCTTTTGCTTATCGGAATCAGCGATGATTTCTTCAAGCATCGTTTCCAGCTTCTCGTTTCCATCCATTTTGGATCTCAAGTCTGACAGCTTTTGACGGGCTTCGACGAGTTTGCGCAGAGGTTCGACCTGCTGAACAACCTTATCGGGTTCGAAATCTTCGATATCCGAAAATGTGAGTTCGACTCCCAATTTACTGCCGTCGTCCTGAAGTTTGTTATCGATAGTGTAAGCAAGCCGCGGCTTCATACCCGATAAAACCTGATTAAAGTTGTCCGCATCGATTTCGACAAATTTGCGGTTCTTCAGCGCCGGCAGCGCTTCATCGGGTTTTCCGACAAAATCTCCCATGACGCCGATCACAAAAGGCAATTCCTTCATCTCGATTGCGCCGCCGACCTCGACATCGTATGTTATTTGAATTCGGGGCGGGCGAACGCGATCCAGCTTATGCTGCAAACTCTCTTTTTTTGGCATTGCTTCTTCTCCTTTATTTTTAGCTTTAGTTTATTATATCCACATTTTGGGATTTTTTCCCAAAAACTTTATTGTAACGGCGACATTCCTCCCTCTCCCCCGGCAGAATCAGGGGGATTTTGCGGCGGATTGGGCGCAGCCGGCGGAATGGGTGAATCTGCCGGATTGGCTGTCGGCTCGCCGCCCTCCGTGTTAAATCCGAGTGTCTGCCTGATCTGCGCGAGAATGTTCGGATCCTTAATGACGTCTTGCAGCCAGCTTTCAAGCGGCATATTACCCCATTTTACGGCCCGGCTGACAAGATACGAGACCGGGCTGTGCGGTTCGGTCCGCTTAAAAAACTCAGACAGCTCGATCAGTTTCCTTAACGCATCCCGGCGGTTTTGAATCGCGCCTGAAGCCGAGCCGCCGGTTTTCCCAGCGCTCGCTCCGGTTCCGTCCGATTCGGACTCTTCCAATTCGTCGGACGGGTCAGGTTCCTCGGCGCGTCTTAATTCGAGCAGCTTGTTGGTTTCGCGCTGGATGGTTTCGATCTGTTTTTTTAGCTCATTTAAGCCGGGCGCCTGTTTACGGTCGAATTTTTCTTCCACTACCCGGTCGAGTTCCTTGATTCCGTCCTTACATTCCTCGATTAATACATCGAGCTCTTCATAAAATGCCCGCCGAGATGCAGCGACCGCTTTGTTCCATTCCGCGGTGGTCGTGCGGTTTTCCGATTCCGCTTGTTTCTTTAGGGCTTCATATTTTTTCTTTTCTTCACCGCTGAGCGATTCCAGATTATCCGGAATATCAAATCGCTTTGAATCTTCAAGCCCCATAAAACCGAATCCGGCAGTGGTTATCGGAGCAAACTTGAGCGCAAACGCGCCTTCCCGGTCGAGCCAGGCGATCGCATTGGCACGGCCTTCCATATCCCCTTCTTCAATTTCGGGGAAAAGCGTATCCCAGAATTTGTCCTGGAGGCCGCTCAGAAGCTTAAGGCCGTCGCGGAGCCCGGCAAATCCGAATTCCTGTATGAGCGCTTCGCCAAGCCAAGCGGCAATCTGGAGGTCCTTTGATTGTTTTTCAAGTGTAGCAACCGAAAGTTCGATCACCTTCTTAAAATCGGCGGTTTTCAAATTGGCAGTCTCATCTCCGATCATCAAAGGATCATCGGCCCGACGTGCTTCGCCTATTTCGTCATAAATGCCGGAATAACGCAGGTATTCACCTGAAGGAGATTCGTCTGAAATCGGATTCAGCAATCCTTCCAAATCGATGACGGGCGGCTGCGAAAGCTCTTTTCCCTTTTCTTCTTCACTCATTAAAGAAATACTCCTCGTTGGCTGGTCTGATTCCCTGCCGTCTGATCGCTTTTATTCAACGTCTTTATGAACAAATTCTATTGTTTCGATTTCAGACATCGGAATATGGCCGCCGTCATGCTGAAAAAGCCGCATTCCTTCCCCGATGTAAAGATCTTCCCCGATATCCCGCCAGTCCGTTACCCGTCCAAGCCGGATCTCGTCGATATCGCTTTTAAAAGATCCCGAATACAGGCCCGGCAAAAACATCTCGCCCTTGGTTCCGTTGGTCATTTCGACCTCGGCCTGCATCCAAAAATTGTCCCGCAACGATTTAGCCTCAAGGAATTTAACCTTTTCAACTTGCTCGAACGGGAGCCAGGTATATGATTCTTTGACAATTGCCTCAAAAACACACGACGTCAGATCGTTGAAGTCTCTAAAGTCAGATGAATCGGCGCCGTTTACTTTGCAGGTAAAGGCGGGTCTGTTTTCTTCCACCTGATCGATGACTGCCCTTGCCTCCTTAAGCTTTTCGTCTTTGACCAGCGCGATCGCATTCAGAAGGCCCTCTACGTAATTTGGCGGAGGCATCAGGCACTCCGGAATGAGGCCTTCCGAAAACAAGCTCAGCCGGTCACGCTCGGCCTTAAAATTCTGCTTGAAGATCTGGGAACCGATCATCGCATCCACGTCCTGTTGGCCGATGACGTCGAGCTGTTTTTCGCCCCTTTCCCAATCTCCGGAAAAACACGAGAGTTCAAAGAGAAAGATCCGCGCCGTGATATCGGTCGGTTTCTGTTTGACCGCGTTCAAAGTCGCCTGAACGGCGTCATTTAGTTTTCCTGCTTTAAGCAGCGCTTTTGCTTCATTCATATGTGATTCCGGTCCCGTTTTCGGTTTCATAATAGGTACCCTACTGCATAAAATTTTGCGGCGCTTTAACCGCTCTAAACGTATTCTTATCGAACAGGTCTCCTCCCGTCGGTTTGACCGTCGCGCGGACTGTCTTTCCGCCGAGTTTGTAGCTCAAAAGATATTCTCCGCTGGGCTGTTTGCTCGGTCCGCCCGCGTCAAAAAACTTAAAGAGACCCCAACTTCCCGGATATTTCAGGGTATCGTTTGGACTCTGTAAGAATTGACTCAACGGTGCCGGTGAATTCGGCTTTGAAGGTGAGACGTCCGAATTTGGATTATTTGCGGAACCCGGATCGCCCGAGGTAGAAATTGTGCCTGAAGTCGATGAAAAATTCATAACTACGCCCGTTTCGGTGCCGGTCGCTGCCGGGAACTTGAGTTTTACCGAACCCGTGCCTTCCGATGAGACCTTTTGGCCGTCGATGGTGACTTCGATGATTGCGGCGTCGACCCGCAGGAGTTCGAAATCATACTCGAAATTCGGCGTTGCGCTTTCGCCAAATAATGCTTTCCGAAGCGCAAACGCATTATTCAGATAGGTTATGAATTCCGGACTGAATTTCGGGCTCGATTCCTTGACGACATACTGGCCGTTGGACTCCTCGAAATATTTTTCCAAATTGTCCTTGTAAAACTTCGAAAGAGTGCCGTTGACCGGATTCAGATAAGCGGTCAGTTTTGTCAGATCGGCGTCTCCCTGTTCATCAAACGGATAACCGCTCTCGATTTCTTTGGCTTTCGGAAGGATCTGTTCATTCCAGGTCTTCTGGAGCTGGCTTTTGGCGTCAGCGCCAAAGAACACCCTCACCTCGGAGATCGGTTCTTTCATCAGGCGTGCCAGCTCCTGGCCGGCAGGAGTCTTGAACCCGTCCAGCATTCCGCTGATCTTATTCTCGACCGTCCGGAGTGCCTTGAATACCGCCCCTTTTTCGTTTGAAATTTCCCTCGATATCTTTTCCCGCTCTCTTCTTGATATCCCGACCAACTGATTAGACAGGCGTTTCATCTCCGAGCCGTATTGATCGACCGGCAGCGCCTTATCTGTTTCTTCCTCTCCGCTTCCGACAAATTCAAAGAGCGGCCGAAAATCCTTTTCGACTTCGGTATTTCCGCCGGTGTCATTCTTTTGTTTCCTCGAAAAGAAACTCGTAAACCAATCGATCCATCCCGTCGGAGTGTCATCAGCAGACAGGTCTGTGTTCCGGGCTATTTCCTCGAGAAGTATCTTCATCGGCGAATCGGCGTCGGAGAAGGCGTTCAGGGTCTTTTCCATATTTTCTTCTTTTCCGTCATAGGGGGTGACCCGCGCCCCGCGCACGAGTTTTCGCCAGTTATCCGTATATTCGCGAAAATACTTCTTTTCAAGCTTGGCAATCTCGGTTGCCTGGGTCGCCGCGTCGCCCGCTTTTTCGCCCATCACCCAATCGTCTTTGCTGAGTTCTTCATTAGCATTGGCGATTTTTTCCTTCATAAACTTCCGGTAACCGTCGATGGTATAGGCGCCGGAAATCGTGTGGGTGCCGTCGAGGGTGTCCTGGCCGCGGCTTTCGAGAATGGTGTCGACCGTGACGGGATCAACCTCTTTTGAAACTTCGGTCGTCACCCGTTTGAGATAACGAAGATAAGCCGGAAACGCCCTCAATTTTACCCGCGCCTTATCGACTAGATTCTTGTTTAACGGAATTCGCGGAAATCTGCTGTTATCTCCCGTATATTCCTGTTCGCGATCGACCTGCTTAAAATAAAAGTCGAGCTGGGCTTTGGCCGTGTCTTTCAATTCGGGAGCAAGGTTTGATTCGGAGAACCAAATCTCCTCGAGCGTATCCGAAAACGAAGTCGGTTCGGCACGGTCTTTGAACTCATCCGACCACATCAAATACACCTTCAGCAAGTCATATTTCTTTCCGAGCTCATCCTCCTGCTGTTCGGTTAAATTCGCCGACCCGCCAATGTCCGCAGAAGAGGTAAAAGTGTTTAGTTCCGATTCGAGTTTTTTGAGTGTCGGCTGCTTGAAACGCTGTTCGACAGCGTTGTAATAGATATTCAGCAGCTTTTCTTTGTACAAACGGTTACCCGAATACAGCCCGAAACGCATATAGAGCGGCGCGCCTTCGCGTTCATACTCGTCGAGATCGACCAAAACCTTTCTGAGATTTTCGATCGATTCAATCTCCCGCCGTGTCTGATCGGCCGGCTTTTTAAGCGGATCTTTATTTGTGTCCGCCTTTACGATCGTCAATACGGCGTCGCCTTTTGCCGAGGCGTCGTCGAGCAGTGCCTTGTTATTTATCAGTGAAACCCCGGCGAGAATAAGCAACAGCAAGGTCAGGAGCGTTCCCGCAATCGTAACGAGCCATCCGAGAATCGGAGGGCGCTGCCGCTGCTCTAAAAAAGTCTTGACCAGGTCTTTGTCCCGGAGCACGACATCCTTGAAAAACTTCTTGGTGAAATAAGTCGCACCCACGGTCTGCCCAGTGTTTGCCGTGGGTTTCCGGGCATTCTGATCCCGGTTAACGGGAACCGCAGTAAAATAAAATCCTCTTAAAAACGGGCTTTCGCTAAATGGATTCGGGCGGAACAAGGTGGTCACAAACGTGCCGAGCTTTCTTCTGGCGGATCCGAAGTGAAGGGGAAAATTCAATATTCGAAGTTGCCGGGCGGGCGAAAACGGGGCCGAGAGCCTGATCAGCCGGCGCTTCATAATCGAATCCTGGAGCAGTTCGTATTCGCTGTCGAACAACGCCTGGGCATTTTCGGATTTTTCGAGCGGAATCGTGGTTCCCCAAACGAGGTTCTCGCCTTCTTTCTTGGAGGTTGAAAAGGAATCCCGGAAACCTTCGATCGCATCGGCGTGGGTAAAGACTATGTAAACGGGAATTTTAGTTTTGATTATCTTAGTGGTTTCATCGAGCCGTGCCCGGATGATCTTGGCCTGTTCTTCGAGCTCCCGATCATCGGCATTAAGGAGCCGCTCGGTGTTGACTGCCAGCAAGAAGCCGTCAAGCGGCCGTTTCGGACGGTATTTTTTTACCGTTTCAATAACAGAGGACCATTCATCGCCGGCTCCGTTTTCCGTCTGTAGCCGACCGGACGTATCGATGAATACGGCATCGCTGGTGACCCGCCAATCGACCTGTTTGGTCGGGAGAATAAAATTCTGCTCGGAGCTTCTCTGGCTGGGAAGATTTTGAAAATTGAGCCCCGATCCCAGTACAAGAGCCGATTTCCCGCTCCGTGGGGTGCCCGCTACCAAATACCACGGCAGCGAATAGACCATTTCTTTCCCGGTCGAACCCAAATTAGAACCCTTCAAGAATTCCAGAACTTCTTCAGCGCCTTTATCGATTTCCGGATAATTGCCTTTCGATTTGGACGTCCTTTCAGCTTTTGAGGGGGAATCTGCTGAACCACCCGATTCTTTCGCATCCGTCTTTTTTTTGTCTTCCTTTACCTTTTTCCGGGAGACAAAATAATTGCCGACGAGCGCGAACGGAAGCGTGAGCAAAATTATGCCAAGAATTATAATTCGATAGGACAGTCCGACGCCGAGTCCCGCACCGCCAAACATAACCGCCAGTGAAGCAATTCCGTAAATAGAGAACAAACTTCCGAGTCCGAGTGCTAACTTTAATCGGCTGACCTGAGCCTTCATATCCTATCGCCTTTTTCCGGGTGACCAATAATGCCTGATTAAACCAGGAGTGCCTCCGCGGATATCCTAAATTTGAAGTTTTTCGACCGCGTCGTTTAGAAACTTCGATGAGAGCAGAAACATAGCCAGGTAAATAATTACCGCCAATGCAAGACCGCCAAACGCCGATATTTTTGCCCAAATCGGCATCCCCCTCTTTTTCGGCGGTTCCGGCTGATCGTTGGCCAGCCAGTGCGGCGAGAGTTCAGTCGGCACGATTTTCCCCGCCTTGACAAGCCCGTTTGCGGTTTTCTGCATTATCGAGACCAGTTTGTCGTGCTCATATACCGCGTACCTGCCCTTAAAACCGAGGAGCATACAGACATAATAAATTTCGACAGCGTCGCTCGTATCCCTGATCTGCTTGAGCATCGATTCGAGTTTTTCGAAAAACTTGTTGCCCGCAAGCTGTTCGCCGAAGTACTCTAGCTGGAGCGGGTTCTTTTCCCATTCCTCTTTGAGCGGGAAATTATTGG
>JBFGKW010000120.1:0-7216 GCA_041576495.1 Aridibacter sp. | reverse complement strand
GCTTTGACCGGTTCGGTCGTCTCTGCTTTGGCCGGTTCGGTCGTCTCTGCTTTGGCCGGTTCGGTCGTCTCAGCCTTGACGGGTTCGGTCGTTGTTTCAGCCGTCGCTTCGGTCGTTTTTGTCGGGGTGGTTTCAGTCGTTGCTATTACAGCGGCTTCCGGCGTGTTGGTGTTTTCGTTGCTTGCTTCCGCGGGCGTTTCTTCACCGGCGGTTTGTTTTTCGTTCTCTGACATCTATCTTCTAAATTTCTCCTTCGTCAATACTTAACTCGTTATTTTATGTAATTCGTAATTCTGACATAGCCCTAATTCTAAAGCAAGCCTCTTCCGGGTCAGCTAAGCGCAAATCCGATACCCCCGGGGCGCAATTTCTAAATTCGCATTATTTGATTTGATTGATAAGAAAGTTGCCGCGAAAAACAAATCTAGTCAATAAAGATCTCATCGACAAAAATATAGGCCTCAAATCCCGCTCCGGGGTGCCAGTCCGGGATTCGGCCGAGATTTGCAGCCTTTACACGAACGTAACGGGCAGTGACCGGATCGATATTCCGGAAATAATCCTTGGCGGTGTTAGTCATTTCACTTTCGGGAAAGTTTGTTTCGAGTTCGGCCGCCTTTACAAAATCTTTTCCGTTAGAGGAAACTTCAAACTCGACTCGCGTGGGCATCCAGATCCAGCTTCTTGCGACCTGCAGAAATCCGCCGCCGAGCCTTTTTATTTCCCGTTGACGCTTCAGATCGATGACAGCGATGAAGTCCTGGCCCTGGTAGCCCTGCCATTGACCGGAGGCAAAATTAGTGGTTCCGCGGAGTCCGTCGATAAGCCCTTCCGGTCCGCCGCCCGTGTACTGCCGGCTGTAAGTTGAGAACAAACTGACCTCCCAATCATTTGGCATTTTGTTTAATTTCGATTCGGTGACAAAGCTTTTTTCGAAATTGTCATAAATCGCAATTGCTTTAACGGTCGTGGTTCGGTCAATCGTAAAGGGGCGCAAATATCGCGCGGACTCTTCGTGAGGTTCGCTCTCATCCAGGGTATAGAAGATTTTGACATCTTTTTCCGGTGAGGAAATTTTAACCTTCGTCATATCTTTAAAAACACGCCGGGCTTCGATCGTCGGGACCGGCGGAAATTCCATTTCGACACTTGAAACGGGGGGTTCCGTAAACCAACCCCTTTCCGGTGCATTTGACAGCTCAAACTCCATCGTACCGCCCGCCCTGATATCGGAATGAGTCAAAAATGACCTGCGGTGATCTGAGCCGTTGAGTTTGACGGATTTTACAAAAGGCCCGAAGCCGAATTCTCGGCCGCTCCGGGCTTTGATCGTGAATGTCCTTCCATTTTCAAGGTGAATTTTGGCCTCCTCAAAAATAGGAGTTCCGATCGCATAGACGGGATCCGACGGGTTAACCTGATAAAATCCCAGCGCCGACAAGACATACCAGGCCGACATCTGGCCGCAGTCCTCATTGCCGATCAGTCCGTCCGGCGCCGGCTTATAAAACTCATCCATAATATGCCGGACATAAAACTGCGTGTTCCAAGGCTCACCGGCGTAATTGTAAAGATAAGCGATATGATGGGAGGGTTCATTTCCGTGGGCGTACTGGCCGATAAGACCGGTGATATCGGGCTGATCCCGGCCGATAAGATTTGAATCGGCCGTAAACAGCGCATCCAGTTTTCGGCCGAAACTCAATTTTCCACCGTGAAGCTTCATCAGGCCGCTGAGGTCGTGAGGTACAAAAAAAGAGTATTGCCAGGAGTTTCCTTCGGTAAAATGAAACGTGACGTCATTGGGAGCAAACGGCGAGATCCAGTTGCCATTTTGCTTCGGCCTCATAAATCCGGTCTCTCTATCGAAGAGATTCTTATAATTTTGAGAGCGTTTTAGATGTTTTTGGTAGTCCCTCCTCCGGTCCGGTAAGGTATCTTTTTCACTCAAGACATAAGCCATCACCGCCAGGCAATAATCGTTATAGGCGTATTCGAGGGTCCGCGAAACCGATTCCTGCTCATCTTCCATCGAAATGTAACCGCGCCGACGATAGGAATCGAGGCCTTCGATATCGAGTTCCGAAGAGTGTTTTGCCGCCTCGTATGCCTTCTGATAATCAAACCCTTTGATCCCCTTGGCCATCGCATCGGCAATAACCGAAACAGCATGATAGCCGATCATCGTATCGGTCTCGTTTGCCGCAAGCTCCCAAACCGGCAGTTTTCCGCCCTGTTCGTAATGGCGGATAAACGTGTTTATAAAATCGACCGTTCGCTTTTCATCGATGATCGTATAAAGGGGATGAGTCGCACGGAATGTATCCCAGAGAGAGAAAATCGTGTAGTTGGTGCCGGGCGGAGCATGATGAATTTTCCTGTCCATCCCGAGATATTTTCCGTCGACATCCTGAAAAATATTGGGCGCTATCATCGTGTGATAAAGCGCGGTGTAAAAATTGGTTAGCTGCGCATCGGTTCCGCCCGTAACTTCGATTTTCGAAAGTTCCGTATTCCACGCCTGTTGTGCATCACTCCGCACCTTTTCAAAATCCCAATGATCGAGTTCGGCTTCGAGATTTTTTCTTGCCCCCTCGATGCTGACAGGCGAAAGCGCAACTTTTAATAAGATCGGCGTGGCGGTCTTGTCCGGCCCAAACCTAAATACGGCTTTAATATCCTTGCCCTGGAGGCGCTCTCTTGTGCGATAGGCCTCATCCTTCATAAACGTCGCTTTTATCGCAAACGGTTTCGAAAACTCAGCTACAAAATAGACTATTTGATCTTTCGCCCAGGATTTCGAGCGTCGATAACCCTCGATGCGGGTATCGCTGACAATTCTCAATTCAGAATCGAGGACCTCGTCGCGCCAGTTTAAGTCGAGCGTTATCAGCCCGACCGGGGATGCGGCAGGAAATGTATATCGATGAAGTCCGACGCGGGCTGTCGCCGTCAGCTCGGCCAGAATATTTTCGTCATCAAGCAAAACTGAATAATATCCGGGTTCAGCCTTTTCATTTTTATGCGAGAATTTTGACGCATAGCCGTTTTCCGTATCTTCGGGTTTTGCATCAAAAAAAAAGCCGTCAGTCACATAGGGAGAAAATAAAATATCGGCGTAATCGGGAATGCCCGTGCCGCTCAAATGGGTGTGCGAAAAGCCGTAAATAATGTTGTCCGAATAATGATATCCGCTTGACCCGTCCCAGTTGTCGACGCGCGTATCGGGTGAGAGTTGGACAAACCCGAACGGGACCGTTGATCCCGGAAAAGTATGACCATGGCCGCCGGTGCCGATTAACGGGTCGACATATTTTGTGTAGCGGTTTGCCTGCCCCGAAACGTGGTTGGCAGAAAATAAAAGGCAAAAGGCAAATAAGAGAACAAACTTCACCCGTCGGCCTTTACCTTTTACCTTATTAGAATGTCGTTCCATCTTGATTAAAAGTTAAAGCAGTTTGAGCAGTTCAGTCAATTCACCGGGCATGGGCTGTGTAAACTCCAATTTCTCTTTTGTCACCGGGTGAATAAACGACAGCTTCTCGGCGTGCAGGAAAAAGCGTCCCAATTCCTTAACCGCCTTCCGGATCTGAGCGTCGTTGATCGTGCCGTCACGCCCCTCGTTATAGGTTTCATCCCCGACAATCGGGTGTTTCAGGTGAGCGAGATGGACGCGGATCTGATGGGTCCGGCCGGTCTTTATCTGGACGTCGAGCAAAGTATATCGTTCAAATCTCTGGCGGACTTTATAAATTGAAACGGCATTTCTCCCGTTTTTGTCGACCGCCATTTTGACCCGGTTCTTCCGGTCGCGGGCGATCGGTGCGTCAATCTTGCCCGTCAGTTTACGGACAAACCCGTGGGTCAGTGCAACGTAGGATTTTTTTACTCTCCGGTCCCTGAACTGTGAAGAAAGTTTTTCGTGGGTAATTTCATTTTTTGCGGCGACGATAAGACCTGAAGTGTCTTTATCCAGCCGGTGAACGATTCCGACCCGGGTCGGGATGTCATCACCCATCGCCCTGAACTTGTACGCAAGGGCATTGGCCAGCGTTCCTCCCGAAGTTCCCGCACCGGGATGGACGATCATTCCGGCGGGCTTGTTTATCACTGCCAGGTATTCATCCTCAAAGACTATTTCCAGCGGTATGTCTTCCGGCTCAAAATCATCGGAATCGTCGATGGTCAGTTCGGCGCTGATTTGGTCCGCCGCGCGAAGTTTGTACGAGGATTTAACCTGAGTGTCATCGACCGTTACGTCGCCGTCGTCAATGAGTTTTTTGAGACGCGATCGCGACCAGTCGTCAATGTGTTCGGATAAAAAAACATCGAGCCGTTTCCCGATGTCTTCTTCATTGTTTATTACAAATGTAACGGTTTTAATATTTATAGACAATTCTTGTTCCTGCCGCGCTTTATGGCGGGTTGAGTTTCCGAACCCGCTATTCCCTTACTTTTTCAACGCCGGCCTTTTTCATTTGAAAATAAAGGAAAAGAATCGATCCGGCGGCGACGATCAAACTGATCAATTGTGAGGTGGATAGCCCGGTCATTGTCGTCAGGCCGAGTAAATCGCCGCGCGGGTCATCGCGGACGAATTCGATCGAAAACCGGATCAGGCTGTAGATTATTCCGTACGCAATCAGCACCTGTCCGTCGAATTTTTTCCGCCGGTGCAGATAAAAAAGAAATCCGAACACCGCCAGCATAGCGAATGATTCGTAAAGCTGGGTCGGATGTAAAAACAAATCGCTTCCGTCCGGCCCGTAAATCGGCACTCCCGTATTTTGATGGCCGGCTTCTGTAAAATGGACGCCCCACGCTAAATCGGTCGGTTTTCCCCAGCAGCAGCCGGCCGAAAAACAACCCTGCCTGCCAAAGACCTGTCCGAGCGCAAGTCCCGGGGCAAATGCATCCCCGACTTTCCAGAAGGGCAATTTATAATATCGGATCAGAATTGCAAGCGTGACGAACCCACCCAGAAAACCTCCGAAGTAGACCCCGCCCGAACGCAGGAAATCGAGCGAAAAAATCTGGACATTGTCCTCGACAAAAAACATCAGGATCTTCGAGCCGAGCAGTCCGCCGATGATCGTCCAGAGCCCAAGATCGTATATCCGCTCCTTTGGCAGTCCGTCATTTTTAGCCAGCCGCGCCGCCACAATCAGCGCACTCAAAAGACCGATCGCCAGCAACACGCCGTAGGTATTGATCGGGAAACTGCCAATTCTAAAAAGTTCTGGATACATGGTAATTAGTTGTCAACGGCTGACAGCCGGTTGCAGGCGGAATGGGCACTGAACACTGAATGCTGAACACTGAACATCGGATACTCAACCCTTCTTATTTAACTCGAGCCGCATAAAGATCTCCCCGTCTTCATCCGTTTCACCGGTTCGCTCAAACCCGATCCTCTCATAAAGTCTCTCCGCATCCGTATTGTCCGGGACAAAACTCAGACAGATATGATCGCAGTCTTCGTACCCGCTCATTTTTTCGATCAATTTTAGAGCCGCTTCTTTCCCGTACCCCCTTTTTTGAAAATTTTCGGCAATCATTAGACGGACGATCCAGTAATCTTTGCGATCGGGGCTTTTGCCGTGGAGCGTAAACCCTACCATTTCCTCATCGTTATAGACCGCCAGCGGAATCAGGTGGGGCGCCACCTTCGATAGCGCAATTGACATCACGTTCTCCGCCACAAAACCTTTCTGGTTTTCCGCAACCTTCAGATTGACACACTTTCTGAAGTTCTCTTCGGTTATTTCTCTAAGGGATATATTCATCCTGCAAGCAATAGGTGAGTCGGGGCGCCCGTGCTGACCATTCGACTCGACACGAATCGGTAATGAAAAATAACTCAATTCAATTACGCGATCGCAAACCCAATCCTCGTGTTCCGGAAATATCTATAACGGATTTGTCTTCTCCGTCTCAAATCTTAATCGTTTTTTCCCGCGCTCTTATGGTTTTCGCGGTCAACGTCTTCCTTCTCTGAATCGCTTTTTTGTCCCATAAACATATCGAGAATCAGCAGTCCGGCGCCGGTGCAAATCGCAATATCAGCGATATTAAAAGTGGGATAATGCCAGTTTCCGAACTGGAAATCGATAAAATCGACGACGAAGCCGAGCCGTATCCGGTCGGTCACATTTCCCAAAATTCCGGCGAGTAAAAGCGAAAGTGCGCCCAGCATTCGGTCATCGCTTCGCGGGGTCCGCCAGAAGAAATAAACAACCAATGTTGCCGCCACAAGGGCCAGCAATGAAAGCGTCCAGCGGCCGGTGTCGCCGCCGTCATCAAACATACTGAAGGCGACACCGGTATTTTGTGCATAGGCAAAATTAAGAAATCCCGGGATCAGCTCTATTTCTCCAGCAAACCGCAGCCTTCGAATCGCCCAGGCCTTCGTCGCCTGATCGAGCAAAAAGACGGCCGCGACGGCGGCAAGATAACCAAACTTCCAATAAATAGTACGTTTGTTCACGAAAATAAAAGGGAAAAGGGGAAGTAAAAAGTAAAAAGGAGAAAGTAAAAAAGTAAAGGAGAAAATTTAAATTTTCCGATTACTGCTCACTAATCATCGATTACTGCTCGTTACTGCTTACCGCATACTGCCCATTGCTCACACGGCTAACCGCCCCTGCTCATCGCTCACCCCATCACTGATTACCGTTTACCGTTCACCGCTCATTGCTTACTGTTCACTGTTAATTGCTCACCGCTCACCGCCGCCGCTTACCCCGCGGCCAATCTCACCGAGGGCCTCAAAACACCTTTCGCATACCGTCGGGAATTCTTTAAAATTCCCAACCTTTTCCGAAAAATTCCAGCAGCGTTCGCACTTTTCTCCATCGGCGTTTTTAACCGTAACTCCCAGCTCCGTCCCCTTTACCAATTCCACCTGCGAAACGATAAACAGATAGCGCAGGTCCGCGGCATATTTGCTCAAAAACTCGAAGTCGTTAGGATTCAACGTAAGCAATACTTTTGCTGCGAGAGAAGAGCCAATCACCTTTTCATTTCTTGCCGCTTCCAACTCGCGCAAGACGTGGTCACGGAGCGAGAAGATACGTTCCCAATCGGTCAAAAGTTTATCATCCCGCTCGCCCTTGACTTCAGGAAATTCGGCCAGATGAACCGAATCGAGTTTTGGTCCGGGGAGGTTTTCATACGCCTCATCTGCCGTAAACGAAAGAATCGGGGCCAGCAGCCG
>JBFGKW010000119.1:0-7245 GCA_041576495.1 Aridibacter sp. | reverse complement strand
GCCCGGTGCGACGTCGTCAGCGCGTATGTCTGCAGTCCGGACCGGAATGACGAAAGCCTTCGCGCCATCAGGCCGGATTCGGTGAATACGCTGATTTTCTCGGTCTTTATCTCCTTGGCGCAATAACCTGCCGCTTTGCACAACGCCTGCGATGTCCGGCCCGAAGCGTCCTGCGAAAATTTGATCGGTTTCCGGAGCCGGGCCGATTCAAGCGTTTCGGCGGAACTAATGATTTTCGTCATCATTTCTACACTTTCTATCGGAAAGCTGCCGGCCGCGGTCTCAGCGGAAAGCATCACCGCATCAGTTCCGTCCCAGACGGCGTTAGCCACGTCGGACGCCTCGGCCCGGGTCGGCCTGGCGTTTTCGATCATCGACTGCAGCATCTGCGTCGCCGTAATTACAAATTTATCCTTTGCGATCGATTTGCGTATGATGTCCTTCTGATAGATCGGGACCCGCTCGACACTGGTCTCCACGCCGAGATCTCCCCGCGCCACCATCAGTCCGTCGGTGGCTTCGATTATTTCGTCGAGATTCTCGATCGCCTCCGCCTTTTCGATTTTGGCGACGAGCATCGCCCGTCCGTGCTTTCGCTTGTTTCTTTGCTTAATCAGGTTTTTGACTTCGTGGCAGTCTTTCGCCTTGCGAACAAATGAAAGCGCGACGTAATCGACATCCTTATCGAGCGACCATTCGAGGTCCTCGTGATCCTTTGCGGTCAGGCTGGGGATCGGGAGGACCGTGTTTGGAAGATTTATTCCTTTGCTTTCGTACAGCAGCCCCCCGGAAATAATCCGGGTGACGACATCCGTTTCCGTCTTCTCGAGCACTTCGAGTTCGAGCGATCCGTCATCGAGCAAGATTCTCGTTCCCCGGTTGACGACGGTCGGCAGCTGGTCAAAGTTAGTCGAAACCTCCGTCAGATCGCCGATCACATCGCGGGTCGTCAAGGTAAACACCTCGCCGCTTTTTAGCATTACGGGAGTCCTGTCTTTTAGTGAACGGGTCCTTATTTTAGGACCCGCCAAATCGACCAGAACCGCTAGCGGGATGTTTAACTTTGCCGCCGCGGCCCGGGAATTCGCAATCAGTGTCTCGTGTTCTTCACGCGTGCCGTGAGACATATTTATTCTGACGGCGTTTGTTCCGGCCCTGATCAGCGCCTCGATCGATTCTTCGGAAGATGTTGCGGGGCCCAATGTGGCCAGAATTTTTGCTTTTCGCATATTTTGTTTGTATAGCTTAATCGCACAAAATCGATGTTACAAATCAATCCTCGATTTTCATAACGGCAAACCGGCAGTACCTCAACAACCGGAACGAAAAAGGCCGCCCGCCGTTTAAACTTTTTCGCCCTATTTCGGGTTTTTTTCAAGCCGGCGGCGGGCCATAATCGATCCGTGCGGCTCAAACGGCAATTGCCCTATGATCCGGATGCCCGCGGAATGACGCGAATTTCATCGTTAAATAGCTGTACAGGAAGGTTTTAACCATTACTTACCCGCTGCCGGAAAAATTTCGGCGTCATTCCGGCAAAAAAATGATCGGTATCAAATAAAAACGGCTGTCAATCTGTGAGTTAAAAAATCTTTAACATTATTGAAAAATGTTGATTTATTGGATAAAATTTGCTATTTTTAACGAGAGGGTGGTGAAACCGCTTTATCAATACCCCCCTGCGCCCAACACGGCGGGACCAGATATTGCTTGACTTTACGGTCCGCCCGGCCGCCTTACCGGCTTTTTTGCCCAAAGCCTTTCGAGTTTTTTTTGGTTGATGCGGATAGACGAAACCGGAACTCAAAGAAATTGGTGCCGTTTATGAATAAAAATTTACCCAAATCCCACGCGCGAAAAAGCAAATTGGCCCGGTCCGGCTTCAGCATTATCGAATTGACGATTGTTGTTTTGGTGATCGCCATCGTCGCAACCGTTTCGATTCCGATGATGCAGGGAAATCTCCTGCTTTACAGACACCAATCGGCGGTAGGCTTCATTTCCAGCGGAATGATTGAAGCGCGTATGGCGGCGATGAAAACCAACCGCCCGGCCCGGCTCGAGATAAATACCACGGCCAGGTCCCTTACGGTCTGGAGCACGAACGTCAAAGGCGAGGCAATCAGACTCGGCGTTCCGGTCTATTATTCCCGCGACGTCAGCATTGCCGGAGCTTCACCGATCAGCATTACTTTTAATTCTCTGGGAAGAAGACAAACCGGATCGGTTTCGACCGTGACCCTGACACAGGCGCGTACAAACAGCTGCAAGAGAGTGGATTTGTCTCCGGTCGGAAAGATCTCGGTGGCAAAATGCGGGTCGTGACGACCCAAAACGCCCGATATTAGAACAGGAGTTTTAACCCCTATTGTTAAACACTAAGAGAAACACAGAATTAGGATTCACGCTGATCGAATGCGTCATTGCAATGGTCGTCTCGCTCGTCGGACTCCTGGCAGTCTATTCACTGGTCGTAACGGCGATCCAGATGCAGACGGTTTCCAGAAACCTGACGGTGGCCGATTCGTTTGCCAGGGCCAAGGTGGAAGGACTGAAGGGCAGTACGCGGACGGTCGGCGGAAGCCTGACCAGCAACGTCAGCGGCTATTTCGATACGCCTTCCGCGAGATATTTTCGCCGGTGGCAGATTTCAAATGACGCGATGGGTACACAGACGGTCTCGATCGCGGTTATACCCAGTACCCCCGGAAGGCTGCAGCCGCAAGTCACCCTCCGGACCCGAATGAGATAGGACCGATTATGTCGAGTAAAAACATAAACCGCACGGCAAATTCGCAATCCGGCTTCAGCCTGGTCGAACTCCTCATCGGGATGGTCATCGTATTGATCATACTAGGATTCGTCGCGTCGATGATCAACGGCATCCAGCGGGAATTTAACCGTCAGCTGCCGCGAATGGAAGCTCTTAACAATGCCGAAATGACGATCGATACGATCGTCCGCAACGTCAGGATGGCCGGCGCTCAAAGCCCGTCCTGCACCGCGGCTTTTTCCATCACGCCTTTAACTCCTTCGGCATCGGCCGGAGGCGGCGTGTACAACGCGCTGCGGGTACAGGCCGATTGGAACCCGCCCGACTGCAGTTTGGGCGGAGTGGACGAAAACGTAACATTTTCGGTCAAAAACGGAATCTTTTATATTGACGCTGCCCAAGCCGAACCCTTTACCGAGGGCATCGCCGCGATTCGGTTCAAGTTTTACGATGAGACCAACACGCTTCTCACGGATGCGGTCGCCAATGCGGTCAAAATTAAATATGTCGAGATAGAAATCGACATCCGCGACGACACGCTGACGACGCTTCGAAGCGGTGTTCAGGTCAGATCTAGGTGATGATATATGGTTGAAAACAAACGAACGGCATCAGATGAACGGGGGGCGGCCCTGGTGACGGCGATCATCGCCGTTTTATTGGGAACGCTGATCGGAGTTGCGCTTTATTACCATTCGATGTCCACAATGTCGATCTCGATCAACCAGCGAGACGCATCTGAAGCCTTTTATATTGCCGATGCCGGAATCGTCCACGCCGCGGCGCTGATCAACAAGGTAAAAAAATCAAACTACAGCAAGATTCTGATCGCCGGAGCAAATCCTACGCCCAACACCGGAGACGAGCTGAGCGCTCCTCCCGAAACCGGCAACTGGACTTCAGGTGAAAGCATTCCGGCCGGCAACAGTACCGCCGGCGGTGTAAACCTGGGGGCGGGAAGATATTACGTCTCCGTCAGAAACGATACCGCAGCCGGTGAAACGGCAACTTCGGATAAAAACGGCATGCTGATCGTCACCTCTACCGGCGTTGGCCGCGACGGAGCGACCGCCACCATCGAAGCCGTAGTAAAAACAAATGCCAAGGAGGTACCGGGGCTTTTGATAAACGGTGAGATCAAGCTCAACGCTCTGATGAAGGTGCTGGGGGCTAACGGGATAATGCAGATCAACGGACCCTTTGATGTCGCGGGTACGGGGAAAAACAGCTGTGCCGAAGTCCGATTCGAATTTACCGGACCCCCCATCGACTTCTCGCAACTCAGGGTCGGACCGATGTGCGACCAGATCCCGGTGCCGGGTGTCTCGATACTCTTTAACCAGCCCCGGGCGGTACCCGAGATAATAGATATTCCGAGGCTTGCAAGCGAATTCAAGCCGTTTGCCACTTTTGTTTTTAAGAAAAACGGCGAGATCTACCCGCAAACCAATGGCGTCGAACGGGTAACGTCTTTATCGGCTCTCGAGAAAATCGCACTCGGGCTGCAGTTCTGGGATTTTAACAACAGTCAAAAGGAATGGTCCCACAAGACGGATGTTCGTCTGCCGGATGGCAACTACTATTTTGAAGATTCCAACGTCTCGATGTCCAAGGGGGGAGATTCCGTCAACCCCCCGAAAGTTACGATTATGGCCGAAGGGGGAATTACCCTCAACAATGAGGTCGCGTTCCAGCCATTTTTAAATGACTATGCGATGGTCGCGGCAAATGATATCAAGATGTCCAGTAAATACAGCACAGCGGCTAATCCCGGTATCGTTTACGCCTATGGACAGATCCAATACTCCGGCCCGGTGTTTGTAGTCGGGGGCATGGTCGCGGCGGATTTTTACAAATCGGACGGAACCAATGGACCGGATGCTAACGGCCCGGGGGGCCTAAACCTCGTCAGCAGATCCAATGGAGTACTCCAGGTGATGGGTCCGACGACGATCATTACCTCGGACGGCGGACATATAATCGGCTCGGCCGTACTTAGCTGGCGCGAAGTTCGCAATTAAAAAACCCTAAACAAAGATTCGAGGGCTCGCAAAAAAAAGCAGGACACCACTCCGGTAAACCGGTTGGCTCACAAAAACATTCAAATACGGGGCCCGGATTTCTTCCGGAGATCGACGATCTCAATTTCATCAAATGAGATTTTCCCCTCTTTCGGAACCGCATTGTCGGCATAAACCTTCCATTTAATTACCCAAACGGCCTTGTCCGATTCGGCAAAATCCTCCTTTAAAGGGATTTCCCAGTTCATCGTCATACTTCTCAGGAGTGGGAAGTTTGACTTAAACGTCTCATCGGCAAATTCCTGGTTGAGGTTGGTCAGCCGGTGGCGGTAATATTTCCCGCCGTCTTTGACGCTTCTCTTGTTTTCAATCCTTACCAACGCATCTACCGGAACATCAACAAAACACGCCACGTAGCGGGCGTAGGCCGAACCGAGGTTCTTTGCCTGAATGATCAGCTTGGGCGAGGTCTGCGCGCCCGGTTGATCCGGATCCTTGATCTCGATCAAGAACCTGACCACGACATCGGGGGTCTTTTCTCGAAATATGACGTCCCGGATTTCGTAATCTTCCATCGGGACCGACTGAAAATTAAAACGCTTGTAATAGCGGTGGTTGTTTGCCTGATGGGCGGTATTGCTCTGCGGTATTTCGAGCAGGTAGACGACGTCATTTTCGCCGGTTTGAACCTGCACCGAATGGATGACGATCCCGTCGATCCGGGGGCGGATGCTGTTGATGACCTGCTCCAGCCACTCGCGGGGAAAATCGGTCCGGTCGACAGGTGCAAACTTTTCGGGCAAATGCCGCCTTTCCGGATCCTGAAATTCACGGATACCGTAGATCAGAATGCCGCCTGCCGAATTTGAAATCGCGGAAACATCCTTTGTAATCTCTTTCTTTTGATAATCGCTTTTTCCGAGCGCTTCGCCGGATTTGTATTCAAGCGTCAGGGATTCCTCGATCTCGCTCTTGATAAAATTCCGAAGTTTTGATTCGGTCCACTTTTTGGCCATTGGTCCCGGCGGGAATTTCCTGTTCCCGTACATTAAGTCTACTGTCTGATCGGATGCGGCCGATGCCTGCCCGCTCTAGTTCAGCTGCTTTAACTTTTCGAGATAATTTTCGACCGTTGCCACAAAAGTCGAATGCGACCACGTCAGCGGCGATACCGAAACCGGCGAACGGTCTCGCGGGTTGATCTGTTCGGCGAGGACGCCCGATGCCAGGGAATTTTTTGCCGTCCATTCCAGGATTTCGACGGCGCCCTTCAGATCGCCCCGTGTTTTGGCGACCGCGATCCGGTATTCAGCCAGCCACAGCGTACAGATAAACCAGGGGTTTCCCGTAAACTCATCCGAAACCCGCATATATCCGTCGTTTTCAAATCGGGCGATACCGCCTACTTCGCCCGGTACCCAGAGATTCTTTTCGATCGCTTTCATCGTATTTTTGACCTTTTGGTCGGCGGCGGGGAAAACGTCAAAATAAAAGACGCTGAAAAGCGATGCGTCGATCGTCGGGTCGGCCTCAAAGCTCTTATCGTCTCCCGAGTTCAATGCCCGTAGGAATCTTCCGTGCGCCGGGCTGTATAAATGCTCCTCGACGGCCGCGGAGATCTCCTCTGCGGCAGCCTGATATCTATCGGCCCGCGTCGCATCGCCAAACATCCTCGAAAACTCGCAGGCGGCGCGAAGTCCGGCCACGACGGTCGAACAGGTATAGGTGTGAATTCCCCGCCGGTCTTCCCACAGATTCCAGGATGAATGGGGAAGTTTGGTCGTTTGGTCGCGGAAACCTTCAAGAAAATCGGCGCATTTGATGATCAGCGGACGGTACAGCATCCGCGTGAACTCCACTTCCCGGTATTTGTCGTAATGCTGCCACAACGCCCACAAAACCAAGGCTGTCTCGTCTTCCTGGATCGGCATCAGCTTTTTTTTCGCCCACACATCCCAGGCGGCGTGCCAGCCGGATGCTACGGTTCCATCGGCGTTGTATTTCTGCAGGAAGTAACCGTCATCGTGGACGATTTCGGCGCAGAGACTGAAAAATTTGCGCGTAAAATACGGATACCCGGCGAGATCAAGCGCATTGGCTATAAAAGCGCCGTCGCGTGTCCACAAATAGCTGTAATGGTCGGTTGCCCGCTCGGTGACGTCGGAATCATTGGCCGCCAGGATTGCGCCGCCGTTGTCGAACTGGGTTCGGACGATTAGGAGCGACCGTTTGTATAATTCGGTGACTTCGGGCGAAAGATCCATAAAGTCGCGCTCGTTCTTGTTGACCCAGACACTCCAATAGTTTTTCGTGTAACTCAAAAAATTCTGGGGCGTTTCTTCGAGCACCCTCTGGTTGAGTTCGCAGACCGTTTCGTGAGATGTCCCGACGGCGATCCAGTAATAAAACTGATAGCTGCCTTCCGCCTCCAGCGGAAAATCGATCTGAATT
>JBFGKW010000118.1:0-7579 GCA_041576495.1 Aridibacter sp. | reverse complement strand
TTGAACCGGCTGATCCGCCCGAACCTGAACAGGCCCCGCCTTCTGAAGGAGCGTAAACCCAATTCGCGACGGCTCCCCTCCTTACCAAGGAGGGGTACGGCTTTTAGCCGGGGGGTGGTTCGTCAACACAATTCGCGACGGCTCCCCTCCTTACCAAGGAGGGGTACGGCTTTTAGCGGGGGGGGTGGTTGCTCTACCTGATATTATTGTTTTTTACCAACCCGGCCCGAAACGGTCCACCCCTCCTAAAAAAGGAGGGGAGCAAAAAAGGTGCAAACAGAAGGGGGCAAAAAAACGTGGCCGGAGCCACGTTTTTAAAGGAGAAAACCGACTGAATCGCCTGACTAGCCGTTAATTGGCGTAGTTTCATTTTCCATCTGTTTACGGCGCTCTTCCATCCGCTTCTTGTGTTCTTCCATGCGCTTTTTGTGTTCTTCCATTCGCATCTTGTGCGCTTCCATCATTTTCTTGTGGTGAGCTTCCCTTTCTTCTACCTTCTTGCGCTGTTCCGGATTGAGTATGCCAAGAAACGACTGCTTGAACTGCTCCCCCGCCGCTTTCCTTTGATTTTGCATTTCGGCAATCCGGGCCTCCTGAGCCTTCGTCAACAATCCGCTTCGCCTGGCCATCATCAATTTTCGCATTTCTTCGGCATTCGACTGCCCGCCCATACGCTGTTTTTCCATCAGAGCCTGGACCTGCATTTTTTGAGCATCCGTCAGGTTTAAGCCGCGAAACATCATTCCGGGACCCCGGCGCATTCCGCCGCGTCTGCCGTGCATTCCGCCGCGGCCCTTCCGGCCGTGCCTTCCGCGCATTCCGCGCTCTCCGCGCTGTCCCCGCATTCTGCGTTCCATAAGATTCCTGCGCATGCCGTCCCTTTGGGCAGCATCCGGCTTATCCGCTTTCGGCGCTTCCTGTGCTCCGGCCCCGGTGTCAAAAACCACCATTGCGAAGGCTAAAACAAACACCGACAACAATTTACGTCCAATTCCCATCATCTTTATCCTCACTTAATTAATAATATTGCTTCTGCTATCTTAAGGTTAGACGCTGCGGACGGTCAATTAGTCGATAAATTGTTGAGAAAAAACAGAATCAAACATTTAACATTTTGGGGGCGGCACGTTAAAATGCCTAGCTTGGATATAAAAAGAAGTACGAAAGTTATCAAATGAGATTTTTATCGGAAATTGATTCACCCGCCGACCTGAGACAGCTCAAAATCGACGACCTACAGGAGGTCGCCGATGAGGTCCGGCAGTTTATACTCGAAACCTGCTCGCGGATCGGCGGCCACACCGGAGCATCGCTCGGAGCCGTCGAACTCGCCGTGGCTATGCATTACGCGTTTGATACGCCGGACGACAAACTCGTCTGGGATGTGGGGCATCAGGCATATGCCCACAAGATTCTCACCGGAAGGCGCGATCAGATGAACACGATCAAGAAATACGGCGGTTTGAGCCCGTTTCTACGGCGTGATGAATCCGATTACGACACCTTCGGCGCCGGACATGCTTCTACTTCCCTTTCGGCGGCTCTCGGGATGGCAATCGCCCGTGACACGAAAGGCGAGGATTTTCACGTTTGCGCGCTGATCGGCGATTCATCGCTGGCCGGTGGAATGGCGATGGAAGCGCTCAACCAGGCCGGTCACTTAAAATCCCGCCTGATCGTGATTCTAAATGACAACGACATGTCGATCGCTCCGGCCGTCGGCGCGCTGACGCGTTACCTCAACCGTATAAAGGAAGCCCAGAGCTACCATCACCTCAAGGAGGAAATAGGCGACACGCTCGATTCGGTGCCGGGTGTCGGGCACAGCCTGCGAAGAGCCGCAAAGACATTCAAAGATGCGATCGCAGCCGCGGTGCTTCCGGGCGCATTGGTAAATGAGCTCGGGTTCAAATACATCGGCTACGTCGACGGACATAATGTGCCGATGATGGTCCGCGCGCTTGAGGAAGCAAAGAAAGTCGACGACGGGCCCGTGATCGTCCACGCCTTAACCAAAAAAGGCAAAGGCTATCCCTCGCCCGAAGACAATTATTATGCCTGGCACGCGACAGGGCCCTTTGACCTCAATACCGGTGAAGCCATCAAATCCGGAAAAGCGTCTCCTCCCACCTACACCAAGGTTTTCGGCGAAACGATGTGCAACCTGATGGGAAAAGACGAAAATATCGTAGCCCTGACCGCCGCGATGCCGGATGGAACGGGCGTCGACAAAGTCTTGGTCGAGTTTCCGGAACGGGCCTTTGACGTCGGAATTGCCGAGCAGCACGCCGTAACGTTTTGCGCCGGAATGGCGGTCGAAGGACTAAAACCGGTGGCGGCAATTTACTCAACCTTTTTGCAGCGCGGATTCGACCAGATAATCCACGACGTTTGCCTCCAGAATCTTAATGTCACGTTTGCGATGGACCGGGCGGGAATCGTCGGCGCCGACGGACCGACCCATCACGGCCTGCTCGATATCGCCTATTTGAGAGGATATCCGAATATCATTTTGATGGCTCCAAAAGATGAAGCCGAGATGCGCGATATGATGCTGACAGCCATCGTACACCCAGGACCCGCCGCATTGCGCTATCCGCGGGGGGAAGGACTCGGCGTCAGCCTCGAAGCGGAACCAAAAGTTCTCGAAATCGGCAAGGCTGAAATACTCAGGGAAGGCACCGGAATTGCGATAGTAGGCTACGGCTCGATGGTCAATCCCGCGCTTGTAGCTGCCGGGGCGCTGGCCAAGGAAGGAATTGATGTGACGGTCATCAACGCCCGTTTCGTCAAACCTCTGGATTCCGAATTGATTCTGACCCTGGCCCAGTCAAACCGGTTGATATTGACGGTTGAGGAGGCCTACCTGGCCGGTGGATTTGGATCGGCGGTGATGGAATTACTCGAGCAGAATGAGATGCTCGACAGCGTTAAACTAGTCAGAATGGGAGTTCCGGACCGGATAATTACACACGGGGACCCGAATTTGCTGCGGGCAAAGTTCGGGCTTGACGCCGACGGCATTTACTCAAAGATCAAGGAGACGCTCGAAATTCTTGAAGAACGACACGCAGGTAAAAAAAGATTGAAGATTTTGAGATAATCGAAAACCGGCGTTTAGAAGAGAATTAAAGATATGACAAAAGCAAAGGAAACTGTAGCGAAAGAAACCAGTAGCAGCGCGACGCCGATGATCATCATCGGGCTTATATTTCTGGCGACGATCGCCGGTATCTGGTGGATTTCGCAATCCGGCGGGGAAACCGAAACGGCTGCACCGAACGCGAATTCTTCCGGCACCTCGGAGCAGAATCAGCAGGCGGTCAACCTGTATGCGAATGCGCCTCCCGGAGCATCGCCGGAATGGTTCAAGGGCTCGCCGAACGCCAATGTCGTGATCGAGGAATTCGCCGATTTTCAATGCGGGGCCTGCGCCGAAAAACACTCGGTCTTTAATGAGCTGAATGCGATCTACGGCAGTAAGATCAAATTCGTTTTCCGAAATTATCCCCTAATCACCCAGCACCAGAAGGCATACGATGCCGCGGTAGCGGTCGAAGCGGCGGGGATGCAGGGCAAGTTTTGGGAGATGCAAAACCTTCTTTTCCAGAATCAGCAAACGTGGTCTTCCGATACAAACCACCGGAAGCTATTCGAAGGCTATGCGCAAACGATCGGGCTCGATGTCGATAAATTCACCGCCGATTCGCTGGGATTGATCACAAAGAACCGGGTCGATGCCGATATGCAGCGCGGCAACGGATTGGCGATAAGATCGACGCCTTCGGTCTTTATCAACGGCAAGCCTTGGCCGTTTGAGCAAATGACCGTCGAGGGAATGAAGTCGGCAATCGATGCCGAGCTGAAAAGGCTGTCGCCTGAAACCGAAGAACCAAAAGCCGATGACAAACCCCAAAGCGACGGCGCATCCGATCAAAAGCAGGAAGGGAAAGCCGGTTCCGAATAGATTGATGAGCGATTCAGAAATCAATTCCGAAAGCAGAAACACAGCCGCCCGATATTCGTCGATCGCGGCTGTTGTTGCGATTATAGGGATCATTGATTCCGGTTATTTAACGGCCAAGCATTACTCGGGAGGACAGGTTCCGTGCAGCGTGATCACGGGATGCGAAACGGTTCTGACGAGTTCTTATGCCGAGATATACGGTATCCCGACCGCGCTCTTTGGAGTGATTGCATATTTTCTGGCATTCAGCCTCGCCGTCCTGACCGCGTTTGGAAACAGCGCGATGTGGAAATACTTTGGCGTATTGACCGCACTGATGTTTTGCTTTTCCGTCTGGCTGATTTACCTTCAGGCCTTTGTAATTGGCGCGTTTTGCCAGTTTTGCCTGCTCTCTGCCGCCACTTCACTGACCCTGATTGCGATCTACCTCCTCTCACTTTACTTCCGTTCGAAATAAAAATTTCCCTTTTTTTGAATCCAACCGGTGGATTGTTTCGAAAGCTATTTCAACAGGCAAGTTCGAAGCGACATGCCGGAAATTATATTAAATGAAAAAGGAGATTAAGATGAAGAATTTTGTATTAGGTTTAATTGCAGCTATTGCATTGGTTCCGTTTACCGCGTTTGCCGGCACCCACGACGGGCATGGAGAAATGGATATTGTCGACACCGCGGTTTCGGCAAAAGTTTTCAAAACATTGGTGGCGGCCGTTTCGGCAGCCGACCTGGTCGACGTTTTGAAGGGCGACGGGCCGTTTACCGTTTTCGCGCCGAACGACGATGCATTTGCGAAACTCCCCAAAGGCACGGTTGAAAACCTTCTAAAGCCGGAGAATAAAGATATGCTGGTCAGCATTCTTAAATATCACGTTGTCGCGGGCAAGGTGATGGCCAAACAGGTCGTCGACCTGTCCAGCGCCAAGACGGTCCAGGGTGAAAGCGTAAGTATTATGGTCAAGCACGGAAAGGTTTACCTCAATGGAAAAACCAAGGTATTGAAAACCGACATTGCAGCTTCCAACGGAGTGATCCACGTGATCGACAGCGTCTTGATGCCCCCGAAGAAAATGGACATCGTCGACACCGCTGTTTCGACCAAGATGTTCAACACGTTGGTCGCGGCGGTGAAGGCTGCGGGTCTGGTTGACACTCTTAAGGGAAAAGGACCGTTTACGGTTCTGGCGCCGACTGACGAAGCCTTTGCGAAACTTCCTGAAGGAACGGTCGAAAGCCTTCTCAAGCCCGAAAACAAGGCGATGCTGGTCAAGATTCTGACCTATCACGTGATCGCCGGAGACGTTAAAGCTGCGCAGGTTGTAAAACTCAAGAAAGCTAAGACGCTTCAGGGACAAAACGTGAAGATCAAGGTTATCAACGGTAAAGTGATGATCAACAAGTCGAACGTGATCAAAACCGATGTCGACGCAAGTAACGGCACGATCCACGTTATCGATACGGTCTTGATGCCGCGGTAACAATAAAGGACCAAACGTCCCGGGTGACATCTCAGTAAACCCGGGACGCCTTTTAGTTTTTGGGTAAACAAACGGGGAGGTGGACGGAATCGTGACAACACCCCATAAGACCCGTGCGAGATTGAACTTGCGAAATGGATGTTCTGGTGAGGAAAATGTTTTGTGAGGCAGCAACTTTCCATAAAATGACATTGTGGTTTAATATAGAATCCGTATTTTCGAATAGGAGAGGCGATAGAGAAGAAAGGACATTTGTGGCTGAAAACGTTTTAAATCGAATTGCATCAGGAGATCCGCTGGCTGTTCAGGACTGTCTCAACAGTTATGGCGGCCTGGTCTGGTCTCTGGCCCGGCGAATGCTGCCTGACGTCAACGATGCGGAAGATGCGGTTCAGGAAATCTTTATCGAGATTTGGAAGAATGCCGAGCGGTTTGATGAAACGAAGTCGTCTGAAACGACCTTTATCGCGATGATTGCCAGGCGGCGGCTAATCGACCGTTTGAGAAAACACAAGCGCCAGCCGATTTCGGATTCCCTCGATGACATGCTCCACGAACCCGCGGGTAAAGACGGCAGCGAGGTTTATGCAACGGTTGAGGCGGAACGGGCAGCGGCGGCGATGAACACCCTGCGGCCCGAACAGAAACAGGTCCTTCAGCTTTCGGTCGTCGAAGGTTATTCGCACGGCGAGATTTCTGAAGCACTTAAAATGCCTCTCGGCACGGTCAAGACGCACGCGCGGCGAGGATTATCTTTAGTCAGGGAAACGCTTGCAGCGGAAAGCGGTCAACTCGGTAGGGAGGTGACGGCATGAACGAAATGGAAAAGAAAGAAAAAATGCAGGATCTCCTGGCGATTGAGGCCTTGTTTGGTTTCTCGGAGGAAGAAAAAGCGGAATTTGAGTCGATAGGGTCTGAATTTCCCGATTTGGTATTGGATTCGTCGTTTGAAGAAGCTGCGGCGGCAATCGCACTTTCGGCAGTCACCAAACAGGAAGCGATGCCCGAAAGCCTCAAATCAAAAATTCTGGCTGACGCGGACACCCACTTCGCCGCGGTCGGCTCAATAGCCGAAGAGGCAGCACCGGAAACTGAATACGCGGACAACATCATCGACGTCAGGTCCGAACGTGCGGGCTGGCAATGGCCGTGGCTTGGTTGGGCGGTCGCCGGTTTTGCAGGTATCGCGCTGATCGGAAACATTTGGTTGACGCGCTTCGACCGGCCCGAAATTGCAACCAACCCTCCCGCAGTCGAAACGCCTGCGCCTGTCAAAACCGCGGCTGAACAGCGTGAACAGCTTCTGGCCTCGGCAAAAGACGTTATCAAGGCGCCGGTCAGTTCGCCGGCCGATGACAAATCGCTTTCGGGCGACATCGTTTGGAGCAATGCCGAGCAAGCCGGATATATGACCTTTGAGGGCCTTCCGGTAAATGCCCGGGACAAGGAAACCTACCAGCTTTGGATCTTTGACGAAACCCAGGACGAAGCGACGCCGATCGACGGGGGAGTCTTTGACGTCACCGAAGAGGGAAAGGTGGTGATCCCGATCGACGCCAAGATCGCCGTCAAGCAGCCCAAAATGTTTGCCGTGACGGTCGAAAAACCGGGCGGTGTCGTCGTTTCGAAGCGCGAAAAAATCGTGGCGCTCGGAAAAGTGTAGACGCATAAAGTGCGAAATTAAAAAGTGAAAAGGTAAAAGTAAAAACCGGAGTAATTATTGAGCATTGATCAATCACGAGTTACCCCGTGCCACCGGCCACTGATCCCCGGCGAATCGCGTATTGCGAACAACGAATCACCAATTACCAACCACCAATTACCCTCTCACCGGCCACTGATCCCCGGCGAATCGCGTATTGCGAACAACGAATTACCAATTACTAATTACCATCCCAGTCAGCCGTGAACTGAGCAGTCAACAAAACATGCAGAAACCCGCACGCCAGTAAGGGTGTAAGCGCACAAAGTGCGAAATTGAAAAGTGAAAAGGTAAAAGTAAAACCAATCACCAACCACCAATTACCCTCTCACCGGCCACTGATCCCCCGGCGAATCCCGTATTGCGAACAACGAATAACCAAATACCAACCACCAATTACCCTCTCACCGGCCACTAATCCCCGGCGAATCGCGT
>JBFGKW010000117.1:0-7658 GCA_041576495.1 Aridibacter sp. | reverse complement strand
CCTTTTTGAGAATCGATAATCCGAATTCCATCCCCCCGCCGCGAAAACTTTCGATCGAACTCCGGTTAGCCTTGTCGAATGAAGACTTATATACCAGATCCAATCCAACCCGCTGAGTTACTTCCCGAATCGAGCGGGCCATGTGCAGCGCATGCTGTTCGCTCTCGACCACACACGGTCCGGCGATAATCGATAGGTTCCCGCCGCCAAACGCGGCGTTACGAACATTAAATGAATTCATAAACAAACTTTTTTATTCTAAGATAACTTACCCGTTACAGTTAACTATTTGTGAAGAGTATAATAACAACGAACAAACAAAAGTAAATCCAACGGAAAACAAAGTCCGTCAACAGAAGTTGACGGACTTTTTAGATGATAAGGCGGATCGGCACTTTTCTTTCCGGTGGAAAACAAGAGTTCCCTTGGTTCGAAACTCTTCTAAAACACTGAACTGTCCGGTGATCTGTAAACATTGAAACTTGGTTAACCCCGCCAACTTTGTAACCGCGACGGACCAAGTCAGTTTTGTAAACAATCCCAACTCGCCTAAACTACCTTCATGGACCAGGATCGGATCTTGCAGCATTTTCGTGAAACTGATGCATTGCTTGATGGGCACTTCATTCTGTCGAGCGGCCTGCACAGTAGGAGCTATCTGCAATGCGCACGTGCACTTCAGTTTCCATATGACGCGTCAAATTATGGCCATGCAATTGCCGCGGCGGTTGTCAAATTCTTGACGGACAAAGGCATTGCGCCGGAGGAAATCAAAACGGTTGCCTCGCCGGCAATCGGAGGCCTTGTTATCGGTTATGAAGTCGCGAAGGCGCTAAACCTTCGATTTATCTGGACGGAAAGAAAAGACGGCGCTATGTCTTTGCGGCGGGGTTTCAAGATAAACGAGGGCGAAAAGGTCCTTGTGGTCGAGGATGTGATAACGACCGGCGGCTCGGTACGCGAATGCATTGATATCTTAAAAGATAACGGTGCCGAGGTTGTTGCCGGAGCATCCATAATCGATCGTTCGGGCGGGAAAGCCGATATAGGGGTGCCAAGATGTTCGCTTGCCGAACTGGATGTTCCCACTTTCAAACCGAGGGATTGTCCGTTGTGTGCCAGCGGGCTTGAAGCGATAAAACCGGGAAGCCGGGGGAACATATGACATTAACCGATTAACAATTATCAAATATCTCGAATCTCGTACCTATATCAAATTTTAAGCTGCAGATATGAATCGACCCCGTGATAATTGATATTGATAGATGAAAAGATGAACTATAAACTTTGCTTCAGTATGACGGGTCCGACTTTCACGGATGGCAGGTGCAGGGCGATTTGCGTACGGTACAGGGTGACCTGGAAAATGCTCTTTCGTTGTTGGAGGGCGCTGAGGTTCATGTTGCCGGTTCGGGGAGAACGGATGCGGGAGTACATGCTGAGGCGCAAGTTGCCAGCGTAAAAATGGAACGTGTTTTCAAACCTGAGAAACTTCGGTCGGCTCTCAACGGAAACCTGCCGTGGGATGTACGCGTGCTTGGCGTTGAAGAGGCCGACGAGGATTTTCATGCCCGTTTTTCAGCCAAGGGAAAGTCCTATGTTTACCGTGTTATAAATTCAAATACTATTTCGCCATTTTGGTCCCGGTACGCGCATCTTGAAAAGCGGTTTTTGTCGCTTAAAGAGCTTTATGAGATTATGAGTCCCGGGGGGATCATAATTGTGGATGATTGCGGCTCGAAAGATATTCGCTGGGACGGTTCGGGCCAGGCTTATAGAGAATTTATGAAGGAAATAGACGAGGACCCCCGGATCGTGCATGGAAAGCTCGGGGAGGTTAAGAAACCGTTTCATTGAACCTGTGTTTTTGACATTCGCTAACGTGCAGTAATTATGCCGGACCTGCAAATTCTGAATGCCCGGTTTCAAATATTTCTTTTTGTTCCTATAATATGGTCGACAGGGTAATTCTCAACTAAAACTATTCATCCGTGTAATTTGTAAACTCCAAAGGAGCCGTATTCAAATGAAAGCAGCAATACCCGAAGACGAGCCGGCTCGTCTGAAAGCCCTAAAGCGTTACGAGATTCTGGATACGTTGGCTGAGACAGCTTACGACGACATAACAGAGATTGCCGCCTACATAGCTAAATCACCGATTGCGTTGATCACCCTTGTCGATGGCGAACGACAGTGGTTCAAATCGAAGATCGGGCTTTCCGTTCAGGAAACGCCACGGGAAGTCGCATTCTGCGCGCACGCGATTTTGAACCCCGAAGAACCTCTGGTCGTACCGGATGCTCGGAAAGATGAACGCTTTGCCGACAATCCGCTTGTAACCGGCAATCCGGATATTCGTTTTTATTTCGGTTCGCCTCTCGTGACGCCCGACAATTATGCTTTGGGCACGCTTTGCGTGATCGACCGTACTCCGCGCGAATTGTTACCGGATGAGGTGAAGGTTCTGAAAGCCCTTTCGAGGCAGGTGGTAATGCAGCTCGAGTTGCGGAGGCAAAGTGCTGAACTTCAGCGGGCCGTGAACGAAAGGGAAGTCTACCTGGACCAGCTTGAGTCTTATCAGCGAAAGCTCGAGGAAACTAACGCCAGACTGCAAGAAGACAGCATGACCGACAAACTCACTGGGATCGGTAACCGCGCGTCATTCGACCAGCGTTTGACCGAAGAGGTTTACCGGTCCAAACGCTACCAGTCTCCGGTCTCGCTGCTCATGATCGACGTGGATGAATTCAAGGAGTTAAACGATACTTTCGGGCATCAAGCAGGTGACGATGCGCTCAAAATGGTCGCCGCCGCCCTTGGCTGCACACGGCCGAGCGATTTTCTTGCCCGTTACGGAGGGGAAGAATTTGCGGTGATTTTGACGAATACCGCGAATGAAGGCGCTTGCATCCTTGCCGAACGTATGCGAAAAGCCGTGGCCTCTGCATCCTTTGAGCATCGTCCGGTCACCGTAAGTATAGGCGCAAGTACGATTGCAGCCGACAGCGAGGACATTTCCGCTCTGGTCTCGGAAGCTGACAAGGCTCTTTATGCCGCGAAAAAAGGCGGGCGCAACCGGGTCGTGCACGCAGATTCACTGGGGGAGTGAGGTCCCGTGCTGACATAAAAGAGGGATTTGTTAAAAAGTTGGAATCTGCACCTTGCAAAGCGGAAAGCAAATCTCAAGATCAATTTTTTGAGCAGTCTGGTGCCTGTTCGTTGCTACTTCTTCTCTCCCAATGAGACGATATTCGCGAACAGCCGGTACGCCCCGGGAACACCGGCTGGCAACTGCCGGAAAAAGGCGTATGACGTGTACATATAGTGTCCCTTCCCGATTCTTGCGTACACCATTCCGCCTTTGTTTTCAGCCTCTCCGGTGTCATGTGCCTCCAGAAGGGGCGTGTAACGTTGATCAAAGCCGCTCAAAGCGTAAAGATTTCGCTCCTGGACCCAACCCTCGAAATCTTTCTGCGAGATCTGGTTAGGTATTATGAAGACGGGATGCTGAGGTTCGAGGATCGACACCTTCGCATCTTCTTCAGCGACGCGGGCACCGATCTGCAATGGATATGGCGCGAGGTTCAGGTCTTGAAACGCATTTTTCTGATACTGAACGATCATCGTCCCGCCGTCATTAACATACTGCAGAAGCCTTTGATTGTTCGCAACATAGGACGGATTTGTTTCCGAAGCACGGATACCGATAACGATTGTGTCGAAACGGGATAGATTTCCGTTTGCAAGCTGTTTCTCATCCAGCTGTTCGACATCGAGACCCATCTGCCGCAAGGCGTTCGCGCCGGAATCGCCGCTTCCCATTACATACCCGATCTTCACTGACGCGACCTTGAGGTCCAAAACAGCGACGTTTGTTTCGGCAGAGGTGTAATACCGGTGCGTCTGAATATGTTCGTAAGCTATGTAGCCTTACCTCTGTACCTTTTCTTCAACTGCCTCCGACATTATCGGATTTTCCCTCGCCACATCATCTTTCAAATTCTCGCTCTTGATCCTGTTCTGCCAGGCCGCCTTTACAAAAGAATGAAATAACGGATGCGCACGCAGCGGTTTCGATTTGTATTCCGGATGGAACTGGCATCCAACAAAAAACGGATGAACATCTCTCGGAAGTTCGATCATTTCGACAAATTTCTTGTTAGGCGAAATTCCACTGAATACCAAACCCGATTCTTCCAAGATCGGCCTGAATTCCGGATTGAATTCAAATCGGTGACGATGCCGTTCGGAAATCTGTTCGGCGCCGTGATAGATCTCGCATACCAGACTTCCCTCGAGCAGATCGCAATCCCAGCTCCCGAGACGCATTGTCCCACCGAGTTCTTCGACATCGACCAGATCCCGCAATTTGAAGATGACCGCTTGCGGCGTGTCCTCCCTGAATTCAGTCGAATCGGCATCCTTCATTCCGCAAACATTTCGGGCGAATTCGATACATGCCGTCTGCATTCCGAGGCAAATCCCAAAATAAGGCGTACCGGATTTTCTCGCATATTTAATGGCGCGGATCATCCCGGCTACTCCACGCTTACCGAACCCTCCGGGCACCAGAATCGCGTCAAAATCCTGAAGCTTAGACTCAAAATCATCCTTCATAAGCTTATCCGACTCAACCCAGTCGACATCGACCCGCAAATTATTGGCGACTCCGGCATGGGTCAGTGCTTCACGAAGCGATTTATACGAATCCTCAAGCTCGACATATTTCCCGACGATCCCGATTTTCACGGTTCCCTCGCCCGGCTCTTTGATTGTCGAGACAAGTTTTCTCCAATCTCTTAAATTGGCCGTCGAAAAATTCTCATCCATCCCAAGTGAACTGACAATCAGATCGTCAAGACCCTGTTCGTGAAACGCGAGCGGGACGCCGTAAATCGTTTCTACGTCAAGAGCAGATATCACGGCGTGTTCCTGAACGTTGCAAAACAGAGCAATTTTCTGGCGAAGTTCCAGCGGAAGGGGCCGATCAGAGCGGCATAACAAGATATCCGGGGCAATGCCTATTTCGCGCAATTCCCGAACGCTGTGCTGTGTCGGTTTTGTTTTTAGTTCTCCAGCCGCGGCAATATAAGGAACGAGTGTGACATGAATAAAAATCGCATTACCTTTTCCTTCTTCGTTACCCATCTGGCGAATCGCTTCCATGAACGGGAGAGATTCAATATCCCCCACGGTTCCGCCTATTTCGACTATCAAAACATCGGGTTCATCCTTTACGGCAACTGCCCGGACGGCCGATTTTATCTCATCGGTGATATGCGGGATAACCTGAATCGTTTTGCCCAGATAATCCCCGCGGCGTTCTTTCTCAATCACCGACAGGTAGATCCCGCCGCTCGTCCAGTTGTTTGCCTGGGTCATTCTGGCGTTTGTAAACCTTTCATAATGGCCCAAATCGAGGTCGGTCTCGGCCCCGTCATCGGTAACAAAGACTTCACCGTGCTGAAATGGCGACATCGTGCCCGGATCGACATTTATATAGGGGTCAAGTTTCATCAATGTCACCTTCGCCCCCCGGCTTTCAAGCAAGCACCCTATCGAACTCGCGGCGAGCCCTTTGCCCAAACTTGAAACCACACCACCCGTCACAAATATGTATTTCGTTTGCTTTTCCGTCATTCATTTCCTTCCTTTATAAATCGCCGGCCGATTTCCCTTCCTTTTTCTTTTTATCAAAGCTTCCCCTTTTTAACTCTTTAACTGCGTTGTTTCCCTTTCCCGCTTCCGGATTCAAGATGCCGTTGAGCGCGTTAACTCCCGCACCCAGCAACGATGGGCTTTCTTCCGCTCCCTTTTCAAATTCTTCCGGTGTCCGCGAAGATTGCTTTCCTAATTCCCGCAGACCCCAGAAAACTCCAAATATCAATACCGCGAAAAACAAAGCTCCGGTCCAATCACCCATAAATCTAAACCAATTCCGGTTGCCGGCTCATAATCTCCGCAACCCGGTCAAAATCCTCTTGAGTATCGACTCCGATGGAAGAATCCTCTACCTCTACAACCATAATTCGGGCTCCGGTCTCCAATGCCCGTAACTGTTCCAGATGCTCAACGCCCTCAAGCAGTGTCTGCTCTTGGCCGGCATATTTGAGAAGGTATTCTCTTCTGTAAACATAAAGGCCGGTATGTTTGCGGAAAATTGACAATAGAGCCGGATTCTTTTTCAGCGCCGCCGCCAGACTGCCGAATTCGCCGACAGCTTCACGCGGATAGGGAATCGGCGACCTCGAAAAATAAATAGCCTTGCCGTTTGTATCACGAACCACTTTTACAACGTCCGGAACAAGAACATCGTCAATTTCAGATATTTTTTCGCATGTCGTCGCAATATCAATCTCCTCGTTACCGCGCAACGCTTCGACCGCGAGTTCGATTGAAAGCGGTGAAATCAACGGTTCGTCCCCCTGTACATTTACCACAATTGTGTTGTCCGGAAAATCAACTGCCACCTCCGCGATTCTGTCACTTCCCGACTGATGTCTGACCGAGGTCATAACGGCTTCACCGCCGCTGTCAGTGACCACGCGTTTGATACGATCATCGTCCGTGGCCACGATTACGCGCGAAACATTTGAAGCCATTCGGGCCCTCTCCAACGTATGGAGAATCAGCGGTTTGCCGTTTAAGGGCAACAGCAATTTCCCTTCCAGCCGGGTAGATGAATACCTTGCCGGAATGACTGCAATTACGTTTTGTTTGGGTTTTTCCCCGTGTGTCTCCACGGGATTAAAGCGTATCCCGTTTTGCAACTTTATTCAAGATGAAATGCTTCGATTTCGGCATTCCTTCCGGTTGGCAGAATTCTAAGTATTAGCTAAACTGATTATAGTGGAAAATATTAACCAGGACGACGCTCCGATTCTGTCCGAAACCCAACCCGAAAACATCGTCAATGCCAAACGTTATTCTCCGAATAACCCGCCCTGGAACAGCATCGTGGCGTTTTTCCTGTGGTTCGTCAGCGTTTTATTGATCGCGGTTGTTCCGGCATTGTTTCTGCTTCCCCACCTGATCAATCAGAGAATAGGATTCTCGGACGGAGAGGCACTGGTGCGTTTTACGCAATCCGACCCAACCTCATTGATGCTTCAAATCGGAGCAATCATTCCGGCACATTTAATTACGCTCGTTCTCGCCTGGGTGATCGTGACCAGACTAAACACATTTTCATTTACCGAAATGCTCGGTTGGAAATGGGGCGGCTTCAGGTGGTGGCATGCGGTCTTTTTACTGGCCAGCGTATTTGCGATGATGTTGGCCACAAGTTCGATATTCGGACAACAAGATAATGACCTGATGAGAATTCTCCGGAGTTCGCGGGTGATCGTCTTTATGGTTGCTTTTATGGCGACGTTTTCGGCGCCGATTGTCGAGGAAGTTGTATACCGGGGGGTACTTTACTCAGCATTTCAAAGGAGCTTTGGAATTCCGCTGGCCGTGGTTTTTGTTACGCTTGTATTCTCGGCCGTTCATTTCCCGCAATACTGGGGCGATTATTCGACTTTGATAACTCTGACGTTCCTGAGCCTGGTGATAACCCTGATTCGCGTCAAGACAAATAATCTTCTTCCCTGCATACTTTTTCATTTTGTGGTCAATGGGCTGCAATCCATCGTCCTAATTCTGGAACCATATTT